>JAJYTW010000004.1 GCA_021792855.1 Actinomycetes bacterium
ACCGGCATGGCAACTCCCTGGCGGACCCGCGGGTCCCCTGGTCGCGACGGTCCGCACGGAACGGCAGCGGTTACGGAGCGTTCTTCAATGCATACACAGTATGACTACAGGGATGCGCCGTGCCCGGGAATTGGCCGCCGGGTTACCCCAGGTCGACTTCCCTGGCCATCAGGTCCTCGAAGGTCTCCCTGCGGACCCCGACCCTGGCCTGGCCGTCGGAGCAGAAGATCACCGGCGGCCGCAGCGCTCCGTTGTAGTTGTTCGCCATCGTGAAGCAGTACGCGCCGGTCACCGGCACCACGACCAGGTCCCCGATCGCGGGATCAGCCAGCAGCACGTCGGGCGTGACGATGTCGCCGGACTCGCAATGCCGGCCAACCAGATCGGCCAGCACAGGCTGGGCGTCCCAGCGGCCGACGGTCAGCGGCGTGAACCGCTGCCCGTACAGCGAGTACTCCAGGTTGTCGCCCATCCCGCCGTCCACCGCTACGTGCAGCTTGCCGGCCTGCTTGACAGTGACCACCCGGTACAGCGTGACCCCGGCCCTGGCCACCATCGACCGGCCCGGCTCGATCAGGATCTCGATCCCGGTGCCGAGGTGCTTGTGCGCGGCCGCGACCAGGCGGCCGACGTACTCGTCCACGTCCGGGGCGGAGTCCTGCGGCTCGTACCGGACGCCGAGTCCGCCGCCGAAGTCGTACACCTCGAACCGCTCCAGCGTGGCCAGTGCCTCGACCGCTGCCTCGAACTGCTCGACCCTGGTGATCTGAGAGCCGATGTGCGCGTGCAGGCCGCGCAGGTCGACATGGGCGCTGGCGCGCATCCGGGCGATCGCGTCGGGCACCTGCTCGGCCGGGACGCCGAACTTGGACAGCTTGCCGCCGGTCGCCATCGCCGCGTGGGTGTCGGACTCGATGCCGGGGCTGACCCGGAGCAGCACCGGCGCGGGCCGGGTGGCCAGTCGCTCGATCCGGTCGATGTCGTCGAAGCCGTCGACCACGATGTAGCCGATCCCGGCCGCGAGCGCCGCCTCGATGTCGGCGTCGGACTTGGCGTTCCCGTGCATCACGATCCTGGCCGGGTCGGCGCCGGCGGCCAGCGCCATCCGCAGTTCCCCGGCCCCGACCACGTCGCACCCGAGGCCCTCCTGCGCGAGCACCCGGATCGTCGCCGCCGACGGGAAGCTCTTGACCGCGAAACAGACCCGCCCGGCCTGGTGCCGGCTGGTCAGCGCGCCCAGGTACTCCCTGGCCCGGTCGCGCAGCGCCTGCTCATCGATCACGAACGCCGGGGTGCCGAACCGCTCGGCCAGATCCGACATCAGGCAGCCGCCGATGCGCAGGTCGTCGCCGTCGATGACGGCCGACGGGGGCAGCAGCGAGAGATCCGGCATAACAGCACGCTCCAAGGCATTTCGCTCGGAGAAATCCGGGCGGTATCAACCACGACAATGCTCATCAGGGTACGTGGCCTGACCTGCCGGGCGGCCATCCGGTGCGGCGGTGACCTAGGACCCGGCAGCCTCGACCGGACGACTCTGGCCCCGCCGGTGGGTACACCGTTGAATAACTGCTGAAGGGGCTCACGCCGGTGGCGCCTGGCGCCCACCGCCGTGGCGCGGGATGAGGCGATCGAGGCGGGGGTTATGACCACCGAACACAGCACCGAACTTGTCGTGGTCGGCGTGGACGGATCGCCGGCGTCCGCGATGGCGATGGCCTGGGCCGCCCGGTACGCCAGGGCGATGGGCGCGACCGTGCGGGCGGTGCTCGCCTGGCACTATCCGGCCGCCGCCGGGCCGGCCCCGATCGGCGTCGCCCCGGCGATCGTCGCCGGCGACATCGAGCAGGCCAGGCGCGAGGACCTGGAAAAGGCGATCGCCGCCACGTTTGGCGATCCCCCGTCGGTGCAGGTCGAGCCCAAGGTGGTGTACGGGCACCCGTCCCAGGTGCTGATCGACGAGTCCAGGGACGCGGATCTGCTGGTCGTGGGCAGCCGCGGCCACGGCGGGTTCACGGGCATGCTGCTCGGCTCGGTCAGCACGCACTGCGTGACCCACGCCGCCTGCCCGGTCACGGTGGTCCGCACGTCCTGATCTATCGAAGGTGACATTCCAGCCATGACTACAACATCAGCCGCTTCAACGCTCACCGGCGAGGAACTGTCCTGCCTGAACGCCTACTGGCGGGCAGCGAACTACCTGGCCGCCGGACAGATCTACCTGATGGCCAACCCGCTGCTCACCGAGCCACTACGGCCCGAGCACATCAAGCCCCGGCTGCTCGGCCACTGGGGCACCACGCCGGGGCTGAACCTGATCTGGGCGCACCTGAACCGGGTGATCACCCGCGGCGACCTGGAGATGACGATCGTCGTCGGGCCCGGTCACGGCGGCCCGGCCGCGCTCGCCAACACCTGGCTGGAGGGCAGCTACTCGGAGGTGTACCCGAGCGTGCCGCGGGACGCCACCGGGATGGCCCGGCTGATGCGGCAGTTCTCGTTCCCCGGCGGCGTGCCCAGCCACGTCGCGCCGGAGACGCCCGGATCGATCCACGAGGGCGGCGAGCTTGGCTACTCGCTCTCGCACGCGCACGGGGTGGCGTTCGACAACCCGAACCTGATCGTCGCGTGCGTGGTCGGCGACGGCGAGGCCGAGACCGGCCCGCTGGCCGCTAGCTGGCACTCGAACAAGTTCCTCGACCCGGCCAGGGACGGCGCCGTGCTCCCGATCCTGCACCTGAACGGGTTCAAGATCGCGAATCCCGCACTGCTGGCCCGGATCGGCGAGGACGAGCTTGACGACCTGCTACGCGGCTACGGCTATCAGCCGCACTACGTGACCGGCGACGATCCGCTCGACGTGCACGAGCAACTGGCCGGCACGCTGGATCAGGTCATCGCGGACATCCGCCGGATCTGGCAGGACGCCAGGTCGGCGGCGGACGGGCACGCGGCGGCGGACGGGCTCTGGACGGCGGACGGCGCCCGGCCGCGCTGGCCGATGATCGTGCTCCGCACGCCGAAGGGCTGGACCGGCCCGGCCGAGGTGGATGGCCTGCCGGTGGAGGGCACCTGGCGCTCGCACCAGGTGCCGCTGCCGGAGGTCCGGGCGAACCCCGCGCACCTGCGCCAGCTTGAGGGCTGGCTGCGGTCCTACCACCCGGAGGAACTGTTCGACGAGGATGGCAGGCCGCGGCCGGAATTGCTGGCACTGGTCCCCGCCGGGCAGCGCAGGCTGGGCCTCAGCCCGCACGCCAACGGCGGCCTGCTGCTGCGCGACCTGGATCTGCCCAGCCCGCACGAGTTCGCCGTGCCGGTGCCCGCGCCCGGCGCGGTCACCTCCGAGCCGACCCGGGTGCTCGGGACGATGGTGGCCGAGGTGATGCGCCGGAACCTGGGCACCAGCAACTTCCGGGTGATGGGACCGGACGAGACGGCGTCCAACCGACTCGACGCGGTGATCGAGGTGACCGGCAAGACCTGGGAGGCCAGCACGCTGCCGGTCGACATGAACCTGACCAGGGACGGCCGGGTGATGGAGATCCTGTCCGAGCACACCTGCCAGGGGTGGCTCGAGGGCTACCTGCTCAGCGGCAGGCACGGTCTGTTCTCGTGCTACGAGGCGTTCATCCACATCGTCGACTCGATGCTGAACCAGCACGTCAAGTGGCTGAAGGTGAGCCGGCACCTGCCCTGGCGGCGGCCGATCGCCTCGCTGAACTACCTGCTCACCTCGCACGTGTGGCGGCAGGACCACAACGGGTTCTCGCACCAGGACCCCGGCTTCATCGACCACGTGGTGAACAAGAAGGCCGAGGTGATCAGGGTCTACCTGCCGCCGGACGCGAACACTCTGCTGGCGGTCGCCGACCACTGCCTGCGCAGCAGGGACCTGGTCAACGTGATCGTGGCGGGCAAGCAGCCGAACCCGGACTGGCTGGACATGACGTCCGCCGAGTTGCACTGCGCGCGCGGCGCCGGGATCTGGGAGTGGGCCAGCACCGACGGCGATGGGGCCGAGCCTGACGTGGTGCTGGCCTGCGCCGGCGACGTGCCGACCATCGAGGTGCTCGCGGCCGCCGACATCCTCCGGCGGCACCTGCCCGAACTGCGGGTCCGCGTGGTCAACGTGGTCGACCTGATGCGGTTGCAGCCCACCTCGGAGCACCCGCACGGGATGAGTGACGCCGAGTACGACGCGCTGTTCACGCCGGACAAGCCGGTCATCTTCGCCTATCACGGCTACCCCTGGCTAATCCACCGGCTCACCTACCGGCGGACCGGCCACGACAACCTGCATGTCCGCGGCTACAAGGAGGAGGGCACCACGACTACGCCCTTCGACATGCTGGTCCGCAATGACATGGACCGGTTCCACCTGGTCATGGACGTGATCGACCGGGTGCCCGGACTCGGGCCGCGGGCCACGGTGTTGCGCCAGCAGATGACCGACGCCCGGGCCAGGCACACCGAGTGGATCGTCGAGCACGGTGAGGACATGCCGGAGGTCCGGGACTGGACCTGGCCGGCCGCCGCGCCCGGCCGCGCGCCGGGCGTGCCAGGGCAGACCGGGGCGCTGACCGGCAGCCGCGCGCTGCACGTGCCCGCCCTGTGAGGCCGGCCAGCCAGCGCCAGGACTGCGTTCTGGTCGTCAACGCCGGCTCGTCCAGCCTGAAGCTGTCCGTGATCGACTCCGGCGGCACGGTCGCCGACCGGCGCGACATCGACCACTGGGACGGCACCCCGAACGCGCCGGCCGTGACCGATTACCTGTCCGGGCTGGCTGACTCGCCGCTGGCGCCCAGGCTGGCGGCGGCGGGCCACCGGGTGGTGCACGGCGGGGGCCGGTTCACCGCGCCGACTCTGGTCGACCCGGCGGTCCGCGCGGCGATCGAGGACCTGACCACCCTCGCGCCGCTGCACCAGCCACGGGCGCTGGCGGGCCTGGACGCGACCGCCGCCGCACTGCCTGACCTGCGCCAGGTGGCCTGCTTCGACACCGCCTTCCACGCCAGTCTCCCGGCCGAGGCGGCCACCTACGCGCTGCCGGCCGACTGGCGGGACCGGTTCAGTCTGCGCAAGTACGGCTTCCATGGCCTGTCGCACGGCTACGCGGCCCGGCGGGCCGCCGAGTTGCTCGGCGTCACCGATCCCGGCGGGTTCCGCGTGGTGACCTGCCATCTGGGCGCCGGGTCATCGCTGGCCGCGGTGTCCGGCGGCCGCAGCGTGGAGACGACGATGGGCTTCACCCCGGTCGACGGCCTGGTGATGGCCACCCGTAGCGGCAGCGTGGACCCCGGTCTGATCGCCTGGCTGGCCGGCCGGGCCGGCATCGGCGCCGCCGAGCTTGCCGACGGGCTTGAGCACCGCTCCGGCCTGGCCGGACTGGCCGGACTGGCCGACGGCAGCGGCGATCTGCGCGAGGTCGCCGCCGCGGCGCGGCAGGGCAGCGCCGCGGCCAAACTGGCTGTCGCCGTGCACGCCCACCGCCTGGTTGCCCAGATCGCGGTGATGGCCGCGGCGATGAACGGCCTGGACGCGCTGGTGTTCACCGGCGGCATCGGCGAGCATCAGCCTGACGTGCGCGCCGCGGCCGCGGGCGGACTGCGGTTCATCGGGGTGGCCATCGACGCCGGGCGGAACGCGGCCGCCCGCGGCGATGCCGAGATCAGCGCGCCGGGCGCGGCGGTCCGGACCGTCGTGGTCACCGCGCGGGAGGACGCCGAGATCGCCAGGCAGGTCTTCGGGCTGATCCGGGCCTAGCGCGCCGGGGTCAGCGCCGGGTCGTCCAGCGTGGCCCGAAGGCGGCCCACTCGATGCCCCAGATCGCCAGCCTGCGGCGATCCAGCAGATAGCGGACGAACCCGGAGATGATCAGCAGCGCGATGCCGAACACGATCAGCGTGATCATGAACGCGGCCGCCGTGCGCAGCGTGACCAGATCCCTGGTCAGCGGTAGCCGGCCGGTGGCGTGACCCGCGCGGTCTACCCAGAACCGGACGACCGAGCCGGCCCGCGCGCCGGCCACGGTGGGCACGTCGGCGACCTCGAACCGGCCCGACGGCGTCCGCCACCGGCCCGGAATCCAGTAGGTGGTCATCGACCCGTAGGCGTAGTACGGGTGCGGGGCCGAGCGCAGCAGCACCGCGCTGACCTGGTGCCAGGACTGCTCGTGGCGTACCTGCCGCAGCCCGGACGTGTCCGTCAGGTGCCCGGCCAGGCCCGCGATCAGCGGCCCGGCGATCAGGAACGCGAGCACGAGCAGCACCCGCACCGCGCTCTCCATGCGGTCTGTCGGCCGGCGCAGCGGATTGCCGTCCGCCCCCAGCCACCGATTCATCCGCCGCAGCAACGGGCGCACCCGCTCGTCCCGTCGGCGCCGGTCCCCCGTCCGTCGCACTCCGCGAGTATTCCCAGGTAGCGCGTTAATCCACCGCCTTGCGGCGGACATGTCTCGTCCGGCCTCGTTACCCGGGCCCTAGCGCTGGGGCAAGCCGGGACCTTCTGCCCTAGCTGCCGCGGATCCGCGAACGGCAGACTCGCCAGTGGGTACAGGGAGTGCGGTCGACAAGGAGGCGCGGAGCGCTCGGGGCACAGGCATTCGGGGGGGTGCCTGAGCCGGACGCGAAGGGGGACGTGCCTGGCCCTGTGGGGCGCATGGGGTGCCCGGGAAGGAGACGCGGTGCACGCCGACGACGGCCAGCCAGCGATTCTGGTCGGCGTCAGCGGTTCCGGCGCCTCCCTTGCCGCCCTTCGATGGGCGGCGGTAGAGGCGCGCCGCCGGGACGCGCGGCTCCGGGTCATTCAGGCCTGGGAGCCCCGCCCGGCGCGCGCGCCCTACGCGGCGGCGACCGATGATGACTCGTCGGCGGGCACCGCGGCCGGCCATCTGGCCAGGCTGGTCCGGGCCACGATCGGCAGCCCGGCCGACGCCGGGATCGATGTCGAGGTGGTCGCCGGCCCGCCCGAGCGGATCCTGGTGGATGCCTCGGCCGATGCGGGCCTGCTGGTGCTCGGCAGCGGCGGGCAGACGTCGTTCACGCCAGCCGTGGATCAGCAAGCCGAGCGGCCGATCGGCCCGGTGATCCGGGCCTGCCTGAGTCACGCGCACTGCCCCGTGCTGGTGATCAGCCCGGCCGTGGCGGCCGAGCAGGAGCAGGGCCGGCCGGCCCTGGCCGGGACCGCACGCTGACCGGTACCGCACGCACCGTCGCGAGTCCCTGACCTCACCCATCCTGCGTGGTAACGTCGCGCCAGGTAGATGGGGGGATGCAGCGTTGCACGGGGGTCGAACGCAGCATGCCCGGCCGGTGCCCGGAGCAGATCCGGACGGACCGGACCGGGGAAGCGGAAGCCGCGGCCGGCGCCGGGACGGGCACGGCTGGCAGGCGCTCGCACGGGGCAAGCGCGACCGGTCAGCGGCCGCCGCGCCCCGCGGCGTCGGCTGAGCGCGGCTGGCGCCCATCATGCGGCAGCCTGAGGCAGCCGACCGGTACGGCGGCACGCCCGCGGACCCGCTGGGCCGCAGGCGGTTCTTCCTGGCCGGGCTGGCGATCGGCCTGATCGCGATGTCGGCGGTCGGGCTGGCCTCCGTTCTCGCGATCACCTCACCGGCCGAGGTGGCCGCCCGGTCCGCCGCGCCGCCGCGGACGCTGATCACCGCGCCGGTGCGCTGGCAGGTACTGCGGAACCCGATCGTGGTCCCCGGCGTGGTCCGGGGCAGCACCACCGTCTCGGTCACCGCCTCCGCCCCGCTCGGCACCCTGATCGTGACCAGACTGCCGGTCCGGCCCGGCGACCGGGTCCGGCCCGGGCAGGTCATCGCGGAGATCGACGGCCGCCCGATCCTGCTGCTGGCCGGACGGCTGCCCGCGTACCGGGATCTGCATGAGGGTGACACCGGGCCGGACGTGCGCCAGTTGCAGGTGGCGCTGGAACGGCTCGGGTACGCGGACTTCGACCCGCCGGGGGTGTTCGGCCCGAGCACGGCGCTCGCCCTGCTGCTGCTCTACCGGCACCTGGGCTACCGTGCCCCGGTCTATCCGATCCAGGTCGTTCCCGGCCGGCCGGGAACCCACGTCACCCGGCCGCCGATCCCAAGCGCCTACCTGCCGATGAGCGAGGTCGCCTACCTGCCGGCGTCCTCGGCGCTGGTGGTGGCCGTGCACGCCCGGGTCGGCCATCCGGCGGCCGGCCCGTGGATCATCCGGCTGGCCGTCGGTCCGCCCTACGTCACCGGGGTGCTCAGCTATGACCAGGCCAGGCATGCCAGGCGCGGGATGCGGGCGGTGATCTCCTCGCCGATCCCGCCGATCGCGGCCCGCGGGCGGGTTACCCGGATCGCGCCGATCCCGCCGCCGCGGGCGTTCGGGGCAGGCTCGGTGACCGGCTTCCCGGTCTCGGTGCGCCCGGATCGGGCGCTGGCCCAGCATCTGATCGGCACCCCGGTGCGGCTCACCCTGCTCGCCCCGGTCACTACCGGCCCGGTGCTGACGGTGCCGGTGACCGCCGTGTTCGCCGCTCACCAGCGGAGCCGCGCTCCGGCCGTGCGCACCCCGGCCGGCGGCACGCCGCAGGCTGGCCCGGGCACGGGGACCGGTGTCCGGGCTCGGCCGACCGCCCAGTACGTCATCTGGATCGGACCCGGCGGGCGGCGACGCCGGGTGCCGGTGTACACCGGGCCGGCGGCGGACGGCCTGGTCGCGATCCAGCCGGTCCGGGCCGGCGCCCTGCACCGCGGCGACCGGGTGCTGATCGGGATCGGGCCATGACCGGGCCGGACCGGCCGGCGCTGCTCCGACTGCGCGGGATCAGCCTGAACCCGCCCGGTCAGTCCGGCGCCCGCACGGGCGGCCGGCCGCGCCGAGTCCGGCACGGCGGGCCCGCGGACCAGGCGGGCCGGACGAGCCAGGCGGGCCGGACGAGCCAGGCGGGCCGGGCCGGGGGCCGGGCGGCCGGGCATCGCCGACTGCCCCCGGCCCGGCCGGCGGTCGGTCCGGTCGATCTGACCGTCGGCGCAGGCGAGCTAGTCCTGGTGCAGGGCCCGTCCGGGGCCGGCAAGACCGCGCTGCTGCACGTGATCGCGCTGCTTGAGCGCCCGGACGCGGGCTCGTACCTGCTGGACGACCTGGCGGTGATCGGACTCGGCGACCGGGACCTCGCCGCGCTCCGGGCCAGGCGGATCGGCGTCGTGCCGCAGCGTCCTCCCCTGCTGCCCGGCCGGACCGCGCTGGACAACGTGATGCTCGCGCTGCTGTACTCCGGCGCCGGAGTCCGGCAGCGCCGTCACCGGGCGCTCGACGCGCTCGACCTGGTCGGCCTCGCCGATCAGGCGGCGGTCCTGGCCGGCGGTCTCGCGGCCGGCCAGCGCAGGCGGGTGGCGATCGCCAGGGCGCTCGCACCCGCGCCCGACCTGCTGGTCTGCGACAACCCGACCGCCGATCTGGATCCCGCGCTCACCGAGCAGGTCATCGGCCTGCTCGCGGGCCTGCACCGGGACGGCCGGACGGTTGTGATCGCCACCGACGATCAGCTTGCCGCCGCCTACGCCACCCAGCGCCTGGTGCTCGGCCTGGCCGGGCCACGCTGGCCAGGCGCCGGCGCCGGCGCCGACCGCACCATCCCGCTCGGCCCGCCGGGCTCACTCGGCCGGTCCGGCCCGGGGGAACCGCCGTGACCACCCCGGCCGGGGCGCCCACCCGGCTGCGCTGGCGGGACGCGGCGGCCGAGGCGGCCGCCTTCGTGGTCGGCAGGCCGCTCCGGGTCACCCTGGCCGGCCTCGGCACCGCCCTGGTCACCGCCTGGTTCGTCGCGATCCTCGGCCTGATCAGCACCACCGGCGGGCAGGTCGCCAGCGCCTTCACCGCCCGGCTGGCCAGTCACGTCCTGCTGGTGCCGGCCCGGACCGGACCGGTTCCGGCGGCCTGGCCATACCCGCCCGACGTCGAGCAGCGGCTCCGGTCGCTGCACGGAGTGCGGCAGGCCGGCGTGTTCTGGCCGGTAGACCTGCCGCGGCCGGCCCAGGTGACCCGGCTGCCGGTATCCGGCGGCGGCCCCGCGGCCGGGCCGGCCGGACCCGCCGCGCCCGGCGCGGACCCGGTGATCGCGGCCACCCCGGGGTTCCTGGCCGCCGCCGGCGTCATGGTCAGCCAGGGCAGGCTGTTCGACGACTGGGACCAGTCCCGCGCCGCCCGGGTCTGCCTGCTCGGCGCCGCCGCGGCCCGCTCGCTCGGCGTGACCGTGCTCGGCCCGCGGTCCGCCGTCTATCTCAACAGCGTGCGCTGCTCGGTGATCGGGATCATCGGCGGGGCGGCGCGGTGGCCCGCGCTGCTGCGCTCGGTGGTGCTGCCCACCTCGGCGGCCATCGCCATCTTCGGCCCGCCCGAGCCGGCCGCGGGCGCGGCGCCCGCCGTGCTGATCCAGGTCCGGGCGGGGGCCGCGGCCGTGGTGGCCAGGCAGGCGCCGTTCGCGGTCAGCCCGCAGCGGCCCGGCCGGTACGCGGTCCGGGTGCCCGCCAGCCCCCGGCGGCTGGCCGCTGGCGTGGAAGGGCTGCTGACCGGGCTGTTCCGGGTGACCGGGTGGACCAGCCTGGGCATCGGCCTGGCCAGCGTGCTCGCGCTGGCCTGGACATCGGCGGTCGGCCGCGGCCCCGAATTCGGCCTGCGCCGGGCGGTGGGCGCCCGCCGCAGGCACATCGCCATGCACCTGCTCGGCGAGGTCGGCCTGCTCGGCCTGCTGGCCGGGCTGGTCGGGGCCAGTGCCGGCGTCGCCGTCGTGGTGCTGACCGCCTGGGCCCGCGGCTGGCCGCCGGTGATCGCCGCCCAGCTAGTGCTGCCGGCCCCGCTGGCCGTCGCCGCAACCGCGATGGCCGCCGGCCTGGTTCCGGCGCTGTACGCCGCCCGGACCCCGCCCGCGCGGGCACTGGACGGCTGACGCCCGGACGGGCTCAGTACGCGCCCGCCCCGCCGAGCACCGCCGAGCAGGTCTTCCACAGGATCTGAAGGTCCAGGGCGAACGACCAGTTCTCGACGTACCGGGTGTCCAGCCGCAGCGATTCTTCCGATGGCAGGTCCGACCGGCCGCTGACCTGCCACAGGCCGGTCATGCCCGGCTTGACCGCGAGGCGCCGCCGCATCAGGTCGCAATAGCGCTCGGTCTCCTCGGGCAGCGCCGGCCGCGGTCCGACCAGCGACATGTCGCCGATCAGGACGTTCACCAACTGCGGCAGCTCATCCAGCGACCAGCGGCGCAGCCAGGTTCCGGTCCGGGTGACCCGCGGGTCGCTGCGCAGCTTGAACAGCACGCCGCTGGCCTCGTTGCGGCAGGCTAGCTCCTGCTTGCACCGGTCCGCCCCGACCCGCATGCTGCGGAACTTGTACAGCGTGAACAGCGTGCCGTCCCGGCCCACCCGGACCTGGCGGAACAGCACCGGCCCGCGGTCGTCGGACTTGATCGCGATCGCCACGGCGGCGAACAGCGGGGCGAGCACGAGCAGGGCACAAGCCGCGAAGACCTTGTCGAAGGCCGACTTGAGCAGTTGCTTGCCGACCACTAGCTGCGGATGCTCGACATAGAGCAGCGGCAGGCCGGCGACGGCGCGGATGGAGGTCCGCGGTCCGGCGATGTCCAGCAGGGTGGGCGCGACGCATAGCCCGGTGCCGGTCTTCTCCAGCGCCCAGGCCAGCTCGCGCAGGCACCCGGAGTCCATCTCCTGGCAGGCGAGCACGGCGACCGTGTCGGCCCGGTACCGCTCCACCACCCCGGCGATGTCGGCGACCCCGCCAGCTACCGGCACCCCGACAGCGGAGTCCCTGGCCGCGGACTCCCTGGCCGCGGACTCCCTGGCTACCGGATCCGCGTCGGTCCCGCTCGCCAGGCACGCCGCGACCACCGCGAGACCGTGATAGGTATCCCGGCGCAGCGTGGCCACAAGCTGCCGGACCGCCGCGGGATGCCCGACCGCGATAACCCGGCGGCTGCACGCTCCCCTGCCGCGCCGGGCGTGCAGCCGCTTCCGCAGCCGGTACCTGGCCGCCAGGTCCAGCGCCGTGGCAACCGGCATGGCGATGCCGACATAGGCCCTGGACAGGTTGAGGTGACCGGCATAGGAGACCGCGACGACGATCGCGGCCACGCTGGCGGCCGCGTTCAGCACGCGCCGGAACTCCTCCGAGCCCAGGCCGACGAACCGGATGTCGTAACCTCCCGCGAGCAGCATGGTCACGCACCAGACGGCGGGCAGCGCCAGCGTCAGCAGCAGATAGCCGCGAGGCATCGTGGCGTAGCCGCCGAACCGGATCTGACCGGCCAGCGAGCCGGCCGCCAGCGCGCTCAGGCCGTCCGCGAGCGCCGCCCAGGCCAGGTAGGAACCGGTCCAGGCCAGGTGGCGCGGCCCGGCCGACGGCCGGGTCACGGTCCAGGTCGAACGCGGGCCGGCTTGCTGCTCGGTCACGCTCATGCTGCGGGCACCCCCCATGCCACGTCATGGCTCAGCGTCCAGGGCTCGACGTCCAGGACTCAGCGCGATGACGGCAGATCACGTCGCTAGATATGTGTCATGTGCCTGATCAGGCGGACCATCCGGGTGGTCCGGGCGGGCCCGGCCCGGCCGGCGCAGGCCCGCAGCGCGGTCAGCAACTCCGTGGTCGAACTGCTCTCGGCCCCGAGGTCCGGTGGCGCGAAGCGGCCCGCGGTGGCCGGCAGCGCGTCGATCGCCGCCAGCAGGGAGCACTGCGCGGCGGTGGCGTCACGGTCCCCGGCGAGCGTCAGCCCCGGGCGCCGGCTGGCCGGCAGGTCGCGCGACACCGCGCGCGCCGCCGTCGACACGTCACCGGTCACGGCCACCCCGAGTTCGGCTAGCTGCGCCATGATCCGCCCGGCGGCGGCCTCCGGCCCGGCCAGCAGATCCTGGAAGCGGACGACGGCGACCGGCAGGCCCGCCGCGGCCCGCAGGCCCGACCGGGCGTAGCGCTCCCACATCGCGATCGCGCGGGCCTTGCCGAGTCCCTCCCGCCTGGCCAGCGAGGCGGCGACCTCGAGCGGCTCGCGGTGCACGTACACGGCGACCAGGTCATCGGGCAGCACCGCGCGCCAGAACGGCAGGGTGAGGCAGGTCCGCGGATCCTTCCAGACCCAGGGCCCGGTCGGGTAGGCGTACCCGAATACGGCCCTGGCCCGCTCGGCGGCCGCCGTCGCGACTGGCTGCCGCTCCCAGCCGTCGGGCAGGTCCGGCGGCGCCGTGAAGGTGCCGCCGGCCTGCCGGAGCAGTCGGTCGTTGACGGCCACCAGGGAGATGCTCTCCCAGTGGCCGGTCGGGTTGTCCGGTGCGGTGTACAGGTCGTCGGGGCGGCAGAGCCGCAGGCCGAGCAGGCTGATCACGCGGGTGACCACCGAGGTGCCGCTGCGGTGCATCCCGAGCACCACGACCGAGCGCCCGTCCTGGGTGCGCGGCGGCGGGACGGTGGCGGGCAGATGCTGCGGCGGGGCGCTCACGCGACCCCGCCAGCGGTCAGCCGTCGTGCTTTGGCTCCCGGCAGCGGTCCCCCGTGCGCCACGGCGCGCAGCACCGCGGCGTGCCGGGCGGCGCAATCATCGGGGCGGAACCTGGCGGCGGACTCCGCCGCGAGCCTGTCGCGCCCGGCCAGGTACCCGGCCCGGCCGGCTACCAGCCAGTCCATGGCGTCCGTCAGCTCCTCCTGGTTGGGCTGGGCGCGGTACCGGGCGGCGGCGATCGCGTCCCAGTCAGCCCGCAGCGGGTCGCCGAGCGGGTTGGTCACCAGCCAGCCCCGGGCGGGGTCGCCGGCGATCTGCTCGCGGGCGCCGCCGACGTCGCTGATCACCACCGGTACTCCCGCGCAGAGCGCCTCCATCGGGGCTAGTGACCAGCCTTCGAAGAATGAGTTGAGGACGAAGCCGTCGGCGGCGGCGAGCAGCCGTTCCGGGCATGGTGCGTGATCACGCAGGTGGATCCGGTCCCGGCAGGGCAGGCTGTCCCTGAGCCTGGTTAGCTGCCGGAAGTAGCGGGCGTCCTTCACCCGCCCGGCGATCACCAGGTGAGCCTCCGGACGGCGCCGCGCCAGGCCGTCGAACGCGGTCACCAGCCCGTAGGAGTTCTTCTGCAGGCAGTGCCTGGCGAGTGACACGAAGAGGTACTCGCCGTCGACGCCGAGGCGGCGCCTGGCCTCGGCATACCCGGGCCGGACGGTCCCCGCGGCGGCCGTGCCATTCGGGATGGTCACGATCCGGTCCGGCGGAAAGCCGCCGTTGCCGGCCAGATACTGCCGGCGCACCAGGTCGCTGACGCACGTGATCGCCGCCAGTCGACCGGCCCGGGCGGCCTCGGCCTGCCAGTCCGCGCCGAACAGGTCGTGCATCCCGTGCAGGGTTTCCACGCAGGGCACGCCGATTCGCTGGCAGGCGTCCAGCACGCAGCCAGGCACCGCCCCGTGGATGCTGATCACGTCCGGCCGCCAGCGCTCGATCCAGCCGGGCGCGGCATCCGGCCCGGTCTCGTGCACCTCGACCCCGTCCGCCCGCAGCAATCGGCCGAGCCGGCCAGCCGGCGCGCCCGCGCCCGCCGGTCCGGGCCGGATCCCAAGCACGGCCGTGGCCAGCCCGTAGGCCGGAAGCTGGCGGGCCAGGAAGGCGGCCACCGCGATCAGGCCGCCGATGTCAAGCTGGCCGGTCACGATCAGGCAGCGCAGGACCGGCCGCCGGGCGGCGCTAACCTCGGTGGCCCGGGCCGCCGTGCCGCCGTGCAGGCCGGGCGCCGGTTCCTGGCCCGGGCCGGACGCCGGGCCGGCGGCCTGCCCGGCGTCCGATCGGTCCGGGCCGGTGACGGCCCGGCGGGCGATGAGCGGCGCCGACCAGTCCGCTGCCCGCGGCGTCGGCCTCGGGTCGCAGCGCGCTACGGCGTCCGCCGTGCGGGACCGGAGCCGATCGGGCAGGCGCCGGGACAGCCGCCTGGCACCTTCGGCCACGCGGCGAGTGGCGGCGCGGCGGGCCTGCTGCGCTGCCATCAGCACCGGCCCGGCGTCCGATCGGGCATTGCGTCTCCTCAGGCTCAGACGGATCTTTCCCTGCCGCCCGATGAATCACGTGCGCCGGACAAGCGCCATCGCGATTCATTGGCAGTCACTCGGCGCCAATCATACATATCAGCCGGACATCATTTTCGTTTTTCCGGACGCGATCTCAATGCCAGCTGGGTTATGGTGCTACCTGAATATACTGCGAGGGTGTGCATTCAGTTTGCCGCGCGGGCCCACTCCGATCCGCTCGCGATAGCCGCGTGCCTGGATATCCCCGGATAAGATTGCCTTGTAAATCACCCGGCACAGCCCGGCGGAAAACGTCCTGGACGGCTCGGGATACGGTCATTCCCGCTTAACGCGCTCGCAGCCCCGGGCCCAGTTGCGTTAATTAAATTCTCGGTATCCGATCGTCGTCTTGCCCGTCGCGGCACAGCATGCCGTGATCGCGGCGTGCACCTGCGCCGCGCGGCGCTGCCAGCTATGCGCCTCGGCGAACTGCCTGCGCAGCGCGATGTCGGCCGGACTCCTGCCGCGGGCGACCGCGAGGTCCACCTGATCGGCGAACGAGGCCGGTCCGGCGGCGATCCGGACCAGGTCGGTAGCCAGCCACCGGGTGGCTGGCAGGTCGGTGCTGACCACGGCCCGGCCCGCCGCCAGGTACTCCAGCGTCTTCAGCGGAAAGCTGCCCCGGTTGAACGCGCTGTCCCGGTACGGCACCAGTCCGACGTCGATCACCCGCAGGTAGCCGGGCAGGGCCGCCGCCGGGCGGGGGCCGACCCAGGTGACGTTCGGCGCGGCCGTCAGCGCCGCGAACCGGCGCGGCTCGAACCGCGGGTCCGCGGGGCCGACCAGCAGCAGCGACCGGCCGCGAGCGGCGATCTCCTCGAGCAGGGCCAGGTCCACCCGGTCGTTGATGTGCCCGATGAAGCCGGCCACCGGGGCGGGTAGTCGGACGTCATCGGGCCGACCGGCCTGGTCCACGCCCCGGAACGCCGCCGCGTCGGTGCCGAACGGGATCAGCAGCGGATCGAGTCCGCGCTGCCGCCAGAGGCCGGCGACCAATGGGTTGGCCGCGACGATCAGGTCGGCGCGGCCCGCCACGGCACGCTCCCGGGCGCCGGTCAGGTGCGGGTCCAGGCCAAGCAGGCCGGCCCCGCCGACGTAGTCGTCCTTCGCCCAGTACACGCTCACCCGCTCTGAGCAACTGCCGAACACCGGGAACACCGGCCACCCGCTGATCACGGCGGTGACGCTGGCCGCCAGCCTGGAGGTCGCCCACCGCAGGTAGCCGCGGGTCAGCGCGGTGGTCACGCCGACCGTGCCGCGCCGGGCCGGGAAGGGCTGCACCACCGGCGTCAGCCGGGCCAGGCCGGGCCGGATCACCGACAGGCTGGGCCGGGCGGGCGGGCCCGGCCGTCCGCGGCGGCGCAGGCCGGCCAGGCTGGAGGCCGGCGGGTCGACGAAGAGC
This sequence comes from Actinomycetes bacterium, assembly GCA_021792855.1. Lineage (GTDB taxonomy): Bacteria > Actinomycetota > Actinomycetes > Streptosporangiales > Streptosporangiaceae > Chersky-822. Next base: position 16,501 of record JAJYTW010000004.1, read on the forward strand.
ACCGGGCCGAGCCTGCTCAGCTGGCTGGCCAGATGCCAGTCCCCCATCCTGATCCCGCCGTACTCGGTGGTCGCGCAGAGCACGATCAGCCCGTCCCAGCCGGCCCGCTCGCCCCGCCCGGCACCGCTCACCTGATCTCCCCTGGCAGCGTCTCCCCCGGCAGCCCAGCGGCATGCTGCCCGGGCGCCCGGCTGGTCTCGTCGCGCTGCCAGGTCCGGAAGTCCCCGCGCGCGACGAACCACCTTGAGGCGGTCCGGGCGATCGCGGTCACCAGCAGGAACACCGCCAGCTTCGGCAGCAGCGCGGGCTCGTCGGCGACGATGGCGGCCAGGTCGGCGCGGGTCGTCCTGGCCGTCGACGGCGGCGCGCCCGCCGTTCGCTCTAGCTGGGCGACGCCGGTGGCTACCCGGATCCGGCGGCGGATCAGGGCACCGAGCGTCCGGGGCGGATAGGTGGTCACCCGGGCCTGCGGGACGACCCGCGCCTCGCCGGGACCGAACGCCAGCGCGACCGCCAGGTCGTCGGCCATCAGCATGGGCAGGTTCGCGATCCGGCGGTGCCCGTCCGCGCTGACCGCGAACGCCCCCCGGCCGAACAGGCCGTCGCGCACGGCCGGCAGCCTGGCCCAGATGTCCAGGTACCAGCGCACCGGCCAGCGGCAGCCGGCTAGCTCGAGATGCCGCTCCGGCGCCACGGCGAGCGTCCCGGGCAGGAGCAGTGCGCCGGTCAGCGCGGCGATATCGGCCCGGCCGATCTCCACGTCGGCATCGACATAGAGCCGGGGAAAGCTCGTCGCCGCGCGGTCGGCCGCCGCGAGCGCAAGCCGCTTCGATGCCACCGGGATCGACAGCACCCGCACGGCATTACCGAACGACCGGGCAATATCGGCGGTCTGGTCGGTACAGCCGTTCGCCACGACCAGCACGGTCGGCGAATCCGCGGCATCGGGCACCACGATGCGGCTCAGCAGCCGGCCGAGCACACGACTCTCGTTATGCGCTGGAATCACGATGGTCGTCACGACGGAACAGTATGCAAGACGAGTCATGGAGATGCTTGAATTTCCGCGATCAAGGGTGCGGCCACAGGCATCGGGCTAGACTCCGGAAACCTCCCGGGCAGACTTATCTCCCGGGAGTCACGAGGTTTCTGGTTGATCATAATCACTAGTCATGCTGCATTCCATTTACTCTTCATGACCTTCGTTAATTAGAAATTGATTCCACCACATGGAGGCGAAATCCAGACAGGTCGAGTCAGGGTCCGGGCCGGGTCGCCGGCGGGCCCGAAGAGGATCGCCGACCGGGTGGGCCCGAGACCAGCGACCCGGCCGGCCGATGGCCGGTAGGCACCGGAAGCGGCCCGGCCAGGGCGGCCAGGCTGCGCTGGCCACCCGGGCGTCCCGGGCACTCGGCTTCAGTTTCGTCAGCAACCTGGCCGGGCGACTGGGCACCCTGCCGGTCGGGATCGTGCTCGCGCGCCTGCTCGGGCCGCACTCGTTCGGCACCTTCGCGGTGGCACTGCTGGCCCTGATGGCACTGCTGCGGTTCAACGACCTGAACGTCGGCCTGGCCATCGTGCGGTGGGAGCGCGACCCGGCCGAGATCGCCCCGACCGTGGCCACCATCTCGGTGGCCGCCAGCCTGTGCGTCTATGCCGGGTGCTTCGCGGGCGCGCCGGCGTTCGCCGCGGCGATGGGCGCCCCGGCCGCCGCCGGCGTGCTCCGCGTGCTGGCGCTGAACGTGATCGTGGACGGCCTGGTCGCCACCCCCGCCGCGCTGATGCAGCGGCAGTTCCGGCAGGACCGGAAGATGATCGCCGACCAGGTCAACAACTGGCTGGGCGCGGCCGTGTCGATCGCGCTGGCGGCCCAGGGGTATGGCGCGATGAGCCTGGCGGTCGGCCGGATGACCGGGGCGGCGGTCTCGGCGGTGCTGTTCTTCGCGTTCTCCCCGCTGCCGGTGCGGTTCGGCTGGGATCGGCAGGTCGCCAGGAGTCTGCTCAGGTTCAGCCTCCCGCTGGCCGGATCGAGCCTGATCATGTTCGCGGTGACCAACGTCGACCAGATCGTGGTTGGCCACCTGCTCGGCGCCACCGACCTCGGCTATTACGCGCTGGCTGTGAACCTGGCGGCCTGGCCGGTGGCGATCTTCTCCCGGCCCGCCCGGAGCGTCGCTCCGGCCGTGTTCTCCCGGATGCAGCACCACCCGGCGGCGATGCGGGGCGGATTCCTCGCCGCGGCCGGGTTGCTGGCCGCGGTCACCGTGCCGATCTGCCTGTTCATCTCCGGGGCCCGCGCGCCGCTGATCGGACTGGTCTACGGCGCGAGGTGGCTGCCCGCCGCATCAGCGCTTGGCTGGCTGGCGGTGCTCGCCGCGCTCCGGATCGGATTCGAACTGTGCTACGACTACCTGGTCGTGCTCCGGCGATCCCGCGCGGTGCTCGTGATCCAGGTCATCTGGCTCGCCGCGCTGGCTCCGGCACTGGTCATCGGGACCGAGGCGGGCGGCATCGCGGGTGCCGCCCTCGCCGGGGCCGCCGCGGCCGGCTGCGTCGTCGGGCCCGCTTACCTGATCGAGCTACGCCGGGTGGGCATCGGCGCCCGTCAGGTCGCCGGCCGGCTCTGGGCGCCGGCCGGCGTGGGCGCGCTGGTCACGCTGGCGGCCGCGCTGTCGGCCAGGACGATCACGCCGGACCTGGCCGCCCTGGCCGTCGGCGGGTTCGCGCTGCTGGCCGGCCTCGGCCTGCTCAGCCACTGGATCCGGCCCGGCATGTCCGCCCTGGGGCTGAACCTGCGGGCGGGCGCGCTCGCGCCCGGCCCGGCCGCGGCCGCCGGATCCCCCGGTGCGGCTCAGGTCGCGGGGGGCGGCTACCAGACGGCGGGGGTGCCGGGGGTCTCCTGACCTGGCCGCCGCGCTGCTAGACGCCGCGCTAGGCGGGTCCTGACCGGTCCGCGACCACGGCACGGAGCCGGTCAAGCAGGGTCGTCTCGGTGAACGGCTTCTCCACGAAGGTCGCGCCTGGCTCCAGATCGCCCTGCGACGACAGCAGGTCCTGGTCGTAGCCGGACATGAAGACCGCGCGGACATCAGGCTGGCTCCGGCGGATCCCGGCGACGATCTCCCTGCCCCGCATCGGGGCGACGTCGATGTTGGCGAGCACGACGTCGACGTGCCCGCCCGCCCTGGCCAGTTCGACGGCCTCGGCGCCGCTCGCCGCCGCCAGCACCCGGAAGCCGTTGCGGCTCAGCATCCGCCTGGTCACCTCACGCATCGCGACGTCGTCATCGACCACCAGGATGACCCTGCCGCCGCCCGCCGCCCGGTCGCCGCCGCCGGGGCCGGGATCCAGTGCCGACGCCACCGGCAGCAGGGCCGTGACCGTGGTGCCCGCGCCGTGCCGCGAGGCGATCCGGACGTCTCCGCCGGCCTGCGTGACTATCCCGTAGACGGTGGACAGCCCGAGGCCGGTGCCTGAGCCCTCCGCCTTGGTGGTGAAGAAGGGCTCGAAGACATGCTCGAGGATCGGCGCCGGGATTCCCATGCCGGTGTCCTGCACCGCCAGGCTGGTATACCGGCCGGGCACGAGCGCGACATCGCCCGGCCCGGCGGGAACGCTGCCGGACCCGGCCGCGAAATCCACGGTCGCGGTCCGGATGGTCAGCGTTCCGCCGGCCGGCATCGCGTCCCGCGCGTTCACCGCCAGGTTCATCAGCACCTGCTCGATCTGGCCGGGATCGGCCAGCACCGCCCCGACGTCCGGGCCCAGGTCGGTCACCAGGTCGACCCCTTCGCCCAGCGAGCGGCGCAGCAGGTCCTCCAGATCCCCGATGACCTCGTTCACGCTGATCAGGCTGGGCTCGACCGCCTCGCGGCGGGCAAACGCGAGGAGCTTCCTGGTCAGGTCCGTGCCGAGCCGGACCGCCCGGCTGATCTGCTCGAGGTCCGCCCGGACCGATCGTGCCCAGACATCCCGGTCCGGGGTCGTCCAGTCCCGCCCGTCCTCTGCCCGGGCTATCTCCTCATCGACAAATGAGGTGTAGCTGGAGATGACGTGCAGCAGGTTGTTGAAGTCGTGCGCGACGCCGCTGGCCAGGTGCCCGAGGCTTTCCATCCGCTCCAGGTAGTGCACCTGCCTGGCCATCTGCTCGCGATCCTGGCGGGCCTGCGCCTCCAGCCTGGCCTGCTCGGCCTCGGCCGCCAGCCTGACCCGCTCGGCCTCGGCGGCTACCCGGTCCGATACATCCCTGATCGCGGCGAGCACCAGCATCTCGTCATCGATCTCGACCGCGGACAGCGAGATGTCCGCCGGGAATTCCGTGCCGTCGCTGCGGATCGCGTGCAACTGCCCGCGTGCCCCCATCGCGCGGTGCACCGGGTTCCGCAGGTAGGCGGACCGGAAGTCCTCGTGCCTGGGCCGCGCTTCGGGCGGCAGGAGTATCTCGACCGGCTTGCCGACCAGGTCCTCCCTGCGGTAGCCGAGGGTCTCCTCGGCCTGGGAGTTCAGCAGCCTGATCCGGCCTTCCGTGGTGACGCAGACCATCGCGTCCGGCGCCGCCTCCAGCAAGGCGGCGGCGATAGCGCCAGCATTCTTCATCACGGTCCCCCGCTCTCCGCTCACCGTTCTCCCGGCCCCGGCACCCACGGCGATGCCGCTACCTTCCTGGCCGCCTGCCGATCGTGATCGTGGCTCGCCACGCGCCGTCGGCATAGTCCGTCTCGGCCGCACCGCCTAGCGCCCGGGCCAGGCCGCCGACCGCGGCACGGACGGCGGCGGCGTCCCCAGGCGATCCTCCGGGCTCCGGCGTCATGGCCGACAGTTCCAGCCTGATCGTGAGCTGGCGGGCAGCGCTGACCGCGATGGTGGCCTCGGAACTCTGGTCCGCCCCCACCGCAAGCAGCATGAGTTCGGCCACGTCGATCACGTCCCGGCGCTCGGCCGGGCTGAGGGTCGTCCCGCGCTCGTCGATGAGCACCTCGGGTGGCTCGGTCAGCAGGGCTCCCGCCCGGTCGCTGAGCACGTCGGCGAGCGCGTGCCCGTCGGGCACGGTCAGTCGGCCAGGCTCGGTCAGCCGCCGGAGCGACCCGACCGCCGTCGTCAGCCAGTTCGTCACCTCGTCGACGTACCCGGGCCGCTGGCCCGGGCCAGCGCTCCGCGCCTGCATCTGAAGTTCCAGGATGGCCGCGCTGACCTCCTGGATCGGCCCGTCGTGCAGCCCCTCGGCAAGCTGGCGCCGGTCGCAAGCGCGCAACGCCCGGATGAGGTCGAGAAGCCGACCCGCCGCCCCGTCCTGCGCCGCCCCGTCCGGGCCCGGGACGTCCCGGGCCCGGACGTCAGGGGGATCGGCGCCCGTCGCGGGGATCGGGCGCTGTTCGGCGACCCGCGGACCGGCGGCGTGCCCCGGCGGACCGGCGGCGCCGGGATCGGCCGACGGCTCCGCCTGCGCGCCGCGGAGCAGCGACCGCACCGCGTCCTTGAGTTCGGCGGGCTGGAACGGCTTGGTCAGCACCGCGACGTCGGCGGGGATGCCGTCGGCCGATCCCCCGGTGAGCACCAGGCACCTGCCGACCAGCGTCGGATCCCGTTCCCGCAGCGCGTCGATCAGGTCCAGGCCCCGGTCGCGGCCCAGCCTGGCGTCGACCAGTATCGCGGCGTAACGCGCTGGCTCCGCGTCACGCGCCTGGTCCAGCGTCGCCGCGAGCGTGACCTCGTAATCCTCCGCGCGCAGCGCCCGGCCGATAAGCTCACGCATCTCGGCCATGTCATCGACGACAAGAACGCTCGCGCGCGAACTCCCGATGCCCGCGTCTCCGGCTCCCGCCGAGCGGTCAGGTTCCCGGCTCATCGTCATCCCGAATCTCGTTTGCCTCCGATGACTTCATGTATTGTTAGTGTAACTCTGTGTAATTAAACGCACCGGGGCGCGGCGGTAAGAGAATTAATCTCACGCGATCGCACGACGCTTACTGACTTGCCATTCAAATTGCTGATCGGCTATTCAGGCGGATCGTGCTCGCCCGCCCCGCGGGACCGGGCTCAACGGGAGGCACGGGTGGGCAGCAAGACCGGGCACCATCCCCCGATCAGAGTGTTCCTGCTCGATGACCACGAGATCGTGCGGCGCGGGCTTCGCCAGTTGCTGATCGCCGAGGACGACATCGAGGTGATCGGCGAGGCCGGCAGCGTCGCGTCCGCACTCCAGCAGGTACCCGAACTGCGGCCGGATGTCGCCGTGCTCGATGTCCGCCTGCCGGACGGCGACGGGATCTTCGTCTGCCGGGAAATCCGGTCCATGCTCCCGGAGACCGCGTGCCTGATGCTCACGTCCTACGGGGATGACCAGGCGATGGTCGGCTCCATCATGGCCGGGGCCGCCGGCTACGTCCTTAAGGCCTCGGACGGGACCGACCTTGTCAGCGCGGTCCGCACCGTCGCCGCCGGGCTCTCGATGGTGGACACCCGCGCCGTGCACATGGTCATCGAGCGATTGCGTGAGCGGACGGCGACCGTCGCGCCGTTGTCCGCGCTGACTGAGCAGGAACGACGGGTGCTCGATCTGATCGGCGAGGGGCTGACGAATCGTCAGATCGCCGAGCGGATGTCACTGTCCGAGAAGACCGTGAAGAACTACGTGGCCTCGCTGCTATCCAAGCTGGGCATGCACCGGCGCAGCCAGGCAGCGGCCTATGTGGCCCGCCGGGCCGAGCGGCACGGCAACTGAGCGCGCACCCGGCGCCTCGCGCCCCCTCCGCCTCGCACCTCACCAGGTAACCGCATCCCTGCGCACCCCGCCAGGTAACCCCGCCCTTAGCACCGCGGATTTACCGCGCCCAAGCCCTCAGGGCGACGCGGCCCCTTCCGGGTTGACCGTGCGCCTGCGCACCCCGGGTTGACCGTGCGCCTGCGCGGCAGGGCCATCGCGCCCGCCCGGCACCCGATCCGGGCGCGCCCCGCCGCACCGCTTCCCCGCGCGCCTCATCGCACCAACCGCGCGCCTCGTGCTGGCCAGTGCGCCAGGGCCGGCCAGCGCGCCAGGAGGCCGGCCGGCAGGACTTTGTACCCGGGCCGGGCGGCGGGACTAAATACCCGGGCTGAAATCACCAGGACTGAATAACCGGGACTAAATAACCGGGCCGAATTAACAGTTCCAAAGCCCGTTCAGGACAGGGCATCTGGCTCTGCTCGCGAATCGAGAAATTGAGGAGTGTGGGACATGCATTAGCGACCTCGAAAGAAAAGAAGGCTAATCATGTTCACCACAGCAGCAGCAAGCAGCGCGACCTCCACCGCCCAGTCCTCCCGCCGCGGCAAGCCTGCTCGGGCTCTGCTCACGCTGGCCGGGGCCGGCCTGCTGGCGTCCGGCGTCATGGCCGCCGGCCTCGCGGCCGGGCACGGCGCCACCTCCGAGGCGGCGGTGACCAACTGCATGAAGTCCCCCAGTGCCTGTGGCTACCCCGACGCCAGCAACACTGGCGTCCCGGCCGGTACCACCCTGAAGACGGTGGGCACGCAGGTCACCAAGGGCCCAGGCTGGTACTTCGACTCCCGCGGATGGGTCGTCGTCAACGGGAACGGGGCCGTGCTGAGCGGCCTGTACATCCCCTACGGCGTGAACATCGAGGCGTCCAACGTGACCTTGAAGAATGACAAGATCATGGTTGGCGGGCAGTCGGCCATCGCGGTGGCACTGCGGCACAGCACCAACGCGACCGTCGAGAATTGCACGATCAGCGGCTTCAATTCTGGCAGCGAGCGAATGATGACCGGGGTCAAGGATGTCTTCGGCGACGCCACCGGCACGCAGGTTCTCAACAACAACATCTCGAATTACGAGACGGGCGTTCAGTTGGGGGCGGGCCTGGTGCAGGGCAACTTCATCCACAATCCCGGTTACATCACCGCCGACCACACCAACGGCATCATGTCCAACGGCGGCGGCACCGCACTGCTGACCATCAACCACAACACCGTGTTCAACGACCGCGGTCAGACCGACGCCGTGGCACTGTTCGAGGACTTCGGCGTCCAGACCAACCGGAGGGTCACCAACAACCTGCTGGCCGGCGGCGGTTACAGCCTGTACGGCGGCCAGAAGCCCGGCGGTCCCGCCAGCAGCAACATCGTGATCAGCGGCAACCGATTCGGCACCGGGTACTTCGCCCAGGCCGGCCAGTACGGCCCGGTCACCCAGTTCGACTCCAGTGGGTCCGGCAACGTCTGGTCCGGCAACGTCTGGGACAGCAACGGCAGCGCAGTCTCGGCACCCTGATCCCAGCGCGTAGCGCGCTGACGCGGAGTCGCCCGCCGGCCTGGCCGGCGGGCGACTCCGCGTCTTCTGAGCGTTCAGTCACCACTACGCCACTGACAGTTACTGGCATACTGGGCTCTGATCTGGCCCGGCCGACCTACCGCCTCCGGCGGGACGGCCGGTTCCGGGCCCATCCGCAGGCAACCGCGCCAGGCCTCCCGGCGGATCCCCGCCGGCAGGCGCGGAAGGGACTGAACTCCGCTGAAGCCTTCGCGCCCGGTCATCGGCGCAGCCGTGGTCATCTGCGCGGCCGCCGTCATCGCTCCCCTGGTGCTCAGCCACTCACCGTCGGCCTCGCGGCGGGCCTCCCGGTCGCCCGCCGGCCACGGCCGGCCGGGCAGTGGTCACCAACTGCCGGGCAGTGGCCACGGACGGCCGCGCAGTGGTCACGGCCACGGACGGTCGGGGTACCGGCGGGCCCCCGGCAGCCTGGCCGCCCGGACCCCGATCCTGGCCGGCTACCCCCGAGCGTCAACCACCGGCGTTCCGGCCCGCCGCAGACTGCTCCGCGTCCCCGGCCAGGTCTCGCGCGGGCCAGGCTGGTACTACGACTCCCGCGGGTACGTCCTGGTCTACGGACGCGGCGCGGTGCTGAGCGGACTGGACATCGACTGCGGCGTCAGCATCACCGGATCGCACGTGACCATCACCGGCGACCTCATCGTGGTCGGCGGGCACAACGCGATCGGCGTCGCACTGCGGCGCACCGCGGATGTGACGATCGAGGACAGCACGATCCGCGGACTGAACCCGACGTCGGGCCGGATGATGGCCGGCATCAAGGACGTCTTCGGCGATTCCTCCGGCACGGTGATACGCGGGAACGACATTTCGCTGGCCGAGACCGGAATCCAGATCAACTCCGGGCTGATCGTGAATAACTACATACACAATCCGGGGTATCAACCTGGCGATCACACGAATGGCATCACGTCCAACGGCGGCGGCAGCGCCCCTCTTACGATCGAGCACAACACGATCCTGATCAATCGAAGCCAGACCGACGCGATCGGCCTCTTCGAGGATTTCGGGATCCAGCAGAACCGTCGCATCGCCGATAACCTGCTCGCGGGCGGTGACTACGTCATCTATGCAGGTCAGCGTCCTGGCGGTCCGGTCACCCGGAACATCGTGATCACCGGGAACCGCATCATCAGCATGTTCTATCCTCGGGGCGGTCATTTCGGCTGCATAGCCCACTTCGATAGGCATGGCCCCGGGGATACCTGGTCTGATAACCGCTGGAATTCGACCATAATGAGCGCTGGTAATCTCTGCGATTAGGCACCCTTGCCTCGACGCACGCAATACACTGCGGCATATGCGGCACGATCTGACGGCAGTCATCGTGACGTATAACAGCGCGCACGTGATCGGCGATCTGCTGGATTCGCTGCCGGCCGCCCTGGCCGGACTGACCGCCGACGTGGTGGTCGTCGATAACGGTTCGGCGGACGGAACCGCCGACGTCGTCGCCGCCCGCGGGGACTGCCGCCTGGTGCGCTCGGTGAATACCGGATACGCGGGCGGGATCAATCGCGGTGTCCGGGCGTCCCCGGCCCGCGGGCCCATCCTGGTGCTGAACCCCGACGTGCGCCTGCACCCGGGATGCATCCCGCCACTGATGGCCGCGCTGCACTGCCCGGGCGTCGGAATCGCGGCCCCGCAGGTCCGGTCCGCGACGGGCCGGCTCGAACTCTCCCTGCGCCGCGAGCCCACGCTGCCCCGCGCCCTCGGCCTGACCAGGACCAGGCTGCCGTTCTTCTCCGAGTACGTGGCCGGAGCCGGCACCTATTCCGCGCCGGCCACGGTCGACTGGGCGCTCGGCGCCGCGCTTCTCGTCTCGCGCTCGGCGCACGACCTGCTCGGCGGCTGGGACGAGTCCTACTTCCTGTACTCGGAGGAGACCGATCTGGCGCTGCGGGCCAGAGATGCGGGCATGCTCACCCGGTACGAGCCGGCCGCCGTGGTGACGCACATCGGCGGCCAGTCCGGGCGCAGCGACGCCACGCACATCATGCAGATCGTCAACCGGGTGCGGCTGTACCGGCGCCGGCACGGCCGCCTCGCCTCGTGGTGCTACTTCCTGGTCACGGCCGCGAACGAGCTTTCCCGGGTGCCCCGCGGGCATCCGGAGTCGGCGCCCGCCGTCCGCGCCCTGCTCAGCCCCGGCCGGCGGCCGGCCTGCCTGGGCTGCCGCGACCACCTGATGCCGACCTGACCAGCGGGTCCGCCACCGCGGGCCCGCGCCGCCACCCCTGTGAGGCCATGAGATGCCCGATCCAGACCGCCGTCACCTCGCCCGGCGCCCGGCGCGCCCGGAGGATCATCGACTCGGCACCGGCCGGCCCCGCCGCACCGACGCGGTCACGCTGGTGTCCTGGTACCTGCTGCTGCTAATGGCGATCCCCTCGTCGCTGGTCGTGGGCAGCCTGGGCAGCGCGGGATCCCCGGCGACGATCGCCGCCGCCGGGCTCTGCCTGGCCTACCTGGCGGCCAAGTGGCATCCGGCGCTGGGACTCGACGGCGAGCGCCAGCCGATCCGCGCCGCCGCCGTCCTGCTCTGCTGCTCGGTGCTCGCCTCCTATGTGGCCGCCAATCGGGTGGCCATGTCCACACATCAGGTGAACGGGGCGGATCGCGGACTGATCCTGCTGGCCGGCTGGCTGGGAGTGATGCTGCTCACCGCCGACGGGATCGACCGGGCCAGCAGGCTGGACGTGCTGCTGCGCAGGATCGTGATCGGCACCACCGCGATGGCCGCGGTCGGCCTGATCGAGTTCGTCACCGGGACCAATATCGCCAGCTACGTGACGATCCCCGGACTGGTCCAGCATCACGGGGTAACCGACCTGATGACCAGGGACGGCCTGGTGCGCGTGGTGGCCACCGCCGCGCAGCCGCTGGAGTTCTCCACCGTTCTGGCCATGAGCCTGCCGCTGGCCATTCATCAGGCACGGTACGCGAACCGGCAGATCCGGCTCCGGCGGTGGCTTCAGGTGACCCTGATCGCGGCCGCGATCCCAATGGCCGTATCCAGGTCGGCGATCGTCAGCCTGCTGCTCATCCCGGTGCTGCTGGTGCCGACCTGGCCACGCCGCCAGCGGCGGCTGAGCTATCTGGTACTGGCCGCTGTCCCGCTGGCCGCGTGGATCGCCGTCCCGTCGGTCGGCAGCGCGATCCTGACCTCGTTCGCGCACCTGGGCAACGGCTCAAGCTCGCACTCCCGGGCCAGCGCGATCGCGATGGCCGCGCCGCTGATCGTCCGGCACCCGCTCTTCGGCCAGGGCTTCGGCACCTTCAATCCGCAGATCAGCTTCTTCGTCGACGATCAGTTCGTGACCTCGCTGATCGAGACCGGACTGCTCGGCCTGCTGGCCGTGCTCGCGATCTTCGCGGCCGGGGCCTACGCGACCCGGTCGGCCAGGTCGGCGGCCACCAGCCAGCGAGTCAGGGACCAGGCGCACGCGCTCACAACCTCGCTGCTGGTGGCCGTGATCGCGTTCGCGACCTTCGACGTGCTGTCCTTCTCGATCGCGTCCGGGCTGTTCTTCGTGCTGCTCGGCTGCTCGGGCGCGCTCTGGCGGCTCACCCGGCAGGCGGCGGCCGTGCCGCCCATCGCCGACGGCACGCCGGCCCCGGCCCAGCTACCTCGCTAGCCGGCGGCCCCTCGCTAGCCGACGTGGCCGGCCTGGCGGGATCGGCCCGGGCCGGGCGCCGCCGGCTCAGCTCTTGGCCAGGCCGGTCATGTCCCTGGCCAGCGGCTCTGCCCGGCCGGACTGGCCCGCGGATTCCCTGACGGCCCGGCGCCGAGCGGCCCGGCCGTCCACGATGACCGGCACCCCGAGCGCGATCACCAGGCCGAACACCACCACGATGACGAACGGGCGGACGGTCTGGCTGACCGCCAGGTCCGCCTGCGAGGTGGCGGACAGCGGAGCGATCCTGATCCGGTTCGGCCGGGTCACCGTGCCCTGGATCTTGGTCAGTTCGCTCCCCAGTTGGGTCAGGACCCCTTCCAGGGTCTGCTGCACCAGTGCCCGGTCGCTCCCGGTGACCGTGACGGTCACCACCGACCCCGTCGTGGCCGTGGTGTACGCGGGCAGTGCCACCGTGTACGGCTCGGTGTATCCCTGCGCCGCCAGTACGCCGACGGTGGCCGGTGACATCATGGCCCGGCTAAGCGCGTCGGCGGCCAGCGAGAGCGACGGGGTAAAGCTCAGGTACGGGTTGCCGCCGTTCTGCTTCGCCACCGACCGGGGCGCGAGCAGCACCACCGACGCCTGGGACTGGTAGGTGCGCGGCAGCCAGGCCAGCGCGGCGAGAAACGCGACCAGGACGAGCAGCGTCAGCCCCGCGGTCAGCGCGAGGCGGCGCCTCCAGATTCGAAAGATCTCGCCGAAATTCATTTGTTTTGTCCCCTATCGACGAATGCTTTCCGAGCCGTGCCGATACGACCGGGTATCGTGGTCCGCATGAAACGGATTCCCCCGAGGTGCACGACTTTATCCAGCTCAGGCCGGCAGCTATTTCTGAGCATAACAAGTAACCTCTCTCAGGGCAGCGATATCTTCATTCATTGGCACTTGCGAAAGGTCAGGTCGTGCTACGGTCTTCGTTATGCGCGCAATCGCAATCAGCGCCCGGCCGACCGCATCGGCGGTCGTATCCTCTGGATATTCGCGGTGAACGGGCGCGACCGGGGCACCCTCCTGCGCCGCGCGCGCCTGGCTGCCGTGCTGGCCATCGCCGGCGCGGCACTCGTCGCGGGCTATCGGATACACGCGGCCGGGGCGAGGTACTCGGAAAACGCACTGGTGATCTTCTCCCTGCCTCGCCGGGTAACCTCGGTGAATGCCTATTCATGGCTCTCGCCCTCGCTGATCTTCACCGGTGAGATGATCACCCAGCAATTGATGACCGCCGGCGTCCGCCGGGAAATCGAGGCGGCGGGCGGCGTCGCCGATTATCAGGTCGCCCTGGTCAATCTCTACAACCAGGACTATCCGGACTACAGCTACCCGGAGGCCACTGTTGCGGTGTCCGCCGCCTCTCCGGCCGCGACCGGTCGGACGTTCCGGCTGATCACCGGGAAGCTCACCGGACTGCTCGCCGTCAGTCAGCGGCACGCCGGGACGCCCAGGGCGGGCCGGATCACCGCCGAGATCCTCGGCTCCGGCGGCCCGCGACCGACCCGGGGGTCGGCCAAGCGCTCGCTGGCCGGTCTCGTCATCCTGGCCGCGGTGCTGGCCGCCTCGGCCTGGACGTTCCTGGGCCGGATCGGGCGCCGCCCGGGTCGCGCTGCCGCGGCCGCGTCTCCTGTCCGCCGGACCTGACCTTGCCGGACCTGACCTCGCCGGATCTGACCTCGGCAGCCGCAAGCGCAGCCGCCTTGAGCTCGGCGGCCATCAACTCGGCCGCGATCCGGTCCCCGGCGCGCCCGTCCCACAGCGGCGGCCGCCGCTCGGTCACCGGCACGGCCATGGCCAGCCGCGCGGCCAGCACGATCCGCTCCGGGTCGGTGCCCACAAGCTGGTTCGTCCCCGCGGTGATCGTGATCGGCCGCTCCGTGCTGGTGCGCAGGGTCAGGCACGGCACGCCGAGCACCGTGGTCTCCTCCTGGACGCCGCCGGAGTCGGTCAGCACCAGTCGGGCGGACGCCTCCAGCGCGAGGAAGTCCAGGTAGCCGACCGCCGGAATGATCCGGACCTGCCCGGTCCAGTTCATTCCCGCCAGCCGGTCGGCCAGCCGGGGATGGGCGGGCAGCACCAGCGGGCACAGTTCGGCCACCTGATCCACGGCGCGCAGCAGTGGCCCGAGCGCCTCGGCGGTGTCCACGTTCGATGACCGGTGCAGCGTGACCACGCCGTAGCCACGGCGCCGCAGGCCTAGGGTCTCCAGGATCCGGCTGCGCTCGGCCCGACTGAGATTGGCCAGCAGGGTGTCCACCATCACGTTGCCCACCAGGAACACCCGGTCGCCGGCGCAGCCCTCGGCACGCAGGTTGGCAACCGCGTCCTCCGATGGCGCGAAAAGGTAGTCGCTGACCCGGTCGGTCAGCACCCGGTTGATCTCCTCGGGCATCGACCAGTCGCCGCTGCGCAGGCCGGCCTCGACGTGCGCCAGCCTGGCGCCCGACTTCGCCGCGACCAGCGCGCAGGCCAGGGTCGAGTTGACGTCGCCAACCACCACCACGACATCGGGCCGCAGCCTGGTCACCAGCGGCTCGAATGCCATCATCACCCGGCCGGTCTGGACGGCGTGGCTGCCCGAGCCGACCGCGAGGTAGTAGTCGGGCCTGCGCAGGCCCAAGTCGGCGAAGAAGACGTCGCTCATCGCCGCGTCGTAGTGCTGGCCGGTGTGCACAAGCACCACCTCGGCGCCACGCCGGTCCAGGGCGTCTAGTACCGGCTTGACCTTCATGAAGTTCGGCCGGGCGCCGACCGCGCAGACGACTCGCACGGCCGGCCTACAGCGTCTCGACGTTCGGGCCGGTCAGCACCCGCCGGCAGTCCAGCACGAACCGCGCCGACCTGGTGATCTCCGCGCCGTCGAAGGCGTCGTGATCGGTCAGTAGCACGACCGCGTCGGCGGCGCCGACCTCGTCGGGGGTCGGCTCCACCCGTTCCACCAGGGAGTCGATCAGCCCGCTGGCGGCGACGTGCGGGTCGGCGGCCACCACATCCGCGCCCATCCGCCGGAGCAGCGTCGCGACCCGCACCGCGGGCGACTCCCGGGCATCCCCGGTGTTCTTCTTGTACGCCAGGCCGAGCAGCAGGACGCGGGACCCGCTGACCGGCCGGCCGCGGTCGTTCAGCGCGAGCATGACCCGGCGGGCCACGTAGTCCGGCATGTGCGAGTTGATGTCGTTGGCGAGTTCGACGAACCGGAAGCACTGGCCGAGTGCGCGCTCCACCCGCCAGGACAGGTAGCACGGATCGATCGGCAGGCAGTGACCGCCCACGCCGGGGCCGGGCCGGAACGGCATGAAGCCGAATGGCTTGGTGGCGGCCGCGTCGATCGCCGCCCACACATCGATGTCCAGATCGCGGGCGAACATCGCAAGCTCGTTGATCAGCGCGATGTTCACGTGCCGGAACGTGTTCTCGATGATCTTGGCAAGCTCGGCCTCGGCGGGCGAGGCGACCGGGACGGTCGTCTCCACCAGGCCCGCGTAGAAGCCGCGAATGGCCTCCAGGGAGGCCTCGTCGATGCCGGAGACGATCTTCGGCGTGGTGACCAGCGTCCACCTGCCGTTACCCGGGTCGATTCGTTCCGGGCTGAAGCCGAGATGAAAATCGGCGCCGCCGACCAGCCCGGATCCGTCCTCCAGCCACGGCAGCACCCGTTCCTGGGTGGTGCCCGGATAGGTGGTCGATTCGACGATGACGGTCGCGCCGGGCCGCAGGTATCTCGCCATCGTCCGGGTCGCCTGCTCGACGTGGCTCAGGTCGGGCAGTCCGTCCCGCAGCGGGGTCGGCACGGCGATCACCGCCACGTCGAAGCCGGCGCAACTGCGTGCCTCGCTCGACGGCCGGAGCGTGCCGGCCGCCAGCACGGCGGCAAGTTGCTCGGCGGGCACGTCCTCGATATAGGAGCCGGTCTGGAGCGTCTTCACCCGGTCGGCGTCGGTGTCGTAGCCGATCACCGTGTGGCCGACCTCGGCCGCCCGGACCGCGAGCGGCAGGCCCACGTATCCGAGTCCGGCCACCACCACTGTGCTCATGCTCGGTCCTCCTTCCACGGGGCCGGATCGGCCGGCCCGCCGGCCCGGCCGCGGTCCCCGGCGAATCGGCCGGCCCGCGCCCGCAGCGCCTGGCCGGCGGCCAGTGCCGCGAATACCGCGTTCGTCGCCAGGTACCGGCGGCCAAGCCGGGCCGGCTCCTGGATCGCGCGGAACAGCCATTCCAGTCCGTGCCGCTGCCACCACTGCGGCGCCCTTCTGGTGACCCCGGCGAGGACGTCGAACGATCCGCCCACGCCGTGCACGACCCGCGCGCCGGTGGCACGACCCCAGCGGGCGGCGAAGATCTCCTTGCGCGGCGACGACATCCCGATGAACAGCAGATCCGGCTGGCAGAGCCGGATCTTCTCGGCGATCACGGCCTCGTCCTCGGGGTCGAAGTAGCCGTCCTGCGCTCCGGCCACGACCAGTCCCGGATAGCGGTTGCCCAGCACGGCGAGCATCCGGCCGAGCACCTCGGGCCGGGCGCCGAGGAAATAGACCCGGTATCCGCGCGCCGAGGCGACCGCGAGCAATTCGGTGAACAGATCGATGCCCGCGACCCGCTCCGGCAGCCGGCATCCGGCGGCCCGAGCCGCCCAGACCACCGACTGGCCGTCCGCGAGCACCAGGTCGCAGCCCCGGACCGCCCCCCGGAGCGCCTCGTCGCGGCGCATGGCGACCGCCTTGGCCGCGTTCAGCATTCCGACCGACAGGTAGCCGCGGCGCTCGACGGCCTGCCCGCACCGCTCGACCGCAGCGCCCATCGAGACCGCGTCGACGCCGGTTCCGAGCACGGCAACCCGGGACGGGCCGGTCCGCGGGCCGGTCATGCCGGCTCCGGCGCGGCCACCGGCGGCGCGCCAGGCTCGGGGCTGTCCGGCAGGTCGACCAGGTCCGGCAGCCAGGTGAAGAGCAGCCAGCCGAGCTCATAGGGCCGGCATTCGTAGTCGATCACGCCGGGCGGGAACAGCCGGTCCAGGCCCTTCAGCCGGAGCCGCGGGGCGAATCCGGATACGGCCGCCCGGACGCCGCGAACCAGCTTGCGACGATCGTCCCTGGCCACCTTGCGCCAGATCACCGGCGGGTCGTCGGTCACCAGCGGCCAGGCGGTCTCCGGCGGCGCGGCCAGCCAGGACAGGCCGCGGCAGATCGGCCCGGTATGCGCCTGGCCGCCGGCCTCGGCCAGGTCGAGCAGCGCCATCGGGGCCATCGCGTGCTGATGCACGCTGTATACGGGGTAGCCCTCGATTACCGTGCCTGACCGGGCGTCATAGTGCCACCACCACTGGCCATCGGCGCCCTGGGCCCGGCAGATCACCGCCGCGGTCTCCTGCGCCGCGGCCAGGGCCGCCGGGTCGTCGGAGCTGGCATGCAGCCTGGCCAGCGCCTGGATCGGATACACCTGGTCGGCGAAGCTGCCCACGTGCCGCCGGTACGCGGCCTGCCGCCCGCCGATCAGGTGGCCGAAGCAGACCTGCCTGGCGGTCAGCAGCCGGCGCCGCGCGGCGGCCAGGTGCTGCTCCACGTCGGCCATTCCCCTGGCCGCGACCAGCGCGGTGATCACCCAGGCCGCCGCCACGACGTCGATCTGGTCGTCCCCGGAGTCCGGCCAGCCAGCGGCGGCCGCGAGGTCAAGTTCCCGCAGGCGGCGCAGCGCGCGCGGCAGATCGCCGTGATCCGCCTCCGCCGCGACCCAGCACGCCAGCGCCACGTCGCCGGGGCTGGTGAGTTCATCGATCCGCTTCATGATCAGGTCGAGCAGGTCGACCGGGTCACCCCCGCCGAGCACCGCGGCGCAGCGGTCCGGGGGCAGCCGCCGCAAGCCGAGCAGGGCGATCAGGGCGTACCTGACGCTCTCGCCGCGGGGCGTGATCGCCCGCCGGCCATCGGGCCCGGTGACCGCGACCATCGTGTGGGCGAACTGTCCGGCCCGGTAGGCCAGCGGAAGTGTCCGGCAGGCCAGTTCGATCAGGCGGCGAACCAGGTCCGCGGCCGCCGGATCGCGCTCGCCGACCAGGCCGAGCCGGTGGCCGACGATCGGATCCCCGGTCATCTGCCTGCTCCTGCTCCCGGCGCGCCGGGAGCACGGTAATTCAGACCTGCCATATATGACTCTCCTGCCGGGGGAATAGCAGTGCGCGGGCCGCGGGGCGAACGGCTCCAGGGCCTGATGACAACGCCGGGCTGATAGGTCACTTAGCTAACAAGACCTTGTAGTCACACGACTACTGTGGGTAAGAGAGTAGCGTCGATGCGCAATCCCGGCCTAGCATTTCGGCATGGACTCACTTGGCGTAGACGGTGCCTGGATCTTTACGCCCCGAATTCACACGGATCAGCGCGGAAGTTTTCATGAGTGGTTCCGCAGCGACGAATTCGCTCTGTATACAAAACGGCGCCTCGATGTGGCGCAGATCAATTGCTCAGTGTCCAGGCGGGGTGTCATCCGCGGCATTCATTTCAGTGACGTGCCGCCCGGTCAGGCGAAGTTCGTCACCTGTGCGGCGGGCGCGATTCTGGATGTCGTGGTGGATCTGCGGGAGTCGTCGCCGACATTCGGCCAGTGGGCGTCCGCGCCGCTCACCGCGGACGGCCGCGCGGTCTTCATCGAGGAGGGACTCGGCCACGCGTTCGCGGCCCTGAGCGATCAGGCCACCGTGCTGTACCTGTGCTCCACCCGGTACGCACCGGGCCGCGAGCACGGCATCCACCCGCTTGACCCCGACCTCGGGATCGCCTGGCCGACCGGCCTGGAACCGGTGCTGTCGGCCAAGGACGCGGCGGCGCCGACCCTCGCCGAGGCCAGCGAGTCCGGCCTGCTGCCGAGTTATGCCGCGTGCCTGGCCATGCGCGCCGGGCAGGCACTGGCCAGAACCTGACCGCCGGCCTCCCCGGCGGTCTCCGGGCGCCGGATCAGGACGGCGCGTTGTCGCTGGCCGCCGCGGTCCTGCTGGCCGGAGCGACCGTACTGGCCGGCGGGACCGTAGTCGCCAGCGGACTGAGCCAGGGCCAGGCCCGCCGGAGCGCCGCGCGCCACTCCCCGATCGGCGGGACACCCGGACGGGACGTCGCCGCATGACCGAGGACGCTGTAGGCGGGCCGCGCCGCCGGGCGGGGCCGGGATTCCGTCCGCACCGGGCTGACCAGGCCCGGGTCGGCCCCGGCCAGCGAGAACACCTCGACGGCGAGGTCGTACCAGGTGGCCGAGCCGGAACTGGTGAGATGGCAGATGCCCGCCGCCCCGGCCTGCACGAGCGCGATCATCGCGTCCGCCACGTCCCCGGTCCAGGTTGGCTGCCCGCGCTGGTCGGTCACCACCTCCGCGCCCGCCCCGGCCCTGGCCAGCCGCATCATGGTGTGCACGAAACTCGGGCCGGCGCCGCCGTAGAGCCAGGCCGTCCGCACCACCAGGCCGGCCTCGGGCAGCAGGCCGAGCACGGCGCGTTCCCCGGCCAGCTTGGTCCGGCCGTAGACCGTTCGCGGCGCGGGGACCGAGTCCTCGTCGTACGGCCGGTCCGCGTCGCCGGCGAACACGTAGTCGGTGGAAACCTGCACCAGCCGGGCACCGCCTGCCGCGCAGGCCAGGGCCAGGTGCCGGACCGCGTCGCCGTTGACCGCCATGGCGCGGTCCGGCGCGGTCTCCGCCGCGTCGACCGCGGTCCACGCCGCGCAGTTCACGATCACCTCCGGCCGGTGTCGGCGCAGCGCGGCGCGGACCGCCGGCGCATCGGTGATGTCCAGGTCCGGGCGGCCGAGACCGATCACGGCGGCGCCGGCCCGGCGCAGGCAGCCGGTCACCTCCCGGCCCAGCATGCCGCCGGCCCCGGTGACCAGCCAGCGGGTCATGGCGCCTGGGACGCGGTGGCGGGCCGGTGCGAGCCGGGCAGGCCGGTCCCGGAGGCCCGCTTCAGCGGTTCCCACCAGGAGCGGTTCTCCCGGTACCAGGCGACGGTGGCCGACAGCCCGGCGCCAAGCGGAACCGCCGGTGCGTAGCCCAGCGCGCGCAGCCGGGAGTCGTCCAGGCTGTATCTACGGTCGTGGCCCTTGCGATCGGCGACCGGCCGGACGGAGTCCCAGTCCGCGCCGCACTCGGCGAGCACCGCCCTGGTCAGCTCGATGTTGGTGAGCTCGGCGGACCCGCCGACGTGGTACACCTGCCCGGCCGCGCCGCGGTCGAGCACCAACTGGATGCCCCGGCAGTGGTCGTCGACATGCACCCAGGTCCGGACGTTGCCGCCGTCCCCGTACAGCGGCACCTGCTGTCCGTCCAGCAGGTTGGTCACGAACAGCGGGATCACCTTCTCCGGGTACTGGTAGGGCCCGTAGGTGTTGCAGCCCCGGGTCACCCGCACGTCCAGGCCGTGGGTCCGGGCGTAGGACAGCGCGATCAGGTCGCCGCCCGCCTTGCTCGCCGCGTACGGCGAGTTCGGCTCCAGCGGGGCGCTCTCGGTCCACGATCCGTCGGCCGCGCTGCCGTACACCTCGTCGGTGGAGACCTGGACCAGGCGCGCCACCCCGGCGTCGAGGCAGGCCTGCGCGATCGCCTGCACGCCGGCGACGTTGGTCGCCACGAAGTCGGTCGCGCTGGCGATAGACCGGTCCACATGGCTCTCCGCCGCGAAGTTGACCACGGCGTCCTGGCCGGGGACCAGTCGCGCCAGCAGGTCGGCGTCGCGGATGTCGCCGCGGACGAACCGGAACCTGGGATTGCCGCGGACCGGCGCCAGGTTCGCCGGATTGCCGGCGTAGGTGAGGGCGTCGAGCACCGTGACCTCGGCCCGCTCCCACCCCGGATACCCGCCGCTCAGCAGCGTGCGGACATAGTGCGAGCCGATGAACCCGGCGCCGCCGGTGATCAGGATCCTCATGAGCTGATCTGCACCTTGCTGTGGTCCCCGAGTACGAGCCGGTGGGCGCGCCGCACCCGCGGCGCCGGCGTCACCTCGACATCCTGCCCGATCAGGGAGGCCTCGATCCGCCGCACGCCCCGGATCGAGCCGCCGCGTAGCACGATGGAGTACTCGATCTCGCTCTCGGTGATCTCGCAGTCCTCGCCCACCGAGGTGAACGGGCCAAGGTAGGACCGGTCGATCATGGTCCCGGCCCCGATCACGACCGGGCCGACGACGCGCGACCGGCAGACTCGCGCGCCCGCCTCGACCACCACCCGGCCGATCAACTGGCTGGAGCCGTCGACGGTGCCGTCGCACCTGGTCGCCAGGTTCTCCAGCAGGGCACGGTTCACCTCAAGCAGGTCCGACACGTTGCCGGTGTCCTTCCAGTAGCCGGAGATCCGGGTGGCTCGCACCTTGCGGCCGTTGTCCACTAGCCAGGCGATCGCCTCGGTGATCTCGAGTTCGCCGCGGGCCGACGGGGCCAGAGTCCGGATCGCCTCGTGGATCACCGGGGTGAAGATATAGACGCCGACGAGGGCCAGGTCACTCTTCGGATCGGGCGGCTTCTCCTCCAGGCCGAGCACCTCCCCGTCCTCATCGACCTCGACCACGCCGAACTGCCGCGGATCGCTCACGGTGGTCAGCATGATCTGCGCTTCCGGCCGGCCCACCGCGAATTCATCGATGAGTTCGGTGATTCCGCCGACGATGAAGTTGTCGCCGAGGTACATCACGAAGTCGTCGGAACTAAGGAAATCGCGGGAAATCAGGACCGCGTGCGCGAGGCCAAGCGGCGCGTCCTGGTGAATATAGGTGACAGCTAGCCCGAACCTGGCGCCGTCGCCTACCGCGTCCTCGATAGCCGCAGCGGTATCGCCGACCACGATGCCGACTTCCGTGATCCCGGCAGCGGCGATCGCTTCCAGTCCGTAGAAGAGAACCGGTTTATTCGCGACCGGGAGAAGCTGCTTAGCCGAGGTATGCGTGATGGGCCGGAGCCTGCTGCCCGAGCCGCCAGCCAGCACGAGAGCTTTCATGCCTTGAAACTAGCGCTTCGCATCGTGGCGCGCGAGAAAGCGCGAACAATAAGAGAAGGCTTATTAGCTCCGTGAATTAAATTGTCGCGATAATGAAATGCGGTGTCCGGGCGGAGATCCGGGCGCCCCGACGGCCGGCGAACGGAGGCCGGCGCCACGGTCTTCCGGTGCCGGGGCCGGTCACCCGCCGGCAAGCCGGCCGCGAGAGACTGATGGGGTGGACTGCACTCTGCATGTTGCCTGGGACGATGATCTGACCAGCTATAACTTCGGCCCTGATCATCCGCTCGCGCCGATCAGGGTCGAACTGACCATGCAACTGGCCCGCTCTCTTGGCGTGCTCGACCATGAGACCGTCACGGTCGTCAAGCCCGAGCCTGCCACCGACGCGGAACTCGAATTCGTGCACGACCCGGTCTACGTCGCGGTGGTCAAGCGGGCCAGCGGCGCTGACCCGTTCCCGATGGCGGCCAGATTCGGTCTCGGCACCGACGACGACCCGATCTTCCCCGGCATGCACGAGGCGTCCGCGCTGATCGCGGGGGCGACCCGGGCGGCGGCGCAGGCGGTGTGGTCGGGTGCGACCGAGCACGGCGTGAGCATCGCCGGGGGCCTGCACCACGCGATGCGCGATCACGCCAGTGGTTTCTGCGTCTACAACGATCCGGCCATCGCGATCGCCTGGCTGCTGTCCCAGGGAGCCGAGCGGATCGCCTACGTGGACATCGACGTGCACCACGGCGACGGGGTGCAGACCGCCTTCTACAACGATCCCCGGGTCCTGACGATCAGCCTGCACGAGAACCCGGCGACGCTCTTTCCCGGCACCGGCCGGCCAACCGAGACCGGCGGGCCGGACGCGCCAGGGTCGGCGGTCAACGTCGCGCTGCCGGCCGGCACCAGGGACGCCGGCTGGCTGCGTGCCTTCCACGCCATCGTCCCGCCGCTGCTGCGGGCGTTCCGGCCGCAGATCCTGGTCAGCCAGCACGGCTGCGACACGCACTGGATGGACCCGCTGGCCAATCTCGAGGTCACCATCGACGCGCAGCGGGCCGCGCACGCGGCGATCCACCAGCTTGCCCACGAGACCGCCGGCGGCCGCTGGCTGCTCACCGGCGGCGGCGGTTACGAGGTGATCCAGGTCGTGCCCCGCACCTGGACGCACCTGCTGGCCGAGGCCTCCGGCCATCCGCTCGACCCTGGCCTGCCCACCCCGCCGGCCTGGCGCGACTACGTGGCCCGGCGCACCAGGGCGGCCGCGCCGCAGTTCATGACCGAGGAAGCGCCCGCCAGCTACCCCAGCTTCGACCACGGCTGGGATCCGGACGAGCCGATCGACCAGGCGATCATCGCCACCAGGAACGCCGTGTTCCCGCTGCACGGCCTGATGCCGTAGGCCAGGCGGGCCCGCCCTGGGCGCCCGGCAAGGTCATCTCCATGATCGCGGGTGATTTTCCGGGCTACGCGCCGAGATTCACCCGCGCTCTGAGATTCCGCCGCGCTGTGGCCCGGCTGCCGCGACCCGGTCGGCGATCCGCGAGGCCACCGGCGCGCCGAGCCCGGCGGCGGCCGCGGCGGACAGCCCGATCGACCAGCCCACCGGGCCGAGCGGCCGGCAGCCGAAGAAGTGGCTAACTCCGGGGGTCTGGATCACGGCGGCGAGCACGGCCGCAGAGCCCACGCTCGCCCCGACCACCAGCGGGCTCCGCCAGCCCGCCGCCAGCGTCTGGCCAAGCTGCGCGCCGACCAGGCCGACCAGCGCCACCGTGCCCGCCCGGCGCGGGCTCACCCCGGTCATCGCGCCGCCCGTCCACGCGGCCAGGCCGGCCGCCGCCGTCAGTCCGCCCCTGATCATGATGTCCCTGGTCAGAACGGCGCCCAGGGATACGTCCGGACCCTCCCGGAGCAGCACGTCCGCCGTGGCGGCGCGTGGCCGCCGGACCGCCAGGGCCAGTGAGGGCACCATGTCGGTCAGCAGGTTCACCAGCAGCAACTGACGGGCGTTCAGCGGCGACCCGCCGGGCAGCAGCAGGCCGCCGCCGACGGTGAACGCGACCTCACCGATGTTCCCGCCGAGCAGCATCGCGATCGCGTCCCGCACCGACGCCCACATCGCGCGGCCCTCGGCGATCGCGGCGGTGATCGTCTCGATCCGGTCGTCGGTCACCACCACGTCCGCCGCCTGTTTCGCCGCGTTGGTGCCGTGCAGTCCGAGCGCCACGCCGACATCGGCAAGCCGGATCGCCGGGGCGTCGTTGGCGCCGTCCCCGGTGACCGCGACGACCTTGCCGGCCCGGCGCAGCGCGGCGACGATCCGGACCTTGTGCTCCGGGCTGACCCTGGCGAAGACGTCGGCCCGGACCGCCACCGACTCGAGTTCGCCATCGCTCATCCGGTCCAGGTCGGGGCCGGTCACCACGCGCCGCCCGGTCGGCAGGTCCAGATCGCCGGCGATCGCCGCCGCTGTGCTCGGCTGATCGCCGGTGAGCATCTTCACCGCCACGCCCGCCGCGCGAAGCTCTCGGACCGCCGCGGCGGCGGTATCCCTGACCGGATCGGTCAGCCCGAGCAGCCCGGCGAACCGCAGTCCGGTGATCCGGTCCGGGCGCAGGTCCCGACGGCTGGAGGCGTCCCGCTCCGCCACCGCGAGGACACGGTAGCCGCGACGGCCGAACCGCTCGGCAGCGGCGATGATCCCCCGCCTGGCCGCATCGTCCAGCGGGATCGTCACCGCGCCGCGCCGGATCGTGGCGCACAGCGGCAGCACGGTCTCCACCGCCCCCTTCACGGCCAGTCGCTGACCGGCCGCCGTGCCGCCGAGCACCGCGTGGTAGCCGCGGGACGGCTCGAACGGCAACTCGCCGGTCTGGGTCCAGCCCGCGGCGCCCAGTTCCACCGTGACCCCGGCCGCCGCGCCGCCGTCGGCGACCGCGCGGTCGGTCGCGTGCGCCAGGCGCTCGCCGTTGCGGTGCTCGGGCATGGCCCGCAGCCCGGCCGCGAGTGCCGCGCGGCCGCCGGGCTTCAGCCGGTCCAGCGGCTGCTCGGCGCCGCCGGCCCAGACCCGGTGCAGCCGGATCCGGCCCTGGGTCAGCGTGCCGGTCTTGTCGAAGCAGAGCACGTCCACCCGGCCGAGCGCCTCTATCGTGCCGGGATTGCGGACCAGCGCGTTGCGCCGCGACAGCCGCCTGGCGGCGCTGTACTGGGCCGCCGTGGCCACGATCGGCAGTCCCTCGGGCACGGCGGCCACGGCCAGGCTGACTCCGGTGCCGAGCGTCTCGCTGAGCGGCCGGCCGCGAAGCAGGCCCGCGCCGATGACCGCGGCGCCCGCGCCGAGCACGACCGGCACCGTGATCGAGGTGAGCCGGGCCAGCCTGGCATGAACGCCGCCGGGACGGCGATCCTGCTCGGTCGCCTGCATGCTCCGCCCGAGTTCGGTGGCCGGCCCGACGGCCACCACCACGGCCGTGCCGCTGCCAGCCGCGACCGAGGTGCCCGCGTAGATCATGCTGTGCCGCTCGGCCACGTTGGCCGCCCCGGTGGGCGCCGGTCCCTTGGCGACCAGCTGGGACTCGCCGGTCAGGCTGGACTCGTCCAGTTCGAGACCGCTGGCCACGAGGACCCGGCAGTCCGCCGGGATCGCATCCCCCGCCTGGACCGCGATCACGTCACCGGCCACGAGCTGGTCGGCCGTGGTCAGGACCTCGCCGCGCTGCCTGCGGACCCGCACGCGGACCGCGGACTCGTCGATCAGCCGGCCGAGCGCCCGGCCCACGCTAACCCGCTGCACGCCGCTGACCAGTGCGTTCGCGCCCATGAAGGAACCGATCAGGGCAGCATCGGTGATCGATCCGGACGCGGCGGCCAGCCAGGCGCCACTGGCCAGCGCCGGGGTGAGCGGATTGGCGAGTTCCTCGGCCGAGGCCCGGATGATCCCCGGCTCGGCTCGTTCGGCGCGCTCCGGACGCCGTGCGCGGCGTCGGTCCGCCTCCGCCCGGCTGAGCCCGTTCCCGCTGCTGGCGAGCCGGTCAAGCACCGCCTCGGCGGTCAGGGCATGCCAGCTGATGGTCTCCGCGGGCAGCGGCTCGGGCCTGCGGGCGAGGGTCATGGCCGACCACACGCCGCTGCCCAGTGCGGCCAGGGCCGCGCCGTTGACGGCCAGCAGGGATCTGGCGGCCGAGCCCGAACGGGGCCCGGCCAGGGCGAGAACGCCGCCGGCGCCGGAACCGTAGGCGGCGAAGGTGGCCGCCCGCCTGCTGACCGTCTTCGCCGTGCCGACCGCCTCGAGCACACGGCAGGCATCGGCGAGGCCGTACCCGGTGATCAGGTGCGCGCCCCAGGGCGCCCGGGTCCGGCCCGGGACGCCGATGCCCAGGTCCGCGGCGGCCAGGGCGGCGTGCTGACGGGCCGACACGACGGCCACGGCACGACCGCTGGCCTGCAGTTCCCGGACCGAGCGAGCCAGGCTGCTTCCCCCGGCAACCACCTGGTCCACCCGGGTCTGCGGGCCGGTGCCGCCCCGCCCGCCGATCACGACGCTGCCCGCCTCCCGTGCCGCCGCGATGAGCGGCATCGCGAGCGGATCAAGTTCCGGCTCGACGTCGACCAGGCCGACCAGGTCGTCGGCGTGCCACAGCGCGAGCGGCCGGCCGTCCGCCAACCGGCGGGCGGCGGCCCGGCGAATCGGGTCCGGCGCATCGGCCGGAACTTCCGTCAGCCGCCAGTCCCGCCAGCGAGCGGACCGGGCGGCGCCGGGTCGCCGCGGCGAACCCGGACCGGGACCGGCGGCCGGGCCGGCGGAAGGGCGGGCCGCGCGCGATCCCGGGTCGGCGGCTGCCCAGGGCGGTCGGGTCGACTGTGCTGGCCGGGTCGACTGTGCTGGCCGGGTCGACTGTGCTGGCCGGGTCGACTGTGCTGGCCGGGCCGGCTGTGCTGGCCGAGCGGGCCGGACCGGCTGTGCAGGCCGGGCCGACTGGCCGGCCCGGGCCGGACTGGTTGTCGCGGGCCGACGATCCCGCACCTGGCCATCGACCCCGGCGCCGTCCGGGCCCGGCCGCGGCGTCGGCACGACGGCAACGGACGACCCCCGGCCCGCCGGGCTGAGCAGCGCGTGCGCGGCCAGTTGCGCGGTCTCCTGCGTCTCCGGGCATCCGGGAGCGAGCCAGACCGAGCGCACCGCCTGGCTGCCCGTCGTCAGCACGGCCGCGTCGAGCACGACCGTGTCGATCCGGTCCAGCCTGCGCAGGGCCTCGGTGTCCATCGTCAGCACGCCGGACCTGGCCAGGTCCCGGCCGAGCCAGGCGGCGAAGCCCTCGCGGCCCAGCCTGGCCGGCTTCGGGTTGGCCGTCGCGGTCGCGGCCACCAGCATCGCCGGGTCCCTGGTCACGGCGGCAGCGGCGGCCGCCCCCGCCAGGGCGGCGATCGCGGCCTTGTTCGTATAGGACTCCACCGGCCCCGGCGGCAGCGGCACCGGGCGCTCCGCACTGCCGGGCGGACCGGGCGCGTGATCGCCCGGCGGGCCAGCGCCCGGCGCTGCGGAAGTCTCCGGATCAGCGCCCGCCGGATCAGCGCCCGCCGGATCACCGCCCGCCGGATCACCGCCCGCCGGATCAGCGCTCGGCCGGACCGCGAACCCGACGTGATCGCCGGGCGGATCCGCCTGGCCGGCCGGCCGCTCGGGACGACCGTGCAGTTCCGGTTCCCGGCGCTCCCACAGGTCGCGGCGGGCCCGCAGTTCGCCAAGCACCAGGCCACGGTGCGCGATGTCCACGACCAGCCCAAGTGGGCCCTGGGCAAGTCCCTGGGCGACCGCGTTGCCGACCGCGAGGCCGAGGTCGGTCGCCGCACGGCCGATCCGGCTCTCCAGCGGGCGGCGGAGCGCGGGAGTCGCGTCCACCAGCGAGACCAGCGAAGCGGCCTCGCCAACCACCGGGTTGGACCTGACGAAGCGCCCGGCGAAGCCCAGGCCAAGCCCGCCGATGTCGGCGCCGATCGCGTACATCTGCCGCTGGATCGGCTCGATGTCGCCTGGATGGTCCGGCCGGTCGTGCGGGAATCGCTCCCCGGCCAGGTCGTGCGCCTCCTCGACGCCCTCGATCACCGCGACCAGATCGCCGGCGTCAAGCTTGCCGTCGTCGAAGGCCACGATCACCCGGCCGGCCACGGCGTTCACCTCGGCCCAGTCCACCCCGTCCAGTCGCCCGAGTTCGGCCTCGACGCGCCGGGCCACGTCCGCGTTCTCCGGGCGGTGGATGCCCCGGACCTCGATGTGCGCGCGCCCGTTACCAACCCAGCGGCGCCGCTGGACGCGGCCGGCCGAGCCCGGCAGATGCCCGGCAAGCCGGGACAGCGCGGCGCTCGCCTGTGTGATCATGCCGGCCCGGCTTGTGGGCCGCCCGCGCCCGGGTCGCCCGCTCTACTCGCCGGCGGCCTGCCTGACCTGGCGGGACCGCTGCTCGGCGACCCAGGTCCCGGCAGCGACAACCGCCGCGACGGGCCAGTCGATGACCCCGAACGCGGCCAGGCCAGCCAGGCCGCCCCACCACAGCACGTTGCCCCTCAGGCCAGACGGCATCCGGATCGAGGGTGCGTGCACGTGCGGCACCGGTACGGTGCGGCCCGGCCGCCCGGCCTCAGCGGCCTGTCCGCCGCGCTGACTGGGCACCGGGCCCTTACGGGTCGCCGAACTCTTGTGCGCCGCTGGGCTAGCAGCCATGACATCCCCCCGATTGGTCTGCCGACGGCCAGGTCACCCCCGTAAGGGGCGTACCTGATGCCCTACCCACCCCGAGCCGGCTTACCCGGTCCCGCCCTGACCGCCGGCCGGACCGAGAACGACCGTCTGACGTGCGGGTATCACCACCGATCTGGGTATGTCAGGAGCAGATTCGGGGGGATCCGGGTCGTGCCTGCCATCTGGCCGGCTCTCGCGGATGGCTCAGGGGGAATGGATGCGGCACGATTCGGCGGCCGGGTCCGGCGCGCCACGCCGGCCGGGGTTGACCCTGGCAGCGCTGATTCTGGTCGCGACGGTGGCCAACCTGAACCTGGCCGTCGCCAATGTGGCGCTGCCGTCAATTGGCGCCGCCTTCGATTCCTCGCAGGTCACGCTGGACATGATCGCGGTGGGCTACTCGTTCGGCCTGGCCTGCTCGGTGCTCTGGCTTGGCGCCCTCGGCGACCGGTATGGCCGCAAGATGATGCTGATCGGCGGCACGCTGCTGGCCATCCCGGCCAGCCTGCTGGCCGGTTTCGCGCCCACCGACTCCGTGCTCGGCCTGGCCCGCATCATCGGCGGACTCGCGGCCGGCATGGCCTACCCGACCACACTGGCGCTGATCACCGCACTATGGTCCGGCCAGGCCAGGACCAAGGCGATCGCACTGTGGTCCGGGATCGGCGGGGCCATGTCCGCGCTCGGGCCACTGCTGGCCGGCGCGCTGCTCGAGCACTTCTGGTGGGGCTCGGTGTTCCTGGCTACCCTGCCGCTCGCGTTGATCGCCCTGGTGATGGCGGCGCGCTACGTGCCCTCGCACGTCAACGAGACCTCCAGCCCGGTAGACAACCTCGGCGGGATCCTGTCCGTCATCGCGGTCGGGTCGGTCGTCCTCGCGATCAACTTCGCCCCGATCCCGGACAAGGCGACGGTGGCGATCGGCCTCGGCCTGATCGGGCTTGCCGCGATCGGCGGGTTCTTCCTTCGGGAGCGCCGCACGGCAAGCCCGCTATACGACCTCACCGTGGCCCGGCGGCGCACCTTCTGGGTCGCCGCCTGCGCCGGCATCATCGTGTTCGGGGCGCTGATGGGCGCCATGTTCGTCGGCCAGCAGTACCTCCAGGACGTGCTCGGCTACTCCGCGCTGGAGTCCGGCCTGGCGATCCTGCCCGCCGCCGCGCTGATGGTGCTGGTCGCGCCGCGCTCGGCCAAGCTCGTGGCGGCGCGGGGCTCCCGGTTCACGCTGCTCACCGGATACTTCTTCTGCCTGCTCGGCTTCCTCACCATGCTGCTGCTGTGGCAGCAGCACACCCCGTACTGGGAGGTCGCTCTCGGCTACGGCTTCATCGGGATCGGGGTCGGCTTCGCCGGAACCCCGGCCTCGCACTCGCTCACCAGCGCGGTCCCGGTCACCCGGGCCGGCATGGCGTCCGGCACCGCCGACCTGCAGCGGGACCTGGGCGGCGCGATCCTGCAGTCGATCTTCGGCGCCCTGCTCACGGCCGGCTACGCCGCCTCGGTGTCCGCCAAGATCGCCGGCGCGCCGGCCTCGACCCAGCAGAAGATCACGACCGGCATCCAGAACGAGCTCACCAAGTCGTTCTCCAGCGCCACCGCGGTGGCCAAGCAGTATCCCAAGTACTCCAGCCAGATCATCGCGGCCGCGAAGGACTCGTTCCTGGCCGGAGATCGCTGGGCTTACCTGGCCGGAATCGTCGCGGTGCTGCTCGGCGCCGCGATCGTGCGCCTGTACTTCCCGACCAGGCAGCACGAGCAGGAACTGGTAGACGGCTATCACGCGGCCGACGGCGCCGCAGCGGCCCGGCCAGCGGCCGACCCGACCACGCCAGCCGCTGCCGCCGCCAGGCCGGGCGATCCCGCGGCGCGGCCCGTTGACTCGGCCTCCGGCCGTACCCGCCCGGGCCCGCACCCACGCTAGGCGCCCGGACCAGGGTCCCCCGAACAAGGGACGAGAGGGATCCTTCGCGTTTCTCGCGACTCAGAGATTGCGTGGTGTACAGACTGGCTACTGTCCGTAACCCCGCGTCCTGACGGGTCCCTCTCGTCATCTTCAGTACAGCCCCGGAGACCCGCGGGCAGCCAGGGTCCAACGCCCTGTAACGCCGGGACCATCCGCCGGTCACGTCGGCGCCTCGGGGGGACTCGACACCATTCGTGCCAGGATGACGCTATGCCAGACCTCCCTCAGGAACCCGCCAAGCCCGCCGCCCGCTCACCGCGTGAGATAGCCGACCGCTATGTCCGCGCCCTGTCCGACCTCGACCCGCTGCTCTCCACCTACCTCGGCATCCGCCCGGGCGAGGACCGACTGCCGGACCTGTCACCGGCCGGCCAGCAGGCCACCGACGACCTGGCGACGGCCACGCTGGCCGACCTCACCGCGGTCGAGCGAACCGGCCCGTACGCCACCGACGACGACCGCCGGTGCGCCCGACTGCTCCGCGAGCGACTCGGGGCCGCGCTCGCGATCAGCGCGCAGGGCGAGCACCTCGCCGCGGTGTCCAACCTGTTCGGACCGCCGCAGCGAGTCAGGGACATCTTCCTGGCCATGCCGGCCGCGTCCGAGCAGGACTGGGCGGCGATCGCCCGCCGGATGAGCCGGGTGCGCGAGGCCCTGGCCGGGCACCGGGAGAGCCTGGCGGCTGGCCTGCACCGCGGCCTGATCGCCGGCCCGATGGTGTCCCGCACCGTAGTCGGCCAGCTATCCGAGTGGGAGGCGGCGGGCGGCGGGCGAGGCTGGTTCGCCGACTTCGCCGACTCGGCTACCGTGCCCGCCGCGCTGCGCGCGGACCTGGACCGGGCCGCTGCCGACGCTATCGGCGCCATCACCGACCTGCGCCGCTGGCTGGAAGCGGAGTACCTGCCGCGCAGCGCCGGCGCCCAGGACGGGGTGGGCGCCGACCGGTACGGCGCCGGGGCCCGCCGGTGGACCGGCGCGAACCTCGATCCGCGCGAGGCCTTCGACTGGGGCTGGTCCCAGTACCGGGAACTGCGCGCGGAGATGGACGCCGAAGCGCAGCGGGTGCTGCCGGGATCCACCGCGCTGGCCGCGATGGCCCATCTGGACGCCCACGGCGAGGCGATCGAGGGCGTGGAGGAGATCCGGCTCTGGCTGCAGAACCTGATGGACCAGGTGATCGCCGACCTGAACGGCACCCACTTCGACCTGGCCGATCCGATCAGGACCGTGCAGGCGCGGATCGCCCCGCCGGGCAGCGCGGCCGCGCCGCATTACACGGCCCCGTCGCAGGACTTCTCCCGGCCGGGCCGGACCTGGCTGCCCACCATGGGCCGGACCAGATTCCCGCTCTGGAACCTGGTCAGCACCTGGTACCACGAGGGGGTGCCCGGCCACCACCTCCAGCTTGCGCAGTGGCGATACCTATCCGGCCGGCTGTCGATGTACCAGACGTCGGTCGGCGGGGTGAGCGCGTGCAGCGAGGGCTGGGCGCTGTACGCCGAGCGCCTGATGGACGAGCTTGGCTACCTATCCCTGCCGGGCGCCCGGCTCGGTTACCTGGACGCCCAGATGATGCGGGCGATCCGGGTCGTCATCGACATCGGCATGCACCTGCGGCTGCGCGTTCCCGCCGACTCGCCGGTCGGCGCGGGCGAGGTCTGGACGCCGGAACTGGCCAGGCAGTTCTTCGGGCTGCACAGTGGCAGGCCCGGGGACTTCCTGGACAGCGAGGTGGTGCGCTACCTGAGCGCGCCCGGCCAGGCGATCAGCTACAAGCTGGGCGAACGGGCCTGGCTGGCCGGCCGGGCGGCCGCCCGGGCCGCGCACGCCGCCCGGGGCGAGGAACTCGACCTGAAGGCCTGGCACATGGCCGCGCTGTCGCTTGGCTCGCTCGGCCTGGACGACCTGACCGACGAACTGAGCGCGCTCTAGCCTGGCCGGCGCTCGCGCGGCGGCCGCGCGGCCATCAGGTCGGCGACCGCCCGCGAGCCCGGGTCCGGCTCCGACCGCAGCGCGGCGATCACGTTCGCCTGGTCCTCGGCGGACCGGTTCTGGCTCAGCTTGTCCTTCGCCTCGATGCTCGCGATCCGCAGTTCCACGCCCACGATCGCCCGAAGCTGGCCCGCCAGGAACTGCTCCGGCGCGTCCGCCACCCACCAGCGGCCGGGACGGCCTCGCTCGTGCCGCTCCGTCAGCCTGGTGACCACGTCACGGATCCAGTCCTCGTCCCGGTGGATGACCACTTCGCCGGTGAAGTGCACGGTCCGGTAGTTCCAGGTCGGGACGGCCCGGCCATGCTCGCGCGTGCTCTGATACCAGGACGGTGAGACGTACGCCTGCGGTCCGTGCACGATCGCGAGTCCGGGGACGCCGGCCGCCACGGTCTGCCACTGCGGGTTGGCGAGGGCCAGGTGCCCGAGCAGGCTGCCGTGCCCCGGCGAGCCGGCCGGCGGCCGCTCCCAGATCACCGGGAGCAGGGTGGACACCGGGCGGGCGCCGTCGAAGGTGACCAGGTCGGCGGAGCCGGCCTGGTCGACGAACTCGGCCGCGACGGCGAGGTCATCGAGTGCGAAATGACCGGGAAGGTACATGACGCCGAGAATATCGGCGGGCCAGCGAGGACATCACGGCAGATCGGCCGACACGATCCGGCCACGCTCGCCGGGGTGTCGCCCGGGCCGGGCGGGCCGGGGTGTCGCCCGGGCCGGGCGGGCCGGGGTGTCGCCCGGGCCGGGCGGGCCGGGGTGTCGCCCGGGCCGGGCGGGCCGGTCCTGGCACGGGCCGGTCCTGGCACGGGCCGGCCTCCGCCGCCTGACCCCGGGCAGACCGGCGAGAGGGACCCATCGCGTTTCTCGCGAATGCAGATGGCGTGGTGTACGGACTCGCGGCCCGCATCCCCGCATCCTGTCTGGTGTCCCTCTCGCCACCACCATTCCATCGCAGCCGCCCGGCCGGTTTCAGGGGCGAACGGGCGAGCCTTTCCGGGTCCTTCGCCCTTGTCTGCCCCGCAGCTACCGGTTCCCGCCTGCCGCCCGGCGCAGCCGGGCGCCGTCGCCTCGCTCCTCCTCATCGATGGCCAGCAGGATCTGGTCCCTGGCCAGTTCCAGCGCGGGGATCAGCCGGTCCCTGATCGCGTGCAGCCGGTACCTGGTGGTGTCCGCCTCGGCCCGCATGATCCGCGCGGCGGCGGCCGCCACGGCCGCCGACACCGCTGCCCGCAGCGCCCGCTCATGGGCCGTCCTGGCCCGGCCGACCGCGGCACCGGCCCACGGCGCCGGCCCGGCCGGCGGGCGCACGTCGCCGCCCGCCGGATGCCGGACCCCGATCGTCACCCCGACGCCGATCCGCACCTCGGCATGACCGGCCGGCGTCGCCAGCCCGATCGGCCGCTGCCCGCCGGCCAGCGCGGCGATCAGCAGCGAACGCTCGGCGGCGACCGCGGCGTCCCGCCAGTCCCGCTCGGCGGCCACGGCCGCCTCCTCGATCCCGGCAAGCTCGGCGGCCAGCACCCGGAGCTTGCGGTCAAGCAGGGCGGCGCCCTGCCGGGCGGTGCCGAGCCGGCGGTCCAGCCAGAGCCGCCCGGCACGGCCGGGCGGGGCACTGACCCGGTAACCGGGCACCGTCAGCCGCCTCCGCCCGGACCGGACTGGCCGGCGGGCCCGGCTGGATCGGCAGCCGTGCCTGGGTAACGCGCGCTGATCGCCGCCGGGGACACCATCGTGAGCTCGCGGCTGGGCAGTTCGGCGAGTACCCGCCAGGCCAGCCCGAGGGTCTCGTCCAGGCTCCGGCTCTCGGCCGGTCCCTGACTCATCAGGATGGTCTCGAACGCCTGCGCCAGGCGCTGATAGCGGAGATCGGACTCACTCAGCGCCGCCGCGCCGATCAGCTCGGACAGCTCCCGCACCCGCCGGGCGACGGCCAGCGCGGCCACCGTCTGCGCCGCCACGTCCAGGTGGTCCTCGCGGGTCCGGCCCGGTCCGGCGCCACCCCGCATCAGCCTGGACAGCGAGGACAGCGCGTCTACCGGCGGGTAGACGCCGCGGGCGTGCAGATCGGCCGAGAGCACGATCTGCCCCTCGGTGATATAGCCGGTCAGGTCCGGCACCGGATGCGTGATGTCACCGGCCGGCATGGTGAGCACCGGCACCTGGGTGAGCGAGCCGGGCAGCCCGGCGATCCGGCCGCACCGCTCGTACAGCGAGGCCAGGTCGCTGTAGAGGTAGCCCGGGTAAGCCCGGCGGGCGGGCAGTTCGCCGCGTGCGGCGGAGACCTCCCTGAGCGCCTCGCAGTAGCTGGTCATGTCGGCCATCACGACCAGGACGTGCCTGCCCAGCGAGAAGGCGAGGTGCTCGGCGACGGTCAGCGCGATCCGGGGGGTCAGGATCCGCTCGATCACCGGCTCGTCCGCCAGGTTGAGCAGCAGCACAAGCTCGCCGGCCGCCGAACGCTCCTCCAGCCGTGCGCGGATCGCGTCGGCATCGGCGCTGGTCACGCCCATGGCGGCGAACACCACGCTGAACGGCTCGCCACCGGCCTGTGCCTGCGCCGCGATCTGCCCGGCCAGTTCCAGGTGCGGCAGCCCGGCGACCGAGAAGATCGGCAGCTTCTGGCCCCGGACCAGCGTGGTCAGTTCGTCGATCGCCGAGATCCCGGTAAGCACCGGCTCGGCCGGCGGCCGGCGGGCCGCGGGGTTGATCGGAAGGCCGGTCACCGGCACCGATGTCCCGCCGGTCAGCGGCGGCCCGCCGTCTCTCGGCACGCCCCGCCCGCTGCACACCCGGCCCAGCCACTGCGTCCCGACCTCGATCCGCAGCGGGCTGCCGGCGAACTCGACGGCGGTCCCGGCCGGGTCGATCCCGGCCGTGCCCTCGAGCACCTGCACCACGGCCAGATCCCGGTCCGCCTCCAGCACCAGGCCGTGCCGCGGCGGGCCGCCCGCCATCGTGATGGTGGCGAACTCGTCCCAGCCCACGCCCCGCACGCCGCGCACCACCAGCAGCGGCCCGCGGACCTGCTCGATCCCGGTGAACCGCGGCCTGACCCACTCGGTCATCCCGGACCCCGTCCCGGGCCGCCGGCGCCGAGGGCGTCCAGCGCGTCTAGCGCGGCCAGCATCTGGTCAGCCCGCGCCCGGACCTGCTCCGGGGTGCCGGCCTCCTGGCCGGCGCGCAGCACCGGCGCGAAGTCCTGCGCCTCGATCAGCGCCGCGTCGACGCCGCGCCCGGCGGCTTGCTGGCAGCGATCGGCGACCGCGAGCACCGCGTCGGCCAGGGCGGCGGCCCGGGCCGGGTCGCAGTAGGCGTCGGCCGCGCTGATCGCGCTCTGCTGCAAGACGGCCTCCCGGACCAGGCGGCCGGCCAGGATGTCCATCCGCTGCCTGGCCGGGAGTGCGGTGATCCCCATCACCTCGGCCAGCGCGCCCACCCGGTCGGCCTCGGCCAGCAGGCCGGCCAGCCGGGATCGGCGGACCAGCCAGTCCGGATCGCCGTTCCTGGCGTGCCAGTTGCCGATCGACTGCGCGTCCCTGGCGAACGAGCCGTCCCAGGAAACCGCCGGATAGTGCCTGGCGTAGGCGAGGTCCCGGTCCAGCGCCCACAGGGTCCGCACGAACCGCTGGGTATAGGCCGTCACGGGCTCGGTCATGTCGCCGCCCGCCGGGGAGACCGCGCCGATCATCGTGATCGACCCGGTGCGGCCGCCGAGCGTCCGGACCAGCCCGGCGCGGGAGTAGAACGCGGCCAGCGCCGACGCCAGGCTGGCCGGGTAGCCCTCCTCGGCGGGCATCTCGCCGTTCCTGGCGGAGAACTCCCTGAGTGCCTCGGCCCAGCGGGACGTCGAGTCCGCCACCACGACCACGTTCAGGCCCATGTCCCTGAAGTGCTCGGCGACGGTGGCGGCGCTGTAGATGCTGGCCTCCCTGGCCATCATCGGCATGTTGGAGGTGTTGGCGATCACCACGGTGCGCCGCGCCAGCGTCCCGCCGGTCCGCGGGTCGGCGAGTCGCGCCAGGTCGGTGAGCATCTCGGCAAGCT
>JAJYTW010000155.1 GCA_021792855.1 Actinomycetes bacterium
CGGCTGACCGCCGCCTACCAGCGGGTCCGCTGGCTGCCCGGCGGTGACCACGGCGACACCGCCTGGCTGAGCCGGACCAGGGACTGGGCCGTGTCCAGGGGCCGGTACTGGGGCACGCCACTGCCGGTCTGGGAGTGCACGGCGGGCCACCGCACCTGGGTGGATTCGCTCGTCGGGCTGTCCGACCTGGCCGGCGCCGACCTGACCAGAATCGATCCGCACCGGCCCCAGTTGGACCGGGTAATCATCACCTGTCCGGAGTGCGGGGCCTCCGGCTACCGGATCCCCGACGTGATCGACCCCTGGTACGAAGCTGCCTCACTGACCCTGGCCGCGCTGCCAGACCGGTCGGAGCAGGCCGGCGACTCGCACCTGACCGAGTCCGCCGAGCAGGTCAGGGCGCGCGGCTACGCGCTGATGGCGACCGGTCTGCTGGCCACCGGCCGCCCGGCCTTCGGCACCGTGCTGCGGGTGGGGCCGGTGCTGGACGGGCACGGCCGGGTGATGGGCCGCGACCACGGCAACGTGATCGACCCGCTACCGGTGCTTGACCGGTACGGCGCCGACGCTGCGCGCTGGCTGTTCGCCTCCGCCCGGCCGCCGTGGACGGCCGGGCGGCTTCGTCCCGCGGCGTTCTACGACGTCGCCAGGAAGGCCCTGACGCCCTACTGGAACGCGGCCGCGTTCTGGACCTGGCACGCCTGGCCTGGCCCGCTCACCGGGGCCGGCGCGACCGAGCCCGGCGCGACCGAGCCCGGCGCATCGGCGCACCCGCTCGACCGCTGGCTGATCAGCCGACTGCAGGCCGTCATCGGCGAGGTGACGAGCGCGCTCGAGGCGTTCGACCCGGTGACGGGAACCCGCCTTCTCACCGGTCTTACCGATGACCTGTCCCGGTGGTACCTGCGCCGCTCCCGGCGCCGGTACCTGGCTTGTGCTGACGCCGGTGACGCGGCCGCCGCGTCGGCGACGCTCCGCGCCTGCCTGCGTGCGCTGACCGCGATGATGGCCCCGATAGCTCCGTTTATCGCCGAATATGTCTGGGCTGTGATCCGGGTCCCGGACGATCCGGAGTCGGTGCACCTGGCGGACTGGCCGACCGCCCGGCCCGAGCTAATCGACGGCGATCTCGAAGCGCGGATGACCGCGATCCGGCGGATCTGCTCGGCTGGACGGGCGGCGCGGGCCCGCGCCCGGATCGGTATCAGGCAGCCGCTGTCGCGCGCGCTGGTCGACGCCGGGCACCTGGACCTGGCCGGGCCGGAACTGACCGCGCTGATCGCCGCCGACCTGAACGTCCGCGCGGTTGAGCCGCTGCCCGCCAAGCCGGCCGGGCAGGCGGTCCTGACCGCGACCGGCGGCCTGGTCTGGGCCGGGCGGGACGACGCGGCTGTCGCCATCGACCCGGCGATCACGGCGGACCTGCGCGGAGACGGCATCGCCCGCCAGTTCATCCGGCAGGTACAGCACGCCCGCCGGGCGGCCGGACTGAATCCCGGCGAGCCGATCGACCTGGGCTGGCGGAGCGCTGATCCGGATGTTGCCGCCGCACTGGGCGAGCGGGCCGACCTGATCGCCGCCGAGGTGCGTGCGGGCGAGGTGCCTGCGGAGCGACCCGACGCCGACACCGTCGAGCACGTCCTGACCGATCCGAGCCTGAGCTTCTGGCTCCGGTCCGGTCCGGCTCGCTAACCGGGTCAGCGTCCCGGCACCGGGCGGATCGGATTCAGCTCACGACTACGTCGGCGGCCGCCTGATCGGGCTGGCACGCCCGGCACGGCACGCAACCGCCCGCCGCGGCGTCCTTCCTGGTCATCACCTGAAGGTCGGCTTCGCTCAGGAACCGGATCAGCAGGCAGTCCTTGCGGTGGTATCGCGCGATGCCCGGCACGACCCGGACCGACTCAGCCGGGCCGACCAGTCCCGAGGTGCCTGACCCGGCACCGGGCGATGCGGGCCGATCTGACTCGGCGTGCTCCGCTCGGGAGGCCTCTGGAACGCGGTCGGCCGGCGCGTCCTCATCCTTGCCGTCCAGGGCGCTGTCCGCAGCACTGAGGCTGCCAAGTCCGGGGCCCGCCGAAGCGGACGGCTTGCCAGCGGCGTCGTCCGTCATCGCGCCGGATTCGGCGTCGGCCGACTCAGCCCGCGCGGGCTTAGCGGCAGCAGGCTCGGCGCCGGCGGACTCGGACTGGGCCGACTTCGGCGATGCGGCAACCGAGTCGTCCGGCGTCGGCCGCGGCACTGCGGGCTGCGCCGTTCTCGGCTGCACTGCTGGGGACGGGACGGTATCCGGGGTCCTGGCACCTGACCGGGTGGACCTCGGTGACGCCATCTCCATCTCCGGCATCGGATGCGCCGACGCGGCACCGGCTGATTCCATGCTGCCGGGCTCCGCGCTGGCTGGCCCGGCGCCTCCGGCAGTCGTACCGTCGGAGGCCGGGTTGCCGGAGATTACTCCGTTGAACCTCGGGCGCCGATCGGCCGGTGCGGTGCCGGACGCTGCGGCGCGGTCCGGAGCAGCGCCGGACTCGGCGGGGATGACCCACTGCGCGGTGTGGCGCGCGATCCCGCTGACGTCGCCATCGTCAACGGGATGCGCACCGGCGGTCACTTCGGCGGGAACCTGGCCGAAGATCTCGTGTCGCCACACGATGACCGCCACCGCAAGCAGCAGAGTCGCTAGGGCGGCCACGCCGATCGAGATCACCACGATCAGCAGGCTGCCGTCGATCACACCGGCGACTAGCAGGCCAATCGCGATGATCGCGACCGACAGGACTGCACCGAACCTGATCACGCGCGGCCTCCGCTTGCGACGCTAGGCCGACCGGCGACTAGCGGCGGTCGTGCTGACCGCTGTCGGCCGGGTGGTAGCCGCCGTTGTGGCTGACTGGCTCGGCAAGCGCGGCATACGATCCCGCCGACGGTGACGGCGCGCTGCTGCGCATGTCCATCCGGCCCGCCGCCACGGGAACCGCGGGCTGCGGTCCGGTCGCGGCCACGGCCGGGAACACGCCACTGTCGGTCGCGCCGGCGTCCAGGTCCCGAAGCTGGCCCTCCAGGTACGCCTTCAGCCTGCTGCGGTACTCGCGCTCGAACGCGCGCAGGTCGTCCACCCGGCGCTCAAGCTCCTCGCGGGACTGCACCAGGGAACCCATCGCCTGGCGGTGCCGCTCCTGCGCGTCCCGCTCCAGGCTCTCGGCCCGCGCCCGCGCATCGCTGGTGATCTGCTCGGACTGCCGGCGGGCCTTGGTCAGCAGGTCGTCCGCCTCGCGGCGGGCCCGGCTGAGCGTCTCGTCGGCCTCGCGCCGCGCGTGCGCGATCGCCTGGTCGGCGGTCTGCTGGGCCAGCGCCAGCACCCGGGCCGCGGTGTCCATGTTGTCCTCGGTGGACTTCATGGGAGCGCTGACCTCGGTCATCGGCTCGGGCCTGCGCTCGACCTCGGAGCGCATCGGCTGCTCGCTCGGCATCAGGTCCTTGCCGTCCATGTGCGGCTGACCCATCTTGCCACCGCCGCGATGGACCTCGACGAGCTTGGCGCGGAGCTCCTCGTTCTCCTGGATCAGCCGGTCAAGCTCGGCCTCGACCTCATCCAGGAAGGCGTCCACTTCCTCCTCGTCGTAGCCAGGCCTGAGCCTAGTCGTGCTGAACTGCTTGTTCCGCACATCCGCGGGCGTCAGTGGCATTTCCATGTCTCCTTGGCGAGTGTTCCCCTGGGGAGGCTACCTGATAACGGGCTAGACCACCCTCAGCAACAGAACGATCACTAGGAACAACAGCGTGTAGCTGAGGTCCAGTGCAACACTACCGATCCTGACCGGTCGAATGTAGCGCCTTAGCAATCTCAGTGGTGGATCTGTTGCCATGAAGATGATCTCTGCGATCGCTGCCAGAATCCCAGTCGGGGTCCATGACCTGCTGAAAGCCTGGATCCAGTCGATCACGAGTCGTGCGATGAGGAGGAGCAAGTACAACGAGAGCACGTAGAACAGCACAAGCCGGACGATCGTCACTTTACCCACACCGCCGATCGAACTGCCGGTCCGGACGGCCGACCCGCCGCTCCGGTCATGGTGCCTGTTCGCATGTGCCTAACTCTGGTTGAAGAAGTCCCGCTCTGCGATGCGAGCCTTGTCAGCGGCCGTCACTTCGACGTTCGCCGGGGAGAGCAGGAACACCTTGTTGGTGACTCGCTCTATCGATCCCCGAAGTCCGAATATAAGCCCTGCCGCGAAGTCAACAAGCCGCTTGGCGTCACTGTCCGTCATCTCGGTGAGGTTCATGATCACCGGAGTGCCCTCGCGGAAGTGCTCGCCGATCGTCCTGGCCTCGTTGTAGGTACGCGGATGCAGGGTGGTGATCCGCGCCAGATCAGTCGTATGCATGTCATCCACCCCACTGCGCCGATCCGGCTGGGCGGCCTCGTCCTGGAGGACGTAACCGGCCCGCGGGTCGCGCGGACCTTCGGCGTCGGGATACTCAGCGACGTACTCGGCGTACTCCTCGTCATCGCCGTACTCGTCGGTGTAGGGATCGTCGTAGCGATTTTCGTCCTCCACCAGGCCGAGATAGACCGCCATCTTGCGCATTGCGCTGGCCATCGTCAGTCCTCCGTCATGCCGCTGTGCAGCGAGCTCCCCACGCAGCAAACACCCAAGCAACCCAGCAAAGGCCGTGTGCTACGCGTCGGACATTACCTGACGAAGCCCGGCCTGCCGCCGAGCAACGCCGTACCGACACGCACGTGTGTCGCACCTTCTGCAATGGCGTCATCAAGATCGCCGCTCATGCCGGCTGAAATGACCGATGCCCCGGGATGAGCTGATTGCAGCTCTTTCGCCACCTCACGGAGCCGGGCGAAGGCCGGCCTGGCGGGCTGGCCGAGCGGCGCCACCGCCATCACGCCGCCGAGGCGCAGGCTGGGCTCGGCCGCTATCTCGCTCGCCAGATCCGGCACCTGCGCCGAGACAGCCCCGCCCCGGCCGACCGCGTCATCCAGGCTGACCTGGATCAGGCAGGTGACCACCCGCCCGGCCGCCTCGGCCCGGCTGGCCAGCGCGCGAACCAGCTTGGACCGGTCCACCGAGTGCACGACCTCGCAATAGCGGACCACGCTCGCGCACTTGTTGACCTGAAGCTGGCCGATGAAGTGCCAGCGCAGCGTGAGCCCCTCGCACGCGGTCGCCTTCGGAGCCGCCTCCTGATCCCGGTTCTCACCCACATCGGTGATGCCGAGTCCGGCGAGCAGGCGCACGTCGGATGCCGGGAAGGTCTTGGTCACCGCGATAAGGGTGATCTCGGCGGGGTCGCGCCCGGCCCGGTCGCAGGCCGCGGCGATCCTGGCCCGGACCGCGGCCAGATTCTCGCGAAGCTCAGCGACCCGGTCCGCGGCGGGCTCAGGCTCGGTGGTCATGCTCTCATCCTGCCGAGAACCAGATCAGCCCGGCGAACCGACCCGTCGTGCCGTCCCGGCGATAGGAGAACAGTTCCGGCGACTCGACCGTGCACCGGGCGTCGTCCCGCACGGCCGTGACACCGAGGCCGGCGAGTTGCCCGTGCAGGCCGGCCCGCAGATCGATCCCGGGAGTGCCCCGGCTGGTCACGCAGGCCGACCCGGGAACCAGGGCCCCGACCTGCGACCGCATCTGCTCGGGCACCTCGTAGCACCGGCCGCAGATGGCCGGCCCGATCAGCGCGTGCATCCTGGCCGGATCCGCCCCGGCCGACTGCATCGCGGTAACCAGCGCGGCGACCACTCCGGCAGCCATTCCGGGCCGGCCCGCGTGCGCCGCGCCGATCAGGCCAGCGACCGGATCGGCCAGCAGCACCGGCGCGCAGTCGGCGACCTGGACGGCCAGCGCGACCTCACGGGCATCGGTGAACAGCGCGTCGACCTCCTGATGGCGGGTGCCCGGCCCGGTCGGCGCCGCATCCGACTGGCCGTCCTGGCCGTCCTGGCCGGTCTCGGCGGGCTGATACGCCACCCGGGCGCCGTGCACCTGGCGCATCCAGGCCAGGGTCCGGACTCCTGAACCGATTCGGGCCAGGGCCCGCTCCCGATTCCGGCGCACCGCCTCCTGGTCGTCACCGACCAGGTCGCCAAGGTTGAGTTCGGCGAACGGTCCGGTGCTCACGCCGCCGAACCGGTCGGTCACCAGCACGCTGATGCCAGGGCAGAGCGCCGCCGATGGCACCGGGCGGGCGCCGATCGGACTCACTTCAGGAAGTCGGGGACGTCAAGCTCGTCGTCTTCCTCGAAGACCACGGACTTGCGCCTGGTGCCGATGCCGTCCCGCAGGCCGGGTCCGGTCGCAGCGCCCACCCGGGCCGAGTGCTCGGCGGTCGCGGGCTCGTCACTGCGGCGTGGAGCCGGCACCGGGTCGGCCGCGGCGTCACTGGACTGCGCCTGGTCACCAGCGCTGGCCGGATGCGCCGCGGCCTGGCCGGTTCCGGCCCTGGCGGCAGTGGCGCCGCCGTTCTGGCCGGCACTGCCCTGGCCGGCACTGCGCTGGCCGGCACTCCCCTGGCTCGCACTGCCGTTGCCGCCGCTCGCCTGCCCGGCACCAGCCTGACCAGAGCCCGCCGCAGCCGGGTCCGCCGCAGCCGGGTCCGCCGCCGGGGCCGCGGCCGAAGTCGCGGCGGAGCCAGGCTGCGCCGTCGCGCTCGCGGCCTGGGCACCGGCGGCCTGGGCACCGGCCGACGGGGCACCGGCCGACGGGGCTGATCCCGTTGCCGCCGCGCCGTCCTTGACGCCGGTGGCCGTGACCGGCCGCCACGGGGCGCCGAACGCGTCCGAGCCCTGGGCGGCCGGCTGATAGGCGGTCACCGGCCGGGTCGCCGCCGAGGCGCCAGCCTTCACGTCGTCGAATCCGGCCGCGATCACCGTGACCCGGACCTCGTCGCCGAGCGCGTCATCGATCACGGCGCCGAAGATGATGTTGGCGTCTGGCGCGGCCGAGTTCGATACCAGTTGCGCGGCCTCGTTGATCTCGAACAGGCCAAGGTCGGAGCCGCCCTGGATGGACAGCAGCACGCCGTGGGCGCCGTCGATGCTGGCCTCGAGCAGCGGACTGGAGATGGCCATCTCCGCGGCTGCCACGGCCCGGTCGTCGCCGCGGGACGAGCCGATTCCCATCAGCGCCGAGCCTGCGCCGGACATCACGGACTTGACATCGGCGAAGTCCAGATTGATCAGTCCCGGGGTGGTGATCAGGTCGGTGATGCCCTGGACACCGGAGAGCAGGACCTGATCGGCCGACTTGAACGCGTCGAGCACGCTGACGTGCCGGTCGGATATCGACAGCAGCCGGTCGTTCGGGATCACGATCAGCGTGTCGACCTCGCTGCGCAACCGCTCGATGCCCGCGTCCGCCTGCGTCGCCCGGCGCTTGCCCTCGAATCCGAACGGCCGGGTGACCACACCGATCGTCAGCGCACCGAGCGACCGCGCCACCTGGGCCACCACCGGCGCGCCGCCGGTGCCGGTTCCGCCGCCCTCACCCGCGGTGACGAAGACCATGTCGGCGCCCTTGAGCACCTCCTCGATCTCCTCGCGGTGATCCTGCGCCGCCTTCTCGCCCACGTCGGGGTTGGCGCCCGCGCCGAGTCCCCTGGTGAGTTCGCGGCCGACGTCTAGTTTGACGTCGGCATCGCTCATCAGCAGCGCCTGAGCGTCGGTGTTGATGGCGATGAACTCGACGCCCTTAAGGCCCTCTTCGATCATCCGGTTGACGGCGTTAACGCCGCCCCCGCCGATACCGACGACCTTAATGACCGCCAGATAGTTCTGCGGTGCTGCCACGGAGGGACCTTCCCGTTCGGTTGCCTATCGCGAACCCTGCCCGGCCGGCCTCACGGCCGGACCCCGGCAGCCCCGTCGCACGGCACATCGGGATACCCCCCGAGATATGCACGGCGGCGTCCGCGGTCGAGCATGTCAACTCTCACCCTCAGGTTGAGATTTAGAGTTATGTCAAGCTGTCGACTGATAGGGACAGTAGAGTTGCGCGGTATCGGCGGTCAACTAACCCCGGCCGGGCCGGCGCGTCGTGTCGCGGTCTCGCCGGTGCGGCAGGGGTCAGCCGCCGGTCCCTGGTGATCCAGTCCCTGACGTCCCTGGCTTGGGCGAACCTGCGCCAGACGTCGGACTAGTGCCGGTAGCGCCAGCCGGGGCGGTGGCGCCAGACGGGGCGGTGGCGGCGGGC
Organism: Actinomycetes bacterium; assembly: GCA_021792855.1. GTDB lineage: Bacteria > Actinomycetota > Actinomycetes > Streptosporangiales > Streptosporangiaceae > Chersky-822. The sequence goes on from JAJYTW010000155.1 coordinate 8,205, forward strand.
GGGGCGGTGCCGGTGGCTGCCGAGGACGGATCGCTCACGTCGTAGTAGCCCGCCCTGGTACGCATCAGGATCGCGAGTTCCCTGGCCTTAACGGCGGTCCGGGTGGCCGCGCCCCAGAGCACGGTTGTCCCGCCGCGCAGCATCAGGGTCACCGCATCCGGGGCCGCCGCCTGCACCGTGCTGACCTCGCGGCGGAGCCACGCCGGCAGGTATCTGACGATCTCCCCGGCCGCCCGCACCGACGGATTGCCGCGCAAAGCGGCGACCGATCCGGCCGGCTCGGCCAGCACCGGCAGTCCGGCCGGCGGCACCGGGGACTGGCTGAGCACCACCCCATAGGCGTCGATCACGGCATAGGCGCTGCGCTCGGGCACGGCGAGCACCGGCACTCGCGGGGTGATCGCGATCACGATTGTGCCCGGCCAGGACCGGCTAACCCGCGCCGATAGCACCTGGGCGATCTGGTCCACCCGGCGCGCGACGCCGCCGGTGTCGACGCTTACCAGCGGCGTGCCGAGGGCGACGCCGGCCACCGCGAGCACCCGCGAGCGCGGGATCTGCCCCGCCCCGGTGATCTGGACGTCGCGGACCACGAAGAAACTCGAACCGATCAGCGCCCAGATGGTGCCGCCGACCAGGGCGAGCGCGGCCAGTACGAAGAACGCGGCCTTCCAGGGATCCCTGGTACGCCGGGCGCTCCGGTCCTCCGGCCCAATCCGGCTCCCCCGCCCAGCACCGTCCCTTCCGGGAGCACCGTCCGGTCCGGCAGCACCGTCCCGTTCGGGAGCGGTGCGGACAGTTCCGGGCCGGGCAGTTCCGGGCCGGGCAGTTCCGGACCTGGTCATGCCGCACCGCCCGGTGGGATCGCGGCGCCAGACCCGCCAGAGCGAGCCCGGATCGCGGCCACGATCAGCGGGCCAAGCCTGGTGACGTCTCCTGCTCCCATGGTCAGCACCAGATCGCCCGGCTTCGCCAGCGCTGCCACGGCGTCGGGCAGGCTGGCCCGGTCCGGGTGGAACACGGCTCGGCGGCCAGGCACCGCGTCGGCGACCAGCGCCCCGGTCACCCCGGGTTCCGGGTCCTCTCTGGCGGCATACACGTCAAGCACGAAGATCTCGTCGGCCGCGTCCAGCGCGGCGCCGAACTCGGCCGCGAAGATCCTGGTCCGGCTGAATAGGTGCGGCTGGAACACCGCGATCACCCGGCCGCCGTCGACGATGTCCCTGGCAGCGCGGAGGTCGGCGGCAAGCTCGGTGGGATGGTGCGCGTAGCTGTCCAGCACCATGACCCCATCGGCCTCGCCCTTGGGCTCCATCCTTCGGCCGGCGCCCTGGTACCCGGCCAGACCCGCGACAACGTCTCGGACCGGCCAGCCAAGCTCGACGGTCATCGCGAAGGCGGCCGCCGCGTTCAGCGCGTTGTGCCGACCGGGCACCGCGATCCTGAGCCGCACCGGATCGGCGCCGGCCAGCGCCGTGCGCGGGCCGGCGACGATCGTGAACTCGGTGGCGAGCCCGGCCGGACGGACGTCGGTGACCCGGTAGTCCGCCTCGTCCGCCTCGCCGTAGCTCACCAGCCGGGGGGCAGAGCTCCCGCCGCTCCCCCGGTCGCCGACCAGCCGGGCTAGTCGCCTGGCGCCAGGGTCGTCGGCACAGGTGAGCAGCGAACCGCCGGGCGCGATCCGGTCGGCGAAGTCGGCGAAGGCCGCCTCGATCCGGTCCAGGCTGCCGTAGTTGTCCAGGTGGTCGGCCTCGACGCA
>JAJYTW010000156.1 GCA_021792855.1 Actinomycetes bacterium
CGGCCGGGCTGGTCGGTCAACTCCGGTCCACCGAGAACGGCACCCGCCTGGTGCAGTACTCCGGCGAGCTGTACCGGGACCTGGAGGCCGAGACCGGCCAGGCGACCGGGTACAAGCCGGTCGGCGGGGTCACCGTGGCCAGGACAGCCGACCGGATGATGCAGCTGCGGCGGACGGCCGCGACCGCGGCGGCCTACGGGCTGGAGTGCGAGCTGATCAGCCCGGACCGGGCCCGCGAGATGTACCCGATCCTGCGGACCGACGATCTGGCCGGGGCGCTCTGGCTGCCCGGCGACGGCACGGCGAACCCGTCCGACGTCACCGCCGCGCTCGCCCGCGGCGCCCGGCTGGCCGGGGCCCGGATCGTCGAGCGGACCAGGGTCACCGGTATCGGCAACCGCCGCGGCGCGGTCACCGGCGTGGTCACCGACCGCGGCACGATCGAGGCCGAGATCGTGGTGAACTGCGCCGGGCAGTGGGCCAAGGCGGTCGGCGCGATGTGCGGCGTGACGGTGCCGCTGCACTCGGCCGAGCACTTCTACGTGGTGACCGAGCGGATCGACGGGGTGCACCCGAGCCTGCCGATCCTGCGCGATCCCGACGGCTACACCTACTTCAAGGAAGAGGTCGGCGGCCTGGTCGTCGGCGGCTTCGAGCCCGAGGCCAAGCCGTGGGTGGCGCCGGACGAGCTGCCCTACCCGTTCGAGTTCCAGTTGCTCGGCGAGGACTGGGAGCACTTCTCGGTGCTGATGGACAGCGCCCTGCACCGGATCCCGGCGCTGCAGCAGACCGGGGTGAAGAAGTTCTACAACGGGCCGGAGAGCTTCACCCCGGACAACCAGTTCATCCTGGGGGAGGCGCCGGAACTGCGGAACTTCTTCGTCGCGGCCGGGTTCAACTCGGTCGGCATCGCCTCGGCCGGCGGCGCCGGCCGCGCGCTCGCGGAGTGGATCGTCGCCGGGGAGCCCACCAGCGACCTGACGGCGGTCGACATCCGCAGGTTCGCGCCGTTCAATGGCAACAACACCTGGCTGCGCGACCGGGTCGGCGAGATCCTGGGCCTGCATTACGAGGTGCCGTGGCCGAACCGCGAGCTGACCACGGCCCGCCCGTTCCGGCCGTCGCCGGTCTACGACCGGCTGGCCAGGGCGGGCGCGCTGTTCGGTTCCAGGATGGGCTGGGAGCGGGCCAACGTGTTCGCGCCCGCGGGCACGCCGCCCGAGCTCAGCTACACCTGGGGCAAGCCGGACTGGCTGGCCTGGTGCGCGGCCGAGCAGAAGGCCGCCAGGAACGCGGTCGCCGTGTTCGACCAGACCTCTTTCGGCAAGCTGCTGATCCGCGGCGAGGGCGCGGAGGACCTGCTCCAGTTCGCGTGTACCGCGGACGTCGCCGTCGAGCCAGGGCGCACCGTGTACACCGGGATGCTGAACCACCGCGGCGGCTACGAGGCCGACGTCACCGTGACCAGGCTCGCGCACGACGAGTACCTGCTGGTCACCTCGTCCGGCTCGGTGGTGCGGGACCAGGACTGGCTGACCCGCCGGATCACGGCCGGCCGCCAGGTGGCGGTGACCGACGTGACCTCCTCCTACGCGGTGCTCGGCGTGATGGGCCCGTCGTCCCGCGCGCTGCTCCAGCGGCTGACCAGGGCCGACCTGTCCGACCCGGCGTTCGAGTTCAGCACCAGCAGGCTGATCGACCTGGGGTACGCGACGGTGCGGGCGACCCGGATCACCTACGTCGGCGAGCTTGGCTGGGAACTGTACGTCCCGACCGAGTTCGCGGCCGCCGTCTACGACCTGCTGACCGCGGCCGGCGAGGAGTTCGGGCTGGTCAACGCCGGGTACTACGCGATCGAGTCGCTCCGGCTGGAGAAGGGGTACCGGGCGTTCGGCCGCGAGCTGACCCCGGACTACACGCCGGTCGAGGCGGGCCTGCTGTTCGCCTGCAAGCTCAAGACCGGCATCGACTTCCTCGGCCGGGAGGCGGTCGAGCGGGCCAGGGCGGCCGGCCCGCGGCGCCGGCTCGTGTCGCTGGTGATCGACGACCCGGACATCATGGCCTGGGGCGGCGAGCTTGTGCTGCGGGACGGCGCCGCGGCCGGCCAGATCACCTCGGTGGCCTGGGGGGAGACGATCGGCTCGTGCGTCGGGCTCGGCTACGTGTGGAGCCCGGACGGCGACGTGGTGACCGCCGACTTCGTCCGCTCGGGCCGGTACGAGGTGAACGTCGGCGGTGACGTTCGCCCGGCGGCCGTGTCCCTGAAGCCGCCGTTCGACCCGGCCAACGCCAGGATCAGGCAGTAACCGGCCGGGTCCCGGGGCAGGCCCGCCCGGTGACCCGGGCCGGGCCGGGGCCGGCGTCAGGACCGGATCCTGACCCCCTTCGGGTCGTACAGCGGCGCGTCGTGCCTGGTGGCCGGGTAGCGCCTGGTCAGCACCTCGACCTCGAAGTCGGTCTGGTCGGCCAGCCCGGCGGGCAGGTAGGCCGAGAAGATGGTCCGCCCGACGGTGAACCCGTAGCCCGCGCTCCGGACCGAGGTGGCGAACTCCGATCCGGGGTGCGCGAGCAGTTCGCCGCCGTGCATGACGACGTCGGCGTCGGTGGAGAACCAGCACAGCTTCCTGACCGGCCCGGCTTCCCGCACGGCCCGCAGCGCCGGTCCGGCGAGCAGTTCCGGCTTGCCCGGGCGGACCGCGAAGCCGACTCCGGCCTCGTACGGGTTGTCCTCCGCCCTGATGTCGGTGGCCCAGGCGAGGTACTGCTTCTCCAGGCGCAGCGACTCGATCGCCCGGTACCCGACGTCCCGCAGGCCGAGGTCGGCGCCGGCGATCACGATCTTGTCGTACAGGTCCCGCAGGTACTCGGCCGGGACGTGGAACTCCCAGCCAAGCTCGCCGACGTAGGTCGCCCGCAGCGCCAGCACCGGCGCCCAGCCCAGGTCGACCTGCCGCGCGGTCATGTACCCGAACGCCTCGTTGCCGAAGTCGGCCCCGCTGAGGGACTGCACCAGGTCGCGAGACCGCGGCCCGCAGACGTTCAGCACGCTTATGCCGGAGGTGACGTCCTCGAACGTGACCGAACCGTCGTCGGGCGCGTGCTGGAGCAGGAACGTGATGTCGTGCCTGCCGAAGGCGCTGCCGGTGACGAAGTAGAACTCGCCCTCGCCCAGCCGGGTGATCGTGACGTCGGCCTCGATCCCGCCGCGGGCGTTGAGTAGCTGGGTGTAGACGATCTTGCCGATAGGCACGTCCAGGTTCGCCCCGGCGACCCGCTGGAGCAGCGGCAGCGCCCCGGCGCCGCGGATCCGGTACTTCACGAACGAGCTCTGGTCGATCACGCCGACCGCCTCGCGCACGGCCCGGTGCTCGGCGGCGATGAACGGCCACGCCTCGCTGCGGCCGAACGTGGGTGTCTCGGTCCGGTCCGCGCCGCCGGTCGCGAACCAGTTCGCCCGCTCGAACCCGAACTTGGCGCCGAACACCGCGCCGCGCTCGGCCAGCCGGTCGTAGATCGCGCTGCGGCGCTGCCCGCGCGGCGGCAGGCTGGGGCGGTTCGGGTAGGCGATGTCGTAGTAGTGCCCGTACGACTCGATCGACAGGGTCTCCAGCACGGCGGGCACGTTCTGCGGCGCGCCGAACCGGCGCACGTCGAACGGCCACAGGTCGAGCCCGGGATCGCCGTCGACGATCCAGTTCGCCATCGCGTCGCCCGCCCCGCCCGCCGCGGCGATGCCCGCCGAGAAACCGCAGCAGTGAAACAGGTTGTCCAGATCCTCGGTCAGCCCCATCAGCGGCTCGGCGTCGGGGGAGAACGGGATCGGCCCGTTAATCCAGGTCTGGATCCCGAGTTCGCCGAACACGGGTACCCGTTCCGCCGCACCCTCGGCCAGCGACTCGAATCGCTCGTGGTTCGGCTCGAAAAGCTCGGGGCCCAGGTCGTAGGGGATGGTCCGCCAGCAGGCGCGGGTGCCTTCCTCCCAGCCGCCGATCACCAGCGCCCCGGCCTCGGGCTTGAGGTAGAAGCGGGCATCGGGATCCCGGAAGGTGGGCAGGTCCCTGGGCACGGCGGCGGTCTTCTCGGTGACCACGTACTGATGCTCGACCGCGTTCACCGCGAGGTGCACTCCGGCCAGGCGGGCCGACTCGGCGCCCCACATGCCGGTCGCGTTGACCGCGATGTCGCATTCGATCCTGCCCTGCTCGGTCTGGACCGCGGTGACCCGGCGGCCGGCTCGCTCGATCCCGGTCACCCGGCAGTTCTGCACCACCCGGACGCCGGCCGCCCGGGCCCCGGCGATGAACGAGAAGGTGAGCTGATTCGGGTCGACGTAGCCGTCCGACGGAGTCCAGGTGGCGCCGTAGATCCCGGCGGTGTTCAGCAGCGGGAAGAGTTCGCCGGCCTCGGCGGAGGAGACCAGGTGGATGTCGAAGCCGAAGCTCTTGCCCTGGGTGTAGACCCGCTGAAGCTCCTCCCACCGGCCCGGGCTTGAGGCGACCCGCAGGCCGCCGACGCCGCGCCAGCCGGTGGCGTAGCCGGTGATCGCCTCCAGGCTCTGGTAGGTCTCGACGCTCTTGCGCATCAGCTGGGTCAGGCTGGCGCTGCTGCGCAACTGGCCGACCAGGCCGGCGGCGTGCCAGGTGCTGCCGTTGGTCAGGCTCTTGCGCTCCACCAGCGTGACGTCGGTCTTGCCGCGCCGGGCCAGGTGGTAGGCGATGCTCGCGCCGACGACGCCGCCGCCGATGATGACGATCTCGCTGCGATCAGGGATGCTCACGGTCCAAAAGACTAGACTATTGACCGGTTTCGGTGTCAATGGCTAACCTCAAGGGGCGTTGCCCGCGATAGCGGCCAGCGGGCCAGCGACCAGGCACGACATCGACCAGGGACACTACATCTAGCAGGGAAGGCCGGGGCCATGACCATGCCGGCGAGTGCTGCCGGGCCTTCCGCCCGCGACGTCATCCGCGAGTGGGCCGCGCTGCCGCGGCGCGGGGTGATCTTCGACTTCAACGGGACGCTGTCGGACGACGAGCCGATCCTGCTGGAGATCTACACCGAGTTGTTCGCCGAGCACCTGGGCTGGCAGATGACCGCGGCCGAGTACTACGGCACGCTGGCCGGGCGCAGCGACCGCGAGATCGTCGAGACCGCGGTCGCCGAGCGCGCGGGTGGCGACCCCGGCCTCGCCGAGTACCTGCTGCGCCGACGCCGGGAGATGTACCAGCGCGTCGTGGCCGTCCGGTCCCCGATCACCGAGGCGGCCGCCGGCCTGGTGGGGCGCCTGGCCGCCGAGCGGGTGCCGGTGGGCATCGTTACCGGCGCCGAGCGGTCCGACGTGCGGTGCGTGCTGGACTCCAGCCCGGTCGGCGAGCACATCGCGGCGCTGGTCGCGCTGGAGGACGTGACCGAGGGCAAGCCGGATCCGGAGGGCTACCTGCTCGGTGCCCGGGCGCTCGGACTGGACGCCGGCCAGATCCTGGTCTTCGAGGACTCCATCCCCGGGATCGCCGCGGCGGCCGCGGCGGGCATGCGCTGCGTGGCCGTGACCAGCACGCACGGCGCGGACCAGCTCAGCGGGATCACCACGGCGCTGGTTCCGCGCCTGGAGGCGGCTCTGCTCGACGTGTGAGGCGGGCCCGGGCGGTCAGGCGCCGGGCCGGGGCACCCGCGCGGTGGTCTCCACCTCGGCGCGCGGTGCCTGGTCGAGCTGCGTCCGCAGGGTGATCCGGACCCGGTCGGGCCGGAAATAGTCGAGCGAATGCTCGACCGGCAGTCCCTCGGTGTCGCAGACCGTACGGCGGACCAGCATCAGCGGCGAGCCCTCGTCCATCTGGAGCATGTCCGCGTGCTCGGGCGAGGCGCTGGCCGGCTCGAGGACCTCGGTCGCGGAGTACGGCGGGTGGCCGTACCGCCGGAGCACCGCGTACAGGGATCCGGTCAGCGGCTGCGTCAGGAAGTCCGGGAACAGGCTGGCAGGGTAACTGGAATCCTCCAGCGCGACCGGCATCTGGTTCGCCGACCGCACCCGGACGACGCGATGGACCCGGTCGCCCCGGTGCAGCCCGAGCGCGTGCCGGACCTCCTCCGACGGGGTCGCCGTGCTGGCCCGGACGACCTCCGCGCCGGCCAGCGCGTGGGACCGGCTCATCTGCTCGGTGAAGCCGGGCAGCCCAGGCAGGTCGTACTCGAACCGGGGCCGGGCGACAAAGTTGCCGCCCCACCGGCCGCGCTTGCGCACCAGGAATCCCTTGGACTCCAGGCTGCCCAGCGCCTGCCGCAGCGTCATCCGGCTCACCCCGAGGGCACTGGACAGGTCCACCTCGGACGGCAGTCGCTGCTCCGGCTGAAGCTGACCGGAGTTGATCAGCCGCTCCAGCCATGCCTCGATCCGCAGGTGCGTGGGCTTGTCGTCACCGGCCTGGAGGTCAGGGAGGGTGCTCAGCACCGGATCGTCGATCGCCTGGGCAGCCACCGCCTCAGTCTAAGGTCCGGTGCGCCCGGCCCGCCGGGTCTGCGGCCCGACCAGATCTGCGGGCCGGCCGGGCCTGGTCCCGGCCAGATGGATCGGCTCTATCGCGCCCGGGCTCCTCCCGCCGTGGTGTGAGTGGCCCATATTGGACCCTCCAGTGACGGTTATGTGCCATTCACACCACGGAACGGGCGGTCGGCGGCGGCTGGGTTGGCCGGTCAGCGGGCGAGGGCCCGCTTCAGCTCATCCTTGCTCATCTTCGAGCGGCCGCGGATGTTGCGCTTGCGCGCCTCGGCGTACAACTGGTCCTTGGTCCGGCCGCCCGGGCCGGAGTGCGAGCGCTGCCCGCCCCGGCGACTGGAGGACATGTCCTGGGTGGAGGTCTTGCTGGCCGTTCGCGACTCGCCGGACCGCGCCCGCTCCTTGTTCACCGTGCGGGCGGCGATCTCCGTCGCGCGGTCCTTGCTCGACCCTCGGTCCAGCGCGCTCTCCCTGATGTGCTCGTACTGCCGTTCCCGCTTCGCGCTTGATCCCCGTGGCACGTTGGTCCCCCCTCTGGATCTAGGGATGCACCTGCACCAGCCGCACTACCCAGGTCTGGCCAGCTAAACAGGCAACTGGGGCAGCGTGAGGTCAACGAGAAAGTGAGATGGCGTAGGCCAAAGACACAGCAGAACGGGTGCGCCGCCAGGGACTCGAACCCCGAACCCGCGGATTAAGAGTCCGCTGCTCTGCCAATTGAGCTAGCGGCGCAAGAACCAAGGGAGAGCGTACCAGTTGTCCGGTGGTGGGTGGGACCCGGCCCGCCGATGGCGAGCCGGATCCCACCCCGCCGGATCAGTAGCCCAGGAACCTGCGGAACACCTCGGCCCCGCGCGAGGGGCGGCCGGTGCGCTCCTCGGACCGGTCGGCCATGGTCATCACCCGCAGGCCGGCGTTGACGCCGAGCCAGCGCAGCGGCTCGGGCTCCCAGTCCGGTGACCGGTGCCCCACCCAGGGCAGCCTGGTCAGCTCGCTGTCCTTGCCGACCACCAGGTCGGCCAGGGTGCGGCCGGCCAGGTTCGTGGTGGACAGGCCGTCGCCGACGTACCCGCCGGCCCAGCCAACCCCGGTCGCCCGGTCCAGGCCCACCGACGCGCACCAGTCCCTGGTGATCCCGATCGGGCCGCCCCAGGTGTGGGTGATGGCCACGTCGCCGAGCGCGGGAAATAGCTCGATCAGGGTCCGGCGCAGCGCGGCGAACACCTCCGGCACCCGGTCGTAGGACGGGCTGATCGACGAGCCGAAATGGTAAGGCGCACCGCGGCCGCCGAACACCAGCCGACCGTCGGCGGTCCGCTGGCCGTAGATGATCAGGTGCCGCAGGTCCCCGAACGTCGGCCGGTCGGCGAGCCCGATCTTCTCCCAGGTCTCCTCGGGCAGCGGCTCGGTCGCGATCACCAGCGAGTACACCGGCGCGACCGCGCGCTCATAGCCGTCCAGACCGGGCGTGTAACCCTCGGTGGCCCGGATCACGTACCTGGCGGTCACGGTGCCCTGGGCGGCAACGACCCGGCCGGGCTCGATCCGGCGGACCGGCGTCTTCTCGTAGATCGTCACGCCGCGGGACCGCAGCACGTCCGCCAGTCCGCGGGCGAGCCTGGCCGGGTGGATGGCCGCGCAGTGCGGCGTGTAGACTCCGCCGAGCACGTCCGATACCGCGCCGATCTCCCGCGCCTCCTGCGCCGACAGCAGCCGCAGGTCGGACTCGTCGAAACCGAACAGGCGCGCCTCGTCGACCTCCTCCCTGGCTCGTTCCAGCTGAACCGGAGTCCGGGCGTAGATGACCGTGCCGCCCTTGGCCCAGTGGCAGTCGATGCCCTCGGCGGCGGCGACCGCGCCGACCTCGTCGACGGTCTGCTGCATCGCCCGGTACATGGCCACGGCGGACTCCCGGCCGGCCATCCGCTCCAGCTTGGTGAGCGAGGCGGGGAACAGTGCCGAGCACCATCCGCCGTTCCGGCCCGACGCGCCGTACCCGGCGATCTCCCGTTCGCAGATCGCGATCCGCAGCCCCGGATCCGCCTGCTTCAGGTAGTACGCGGTCCACATGCCGGTCAGCCCGGCGCCGACGATCGCGACGTCGACGTCCGTGTCGCCGTCCAGGCTCGGCTGCGGGTCCAGCGTGCCGGGGACCGTGTCGTGCCAGAACGATAGTTGCCGATAGTCTTCCGAGTGGCTCATGCCACTACCATCCCGCCTGCTCGCGAAGGCCGGCCCGCCGGCCATCCTTGTCTCATGCTCGATGATCGATCCGCGCGTATACCGCTGCCGGTACCGAGGGATTCATTCCAAACATATCGCGTATGCGTGGTATGCCTCGGGAACATCTGCCGCTCACCGATGGCAGAGGTCCTGATCAGAACCGAAGTCGAGGCCGCCGGCCTGGCCGACCGGGTCAGCGTGGAGAGCGCGGGCACCGGGGACTGGCACATCGGGGAGCGGATGGACCGGCGGGCGAGCGCGGAGCTCGCACGACGGGGTCATGACGGCTCGCGGCACCGGGCCAGGCAGATCGAGGCCGACTGGCTCGGCCGGTTCGACCTGCTGATCGCGATGGACGCGGCGAACCTGCGCGACCTGCGACTGATGGCAGATGACGACCCGGACCTGCTGGGCCGGATCCGGCTGTTCCGGTCCTTCGATCCGGACGCCGAGCCAGCGGCGCAAGTGCCCGACCCCTACGGCGGCGGCCCTGGCGAGTTCGCGGCGGTCTTCGAGATGATGTCGGCTGCCGCCCGCGGTCTGGTCGGTGAACTCGCCGCCGCGCTCGGCGAGCCGGCCGGTGACTGACCAGGAACCTGACCTTTCCGGTGCGTCGCTCGCTGCCCGGCTGGCCCGGCTGACCGGAGTCCGGGTGACCGGTTGCGCCCCGGCCGGGACGCAGCATGGCGTCCGGCATCATCGGGCGACCCTCGCCGACGGGCGGGAACTGTTCGTCAAGCAGGGACCCGCCGAGCAGATCGCCGCCGAGGCCGCCGGATTGCGGTGGCTGGGCGAGGCGCGGGCCGCCGCCGTTCCCGAGGTGGTCGCGGCAGGCGGAGACCTGCTGGCGCTGCCGCTGCTGCCGGCCGGCCACGCCGACCCGGCGGCGGCCCGGCGATTCGGCGCCGACCTCGCGGCACTGCACCGGTCCGGCGCGCCGGCCTTCGGCGCGGCCTGGACCGGCTTCATCGCCGGTCTGCCGCTGCCGAACGAGGCCGCGGGCGACTGGCCGGACTGGTATCTCCGGCACCGGGTTCTCCCGTACCTCCGGATCGCCATGGACGCGGGCTGGCTCGGCCCGGCGGATGCGCGGCTGATCGAGTCGGCCGCCGGCCGCGCCGCTGACCTGGCCGGGCCGGCCGAGCCGCCGAGCCGGATCCACGGCGACTGCTGGAGCGGCAACGTGCTCTGGTCC
>JAJYTW010000157.1 GCA_021792855.1 Actinomycetes bacterium
CATTTCGACGATCCGGACGCGGACATGATCATGGAGCCGGGGATGACCTTCACGATCGAGCCGATGCTCACCCTCGGTACGATCGCCTACGATATCTGGCCAGATGGCTGGACAGTCGTCACCAAGGACCGCAAGCGCACGGCCCAGTTTGAGCACACCGTGCTGGTCACCGCCGACGGGCACGAGATCCTGACGCTGCCGTAGCGGCTGACCCGCGGAACGACCCCCAGGGAGGGCCGCTCGTGCGTGACCGCGCCAGGATCGGCGTCGCCGCCGCCAGCATGCTGGCCATCGTGGCCGTCGTGGCCGGAGTCGTGCTCGGCATCGCGGCCGCCCGGGCCCGCCCGGTCCGCGCCTCCACCGCGTCCTGCGCCCGGGTCGCGGTCCAAGCGGTCCGGCACCGCGCGACCCTTACCGGACTGCCTGCCGCCTGCCGCGGCCTGCGGCCGGACGAACTGCACGCCGCCGCCGTGTCGGCCGTCGACCAGGTCGCGGGCACCGGCCGGAAGGTGATCCGCAGGCACCGCGCCGCGCAGGCCAGTGCCAGGCTCGCGGTGCTGGTGACCGCCGCGCAGAACGCCACCCGGCCGCGGCCCGGACAGCCGAACTCCGGGGGCGTTAACGCATTCGCACCGGTCACCCCGGCGCCCGGCCCGATCTCGCTCGGGGCGGCTGCCCTGCTCGACTGGCTGGCGGCCGCGCTCACCGGCGGCTGGCTGCTGCTCGGCTGGCTGCGGCACGGCGGCATGCGCCGGCGTCGCACGCCGACCGGGCTGCCCCCGGCCGTGATCCTCGGGCACTTCGCGCTGGCGATCACCGGCCTGCTGGTCTGGATCGGCTACCTGGCCAGCGGCGTGATCGCGGTCGCCTGGGTGGCCACCGCGCTGCTGCTGCCGGTCGGCGGCCTCGGGATCGCCACCCTCACGCTGGCCATCCCGGAGACCGGCCGGGCTACCAGGCCGGCCGCCACCACCGCCGTCGCGGGGCCAGCGACTGGCGGCGCGGGCGGGGCCGCGGTCGGGACCGTGCCGACAGCGGTCGCACTGGCCGGGCCGCGGCCGAAGATGCCGACCATGATGATCGCCGCGCACGGGGTGTTCGCGTTCACCACGATCATGCTGGCGATCCTGGCCACGATCGAGGCGGCCGCACGCTAGCCGGCCGCCCGGCCCGCTGATCTAGGCTGGCCGCGAGCGCTCGGGCGAGCACGGCCCGGACGCAGGCCGACGGCGGGAGCGATCCATGACGACGAGCGCGGGCGGCGGGTCCGGGATCCGCTGGGGCATCATCGGCACGGCCAACATCGCCCGCGCGGCGTTCCTCCCCGCCCTGCGGGTAGCCGGCGGTCGCCGTGGCCGGGCGGGACGGTGACCGTGCAGCGGCCTACGCCGCCGAGCACGGGGTGGACCGCGGCGTGGCCGGCTACCAGGCTCTGATCGAGGACCCGGCGATCGACGCGCTCTACCTGGCGCTGCCGAACTCGCTGCACGCGGAGTGGACGATCGCGGCGCTCCTGGCTGGCAAGCCGGTGCTGTGCGAGAAACCGCTGTCCGGCCGCCTGGCCGACACCGAGCGGGTGCTGGCCGTTGCCGAGCAGACCGGCACGCCGCTGTGGGAGGCGTTCGTGTTCGGCTTCGGCGCTCAGCTAGCCGCCGTCCGGGCTCTGATCGACGACGGCGCGATCGGCGACCTGCGCGAGATCCACTCCGCCTTCCATTTCCGGGTCGGCCGCCCGGACAACATCCGTCTCTCGGCGGACCTGCACGGCGGAGCACTGCTCGATGTCGGCTGCTACCCGGTCAGGTTCGCGCAGGAGTTCTTCGGTCCGCACGAGTCCGCCTGGGCGGCGCGCGAACCCGGCGGTGACGGCGTGGACATCGAGACCTGGGGCTCGCTCGGCTACCCGGGCGGCCGCCGGCTGCTGCTGTCCTGCGGCATGCGCCGCGACTACGACACGTTCACCAGGCTGCTTGGCACGACGGGTCAGATTCACCTGACCAACCCGTTCCATCCCGGACCGCAGGACACCGTGACGATGTTTCCGGCGCACGGCGATCCGGTCGCGGTCGGCGGGCCGGCCGGCGAGCCCTCGTTCACCCCGGCAATCCGGCACATCAACGCGGTGCTGGCCGGCGAGCAGGAGCCGAGGCTGCTCGCCACCCAGACCTCGCTGGCGACCGCCCGGGCGCTGCACGACCTGGCGCTAGACGTGCAGCCCGGCAGGTAGCCAGCGCAGCCAGCGCGGCAGGTACCAGGCCCGGTCGCCGAGCAGCGCGAGTGCCGCCGGCAGGCAGACTCCGCGCACCACGGTGGCATCCACGAACACCGCGAACGCCAGTCCGACGCCGATCATCTTCAGGTCGATGGTCGACAGCGACGCGAAGATCGAGAACACCGCCACCATGATCACGGCGGCGCTGGTGACCACGCCGGCGCCGCGCTCGATGCCGCCGATCACGGCGTCCCGCGCGGATCCGCCGCCGGACCAGATCTCCCTGATCCGGCTCAGGATGAACACGTGGTAGTCCATGCTCAGCCCGAACAAAAACACGAACATGAACAGCGGCACCCAGTTCATGATCCCGCCAAACGAGGTGAAGCCGAGCAGCCAGGACAGGTGACCCTGCTGGAAGATGATCGTGATCAGGCCGTAGGCGGCGCCCACCGACAGCAGGTTCAGGCCGATCGAGATCAGCGGGATCGCCACCGACCGGAACGCGACCAGCAGCAGCGCGAACGCCAGCACCGCGACAATGCCGAACACCAGCACCGAGGCCGAGTGCAGGGCGGCCGCGAAGTCGTAGCTGTTCGCGGTCGCCCCGGTCACCGCGTAGCTGACCCCGGGCACCCGCCCCAGCGTGGCGGGCAGGATCCGGCCGCGCAGCACGCCGAGCGCGGCGGTGGAACCGATGCCGCTCTTGCTGGTGGACCGGGTGGCGGCTAGCTGGACGGTGATCACCGCGCCGCGGCCGCGGGCCACGCTGGTCACGCTGACCGGCCCGTGAATCGGACCGCCGATCGCCGCGGCCGCCCGGATCCCGCTGATCGCCCGGTCCATCGCCGGGGTGCGCACGCCAGGACCGCTGACCACGATCTCGGCCGGCGCCGGGGCGCCAGGGAAGTCGTGCTGGATCTGGGCCAGCGTGCGGACGACCGGCAGGCTGGACGGCAGGTCCACGGCCGGCGCTCCGGTGCGCATCGCGAGCGCCGGAACCGCCAGCACGATCAGCCCGACGGCGGCTACTCCGCCCCACCGGGCCGGGTGCCGTACCACCCGGCTGACCAGGGATGTCCAGAACCGGGACCGCCCGGCCCTGGTCCTGGCCCGGCCGAGCAGCGGGATCCGGCCGCGGTCCGCCCACGGGCCGAGCAGCGCGAGCAGCGCGGGCAGGGCCACCAGCGAGCCGAGCACGGCGATGCCGACCACGGTCATCGTGCCGATCGCGAAGCCGGTGAACATGTCGATCCCGGTGAACAGCAGCCCGGCGAGCGCGGTCATCACGGTCAGCCCGGATACCACGATGGCCCGGCCCGAGGTCGCCGCTGCGATCCGCAGCGCCTGCAGCGTGCTCGCCCCAGCGGCCCGCTCCTCCCGCTCACGGCGCAGGTAGAAGAGCGTGTAATCGATGCCCACGGCCATTCCGATTATCAGCACCACCTCCGAGGTGCCGGCACCGATCGGCAGCCACCGGCTGGGCACGGCGAGCAGCGACACCGCCGTGGCCACGGCGGACCCGGCCAGCAGCACCGGGATCCCAGCGGCGATGAACGCGCCGAACACGATCAGCAGCAGAAGCAGCGTGAGCGGCACCGAGGTCAGTTCGGCCTGGGCGAAGTTCTGGCTCAGCAGCGCGTTGGCGGCCCGGTCCAGGCTCGCTCCCCCGGCCTCGGCGACAATCAGGTTCCGGTGCTTGGCCTGCACCGTGGCGACCGCCTGGATGGCTCGCAGCACGGTGGTGTCCGCGTTGTTGTGCGGACCGGCGACGGTGAACGTGATCAGCGCCCCGGCCCCGTTCGGCGTGATCTGCCCCGCGCCGCCGGCGAGTGGCCCGGCCGCGGCGAAGGGTGACCGGATGTCGGCGGCCGTGCGGGGCAGTGCGCGCAACGCGGCTACCACCTGGTCGGCAGCCACCCGGAGTTCCCGTTCCAGCGAACTGGCCGCCCCCGGACGCCTCGCCTGGACCAGCACGCTCTCCGTGGGCGGGCTCACGACATGCATCGCGACCAGTGATCGCTCGGCGACACCCGACGGCCCGGGGTCGTACTGGGGCAGGCTCTGGGTGCCGAACACATGGCCGGCCAGGATCGCCCCGCCCATCAGCATGAGCCAGGCCGTCAGGGCGAGCAGGCGATGCGTCGCGCTCCAGTGCGCGACGGCCTCGACCACCGGCGTGCGTGGTGCGCGCGAGGTCGCCTGCGCTCCCGCGGCGGCCGGCTGCCCGAGCCGGCCGGTGGTAGCCGACTGCCCGATCCTCGCTCGCCGCCAGAACCGGCCCGACGGGCCGGCGCCGACGCCCGCGTCCGCCTCCTCGCCGCCCGCGTCCGAGGGGTTGTTCAACAGCATGGGTGACCTTCCGGGTGGGGGCCTACCAACTCAGCGAAGTCCGGCCACGGAAAGTTCCCGATCATGCTGTATTAGCGCTGGTCCGCCACATAATTCCCGGGCGGCACGGGCCGCACCCCGGCTCCATCCGCCATCCGGCACAATTGCGGCATGGGTGAGTTGATTCTGCTCCGGCACGGCGAGACCGAGTGGAGCCGTGACCGCCGCCATACCGGCCGCACCGACCTGCCGCTCACGGCCGCCGGTGAGGCAGCGGCCCGCATGCTGGTCCCGGCGCTCACGCGGCGGTCCGTGGTCGCCGCGTTCACCAGTCCGGCGCAGCGGGCCACCAGGACCGCCGAACTCGCCGGCCTCGCCGACGCCAAGACCGACCCGGACCTGCAGGAGTGGGACTACGGCGGCTATGAGGGCCGGACCACCAGGGACATCCGGGAGTCCAGGCCGGGCTGGTACCTGTGGCGCGATGGCGTGATCCCCGGCGACGCCGACCATCCCGGTGAGACCGTCGCGCAGGTCGGCGCCCGGGCCGACGCCGTGCTGGCCAGGGTCGGCCCACTGCTCGCCGACGGAGACGTCGCACTGGTCGCGCACGCGCACCTGCTCCGGGTGCTGACGGCGCGCTGGCTCACGCTGCCGCCGGATGGCGGGCGGTACTTCCGGCTGGACACCGGAACGCTGTGCACGCTCGGCACCGAGCACGACAAGCCGGTGATCACGACCTGGAACACCCCGGTCGATGCCTAGGCCCGGCCGGGGTTAGGCGACCCCGGCCGGACGCTGTGCCCGGGCACTAATTCCGGACGGCCAGTCGCTGCGGCGCGCCAGTGGTCAGCATCACCGCCAGGCCGAAGACGCCGACGTCGCGAAGCGAGATGTCGGTCAGTCCGCCGCTGATGGTCAGCGAGATGATGATCTCGGCGAGCAGCACCGCGGAGATCGCCGCCGACAGCCGGAGCAGCACGCCGGCCACGATCGCGACCGCCAGCAACAGCAGCAGCCAGCCGTGCACCAGCACCAGGACGATCGCGAAGGTCGATGTGCTGGAGATCAGCGGCACGTAGCCGGTCCACAACTGCGGTGCTACCAGTTCGTGGTAGCCGAACCAGGCCAGCACCAGGCCGAGCGCGACCCGCCCGATGGTCGGGCCCCATTCGGCGGCGAGGCGCCCGGCGGCCTCCACCAGGTCGCCCGCGGCGCTCTGGTCGCCCGCAGCGGTCTTCGCCGAGGCCTTCGCGGCGGCTGCCCGGGCCGTGGCCGTCTTGGCCGTGGCTGTCTTGGCCGTGGTCGGCCGCGGATCCCGGGTCGCCTGGCTGGTGTTCTTGGTGGTCACTGCAGGATCCTTCCCTGCGCGTCGGTGACGATGAGGCCGTCATCGCCCAGGTTGAAGTCGCTGCCCGAGTCGTCGCCCATCGAGGCCTCGATCACGTAGACCTTGACCCCGGTCGGGTAGTACCGCGGCGCGGAGGCCGGCTGGCCGGCCACTCCGGCCGCAACCGAGATGCCGGACCCCTGCTTCTTGATCGAGATCGACAGGCCGGTCTCGGCCAGCCGGGCCGTGGGACTCGGGTTGCCCGGCCAGACCTGGAAGGAGAAGGAGGAGTAGGACTGAGAGCTGAGCTTGGGCCCGGGCGTCGGCGCCGGGGTGGCCTTGGCGCCCTGGGTCGGGGCCGCGGTGCTGGGCGCCGCGGACGGGCCAGTGGCCGGAGTGGTCGCCGTCGAGGCCCCGGCCGAGGTCTGGGCGCCGATCGCGCCACCGGCCAGCGAGTGGCCACGACCGGACCAGCCATGGACCCCTAGCAGGAGGCCCACCACGGCTGTCGCCGCCAGGACGGCACCGCCCTTGGCCCCCACGTTCTCACCAGCGATGCGCATCCAGGCTCACAACCCATCGGAGGAAATACAGGACACGCGAATGCTAACAGCCAGATTGAACTGCTAGACGCGCCTGAAACAACCCCTCGGCAACCTCTGAGCGGACGTTCAGGAATCTCCCGGCTGACTACCGTGACCTGGCCGGGCGAGGCTGAGTCTCCTGCGCGATCCAGTCCAGATAACTGGCCGTGCCCGCCACGATCGGGAGCGCGATGATCTCCGGCTCGTCGTAGCTGTGCTGCTCCACCAGGAACTCGGCTAGCTCGTCGAACCGGTCAGCGGGCAGCTTGAGCAGAACCGTCCACTCCTCGGCGCGCTCCACCTCGCCCTCCCACCAGAACGTGCTGGTGACCGGGCCGGCTACCTGCGCGCACGCGGCGAGCCTGGCCTCCACCGCACCCTGGGCGAGTTCCATCGCCTCGGCCCGGGAATCGGTCGTGGTCTGGACCTGCAGGAAGAGCGCCTCGGCGGCGTCCTCCGCACGCTGACCTGCCATAGCTACCGATGGTACGCCGCCCCGGCGGTAACCTGTGCTTTCCCTGAAGACGCCCGTGCTTTCGCTGAGGACGATGGAGGTCAGGTGAGCGACCGGCTCTGCCTGATCGTGAACCCGGCCGCCGGCCACGGCCGGTCCGCCACGGTGCTCGCGCAGGCCGAGGAGGTGCTTGCCGCGGCCGGCGCGGCGTACCTTATCCGCACCTCGACCAGCCTGGCCCATGCCTCCGTCCTGGCCACCGAGGCGGCCGCGCGCGGCGAGACCGTCGTGTCGATCGGCGGTGACGGACTGGCCGGAGCACTGGCTGGCGCGGCGGCCTCGGCCGACGCCAGGTACGGGCTGATTCCGGCCGGCCGGGGAAACGACCTGGCCGGGGCGATTGGCATCCCGGCCGATCCGCGCGCTGCCGCGGCGGTGCTGCTGGCCGGCGCCGAGCGCCGGATCGACCTGCTCGGCGTCGGTGTTCCGGGGCACGCCGAGTCCGTCGTGGCAGGCAGCGTGTACATCGGCATCCCGGCCCAGACCGCCGAACTCGCCAACGCGATGGGGTGGCTGCGCGGCCCGCTGGTCTATCCGATCGCCGCGGTGCGCGCGCTGGCCCGGTGGCGGCCGGTCACCTTCTCGGTAGACCTCACCGGAACCGAGCCCACCAGCACCCGACCCACCAGCCCCGGACCCACCAGCACCGGACCCACCAGCACCGAGTTCGACGGCTTCGCGGTGGTGGCGGCGAATGCGAGCCGGTTCGGCGGCGGCATGCGGGTCGCCCCGGCGGCGCGAATCGACGACGGACTGCTTGACCTGGTGGTGATGCGCCGGGCCGGCCGACTGACCGTGTTGCGCGCGCTGGCCGGGATCCGTAGCGGAAGGCACTTGGCGCTGCCGCAGATCTCGACCGATCGCGGCACCGAGGTGACCCTGCGGGCCAGCCGCGACCTGACCGCCGCCGCCGACGGCGAACCGCTCGCGTGCGCCAGTCCGCTGGCCGCCGGAACGCCGCTCCGGGTGCGCGTCCTGCCCGGCGCGCTGCGGGTGCTCGCCCCGGCTCCTCCCGGGTCCTAGTTCCGGTGGCCGCCCAGGAACGAGGACACGAACGCCGGACTCGCTGACAACTCGGCCGGACTGCCGGACATCCGAAGCTCGCCGCCACCCATCACGTAGGTGTAGTCGGAGACGGCGAGCACGGCCCTGGCCCGTTGCTCCACGATCAGCACCGCGGCGCCCTGCGCGGCCAGTCGGGTGACCTGTTCCTCCAGCAGGCTCCGGGCGATGGTGGGCGCCAGGTTGGCGGTCGGCTCGTCCAGCAGGAAGACGGCGGGCCGCAGCATCAGCACCCGGCCCATCGCGAGCATCTTCCGCTCGCCGCCGCTGAGCTTGCCGGCCGGGCGGCGCAGCATCGAGCCGAGCTTGGGGAACACCGCGAGCACGTGCTCAACCCGATCGGCGATCTCGTGCCTGGACAGCAGGTAGCCGCCCATTTCGAGGTTCTCCCGCACCGTCAGCGGCGCGAACACGTCGTCGATCTGCGGCACGTAACCGACACCGGCTCGGGCCATGTCCTCCGGCGCGAGATTCGTCACATCCCGGTCACCGACACTGACCTGGCCCTGCGTGATCCGCAGGATTCCGATCAGCGCCTTGAGCAGGGTGCTCTTGCCGGACCCGTTCGGACCGACCACGGAAACCACGCGCCCCGGATCAGACCGCACCGACACCGACCGGATCACCGGGTCGCCGCCGTAACCGGCGGTCACGCCGTCGGCCCGGAGCGAGCCGGGTTCGCGGCCCGCGCCGTCATCGTCTGCCGCCGCGGCCGCCACGTGCCCGGCGCCGCCCTCTGCCCGCTCAGCCGACAAGGTATGCCTCCACGACCTCGGCGCGATCCCGCAGTTCGGCCATGGTGCCCTCGGCCAGCAGCGAGCCGTCGGCCATCACGACGACCGGATCGCAGAACTCGTCCATGATCGCCAGTTCGTGCTCGACCATCAGGATCGTCATGCCGCCCTGGCACAGCCGGACCAGCGACTCCCCGATCCGCCGGGCCAGTTCGGGGTGCACGCCGGCCATCGGCTCGTCCAGCAGCAGCATGTCCGGTTCGGTCATCAGCGCCCGCATGATCTCCACCAGGCGCCGCTGACCACCGGATAGGTCACCGGCGTACTGATGGGCCTGCCTGGTCAGGCCGAAGCTCTCGATCAGGGCCTCGGCCCTGGCGATCGCCGCGACCTCATCCCGCCGCCAGTACCTACGGCCAAGCATCGCGCCGGCGAAGGAGTCGCCGCGATGCCCAGGTACCGCCGAGAGCAGGTTCTCCATCACGGTCAGCCGCTTGAACTCACTCGCTAGCTGGAACGTCCGGACCAGCCCGGCCCGGGCACGCAGGTACGCGGGCATCGTGGTCACGTCCCGGTCCTGGTAGATGATCCGGCCGCCGGAAACCTGCTGAGTTCCGGCGAGCAACGACAAGAAGGTGGACTTGCCTGCGCCGTTGGGCCCGATCAGACCGGTCAGCGTGCCGCGCCGGATCGACACCGAGACGTCGGCGACCGCGTGCACGCCGCCGAACTCGCGGCTCACCTTCTCGGTCCGCAGGATCACCGGATCATCGGACACCGACCGGTGCACCCGGTCCCGGCCGCCGGACACGACCGCGGCCACCGTTCTGGCCCCGGCCGCGACGCCCGAGGCAGCCGCGACGCCCGAGGCAGCCGCGTCCGCGGCACCCGCCGTCGGCTCACCGGCCCCCACCTCACCCGCCGTCGGCTGACCGGCCACTGGCTCACCGGACCTGCTGGCGGCGCCCACCGCCACCGCTGACCGTCGCCCGTTCGCGGTCACCACTCGGCGCCGTTCCGGGAGCAGACCCTGCGGCCGGACCCAGAGGAAGATCACGATCAACAGCCCGATCGCGACCCACTGCAGCGACGGGAGCAGGTTC
>JAJYTW010000158.1 GCA_021792855.1 Actinomycetes bacterium
TGACGTGGCGCCGGGCGGCCCTCCGGGTGTCCCAGCCGGCCCGCACGCCGCCAGGATCCCTCCGAGAGCCGTGGCGCCGCAGGCCAGCAGGACCGGGCGGAGCCCGCGGCAGGGCATGCTGAGCCAGCTCATCATCGGGCTCCGATCTGGCCGCCGGTTCGGTTACGGTCGTTCCGAAGGTCAAGACCCCGGACGGAACCGATTCGTTGGGCCAGGCGATGCCCGATCCCGCTGCGGCCGCCCGCCCGGTCGGCGCCGGAGGCGCCGCCGCCCGCTCAGGCTGGCTGGCCGGGTCAGGCCTGGTCGCGCAGCAGCGCCGCCGCCTGCGTCATCGCCCGCAGTTTGCCCAGCGCCGAGTCCCTCGGCAGGTACTTCATCCCGCAGTCCGGGGCGAGCACGATCTGCCTGGCGGGCACGTACGGCAGCGCCCGCCGGACCCGGTCGGCGACCTGGTCCGCGGTCTCTACCCCCGGGTCACCGAGGTTGAGCACGCCAAGGATGATGGTCTTTCCGGCGTCGGCCAGGCTGGCCAGGACCGAGCAGTCCAGCCCGGACTGGGCGGTCTCGATCGAGATCTGGTCGGCCGTGCATCCGGCCAGTTCGGGCAGGAACGAATAGCCGCTCGGCCGGTCGTGGATGATGGCGGCGTAGCCGAAGCACAGGTGCACCGCGGTGGTGCCCTCGATTCCCTCCAGCGCCGCGTTCAGCACGCCGACGCCGAACTCCCTGGCCGCCTCCGGGCGGGCCTGCAGGTACGGCTCGTCGATCTGCACGATGTCCGCGCCGGCCGCGAGCAGGTCGGCGATCTCGTCGTGCACCGCCGCCGCATAGGCGTAGGCCGCCGCCTCGGTGGACGGGTAGTAGTCGTTCTGGGCCTGCTGCGCCATCGTGAACGGCCCGGGGACGGTGATCTTGATGGTCGCGTCCTGCCCCGCCCGCTCGCGCAGGAACGCCAGGCTGGCCAGGTTGACCGGGTGGCGGCGGCTGATCGGGCCGACGATCCTCGGCACCGGGTTCGGGTGCCCGCTGCGGTCCAGCGCGGTGCCCGGGTTGTCGATGTCCACGCCGTCCAGGGCGGTGGCGAAGGCGTTGGAGTAGCTCTCCCTGCCCTCCTCGCCGTCGGTGAGGATGTCCAGTCCGGCCTCGCGCTGGTCGGCGACCGCCAGTCGCACCGCGTCGTGCTGCGCCTGCTCCAGGTAGGCCGGGTCGACCCGCCATAGCTCGGTGGCGCGGACCCGGGGCGGGAACCGCCCGGCCAGCCGCTCCCGGTCGATCAGCCAGTCCGGCTGCGGGTAACTGCCGACCAGGGAGGTCGGGAACAGCGGCTGTGACATCGGCACCTCTCAGCGGTTGGACGTCACCGTATCCTGCCCGGCGGGCCGCCCGCGCAGCAAGACGAGCGTGGCCAGGCACGCACCGGCGAGCAGCAGGTAGGGCACGATGTCCGCGGTGGCCTGGGCGATCGCCCCGCTGGCGCCGGCCGCGATGGTCTGACCGCCCGCCCAGGCGAGGTTGCCGAGGCCGAAGGCCAGGCCCTGGTTCAGCCCGATCCGCTGGGCGCCGCCGGACAGCAGCGTCGCGGCCGGGGCGAACATCGCGCCGTAGCTGGGCATCCCGATCATCAGCAGTCCGATCAGCGGCCACACCGCGAGCACTGGGGCCAGCAGGCTGACCACCGCGCCGGCCAGCAGGGCGGCCCGGATCGGCGGGTACGGCCCGCGTCGATCGGAGATCCGGCCGGCCAGCGGCGTGATGACGGCCTCGATGCCGGCCGCGACCAGGAACGTGGCGCTGATCGCCAGCGCGCTCGCGCCGAGACCGGCCAGCCGGAGCGGCGCGAGCACGTCGATGACGCCGAACCCCAGGCCGGGCACGGCGGTCAGCCACAGGCCGGTGCGTACCCCGCGATCCCGCAGTGCCGCCCCGGTGGCGCGCAGGCCCTGCGGCTCGGCCAGGTGCGGAGGCGGCACGGCGAACGCGAGGACCATCAGGGCGGCGCCGACCACGGCGGCGCCGGAGAAGGCCGGCCCGGTCCCCGCCTGGTAGGCGATCGCCCCGATAACGGGCCCGAACAGGGCACCCGCCGTGGCCGCACCGAGCGCGGTGCCGAGCAGTTCACCGCGCCGATCGGGCGGGCTGGCCGAGGCGAGCCAGGTCATCGAGGCCGCCCAGGTGCAGGCGCCGCCGAGACCCTGGGCCAGCCGGGAGAGGTCGAGCACGGCAGCGGCCGATGACCAGCCGAACACCAGCGTCGAGACACTCATCAGGGCCAGGCCGATCAGCACGACCCGGCGGGCGCCGAGGCGCGCCACCGCGAGCCCGGACGGCAGCGCGCCGAGCAGGGTGCCGAGCGGGTAGGCGGCGACCAGGATTCCCGCCCCGGTCTTGGACAGGTGGGCGATCTGCGCGTACCGCGGCAGCAGCGGGGTCAGCGCGGTGAAGAACACGGTGTCGGTGAAGACCAGGGCGCTGGCGAAAACCAGCAGGCCCCGGATGCCTGGCGGCAGCGGCGCCCGCCGGGAGGACCTGCTCACGGGCGGCGCCGCGGGGGCGATCCTGGCTGCGCGGGCATGTCTCAGCCGCGCCGGACCGCTTGCAGGGTGTAGCTGTGCGGCAGCCGCCATGGCCGGTCGGTGAGCCGCCACTCACCGTCTCCGGCCGGTTCCATCAGCCCGGGCAGCGCCTCCCAGGGCACGCTGTCGTGTTCGATCAGGCCGGTGATCGACATCCCGGCCTCGAGCAGCGCGGTGACGATGTCGCCGAGGCCGTGGTTCCACTCGTGCGTCACGGTCCGCTCGAACACCGCGTCGGTGCGGACGTAGGTGCCGGGCTCGTCGAAGCTGGTCGGCTCCGGGCGCTCGAAGTACGGGTAGTCGATGACCAGCAGATCGTCGCCCCGGCCATCCTGGAGCGACCAGAGCACCGGGTGGCCCTCGCGGATGAACAGCCTGCCGCCCGGCCGCAGCAGGTCGGCGACCACCGCCGCCCACCGGCGCACGCTGGGCAGCCAGCACAGCGCGCCGATCCCGGTGTAGACGAAGTCGAACCTGCCCGGCCCGGCCACCTCCGCGGCCGCGTAGACGTCGCAGGTCGCGAACGTGGCGTCGGCGCCGGCCGCCGCGGCGAGCGCGGTCGCCTGCTCGATCGCCGGGGCCGAGAAGTCCACCCCGGTCATCGACGCGCCGAGCCTGGCCAGCGACACGGTGTCGGTGCCGATGTGGCACTGCAGGTGGATGCCGCGCTGGCCGGTGAGGTCACCGAGCCTGGGCCGGTCGAACCGCACCACCCGGCTGAGGAATCCCGGGTCGGCCGCGAACTCCGCGACCTGGTAGTCCGGTGATGCCACGTGCGCGGGCACCCGCTCGTCCCAGTTCGCGCGGTTCTCCGCGGTGTAGCGCTCCACGTGAGCAATCTGCCATAGTCCCCCGCGCGCGCCGTGCCGGGGACCGGTACAGCGGGCAATGGCGCGGGTCAGCGCCGCCGTTCGGACTTCCCGAACTTTCCCCTGAATCGGCCGATGCAAGGGATACCGTGTGCTCATCGGTCGCCTTCTGGGCGATGTTCCCGATACGGGAGGATAACTAGCTAATGCAGCCGGAAATCAAGGGCACGACGATGCCCGTGCTGGAAATTGGACTGAACCAGGGGGAGCACGTCCTGACCCCGCACGGCGAGCTTGCCTGGATGTCGGCCGGCGTTCAGATGTCGCAGACCATGGGCGGCGATGGCGGCGGCGGTGGCGGCGGCTTCATGAAGGGACTGAAGCGGATGCTCGGCGGGGGCGGGCTGCTGATGACCCGCTACGAGGGGCCGGGAACGGTGGCCTTCGCAGCGAAGCTTCCCGGTCATATCGTCCCGGTCGAGATCGGTCCCGGGCAGGGCTACCTGGTGCACCGGCACGGCTGGCTGTGCGGCACCGACGGCATCACGCCCACGGTGGGCCTGCAGCAGAGCTTCCGCGGCGGAATGTTCGGCGGGGATGGCTTCGTGTTGCAGCGGCTTGAGGGCCAGGGCGTTGCCTGGATCGAGCTAGGCGGCGAGATGATCACCTACAACCTGCAGCCGGGGCAGACCGTGCTGGTCCATCCCGGGCACGTGGGCATGTTCCAGGATTCGGTGCAGTTCTCGATCAGCCAGATGCCGGGAATCTCGAACAAGTTCTTCGGGGCCGACGGCCTGTACCTGGTGGCGCTCACCGGGCCGGGCCGGGTCTGGCTGCAGTCGATGCCGGTTCCGGTCCTCGCCCACGCCATCCAGCCGTATCTGCCCGCGGCGGCCAACGGGGACAACGCGCTGAGCGGCGGATCCGGCGGCGGCTTCGGCGGATTCCTGAGCAGCTGAGAACCCGATCCGGCGCCCCGGGCGCCGGTCTGGTGGAGACGGGAAACAGGGCGGCGGCCTCGCATCACTGCGATCAGTCCGGGCGGTGCGTCGCAATCCGCGCGGAGTCGTCAACGCCGCCCTGTTTCCCGTGGGCCACATGACCCCCGCACATGTGGCCTGGCCTGCGGCGGGCCCCGTGCGAACCGCCGCTGGCGATAGCCCCTTCATGCCCGGCGCACCGTGTGTTTCAGCCCAGTACCAGGCAAAGGCTTGGTACCAATGGGCGTGCCGCCAATGCGGGATCGCCGTCCGGCCGATCGAATCGCCGGGCGCGACCGACCCTGGCGCGGTCAGCCCTCGGCGGGTCCGGCCTCGCCGCCGTTCTGCTGTTCGGCGAGGAAGCGCTCGAACTGCTCGGCGAGTTCCTCGCCGCTGGGCATGATCTCGCCCGAGTCGGCGAGCAGATCCTGGTGCTCGGAGTGGAACGCGTCGTACTGCGCCTCTAGCGACCGCACCACCTCGGCGACCTCCTCCGAGCCGGACACCTGCCGGGCGATCTCGGCGTCGGTCAGTTCGGCGGCCTCGCGCAGCGCCTGATCCGGCAGGTTCAGCCCCGTCGCCAGGGACAGCGCGCCGAGCAGGGTGACCGCGGCGGCCGGATAGGTGGCGTGAGCGAGGTAGTGCGGCACGTGCACGGCGAACCCGAGCGCGTCCCGGCCAGCCTCGCCCATCCGCAGTTCGAGCAGTGCCGAGGCGCTGCCGGGCACCTGAAGCCGGTCCGCCAGCGGATGGGCGTCACCGACCAGTTCCGTCCTGGTGGCATGACTGGTCAGGCCGAGTGGCCTGGTGTGCGGCACGCCCATCGGGATGCCGTGGAAGCCGACCGCGAGGCGCACGCCGAGATCGGTGCTGAGCCGGATCACGGCGGCGGTGAACGCCTCCCAGTCCCGGTCCGGTTCCGGCCCGTCGAGCAGCAGGAACGGCCGACCGTCGGCGTCGTGCAGCAGGTGCAGGACCAGTTCCGGCGCCTCGACGCTCTCCCAGTGATCCCTGGCGAAGATCATCGGCGGCCTGCGGGACCGGTAGTCGATCAGCGAGTCGACGTCGAACCGGGCGACCTCGGCGTGCTCGATGGTGCCGAGCAGGTGCGAGGCGACCAGTCTCCCGGCCCCGCCGGCGTCCACGAACCCATCCAGGTAGTGGAGCATGACCAGGTCGGATTCCAGTTCAGGCGCCTGCGGGCTGACCTGATAGAGGTCTCCGGGATCGCGCGGCACTCGCAGCCTCCTCAAGCCGTTCTGCTGCTACTAGTCTTACCGATCGGCCGGGCCGGCCGTCCATTCGCGTTTCCGCCAGCGGTCCAGCACCCGCGGCACTTCCGCGGCCACGAACTCGAAGAACTGTACTGAGTCGCGCATCCTGACGCCTGCCGGAGTACCCGGGCCGAGTACCGCGACGCCCTCCCTGAGCACGGCCGCCCAGCGGGTCATCAGCCGGGTCTGGATGCCCACGACCTCGTCCCAGACGTTGTCCGGCACCCGGTACCTGAGCCGCCGGGAGCCAGGTTCGCGCTCGCGGATCACCATTCCAAGCCCGGTCAGGTAGCGCACCCCGCCGGACACGGCGGCCGGGCTTGCTCGCAGAGTCGTGGCCAGGTCGGCCGCGGTCAGCCTGCCGGAGTCGGTCGCGCTCAGCGCGGCGAAGATCAGCGCGGGCATTCTCGGGATCCCCGCCTCGACCAGGGTTGCGGCGAATCGCTCGGTGAAGTCGCGCACCGCGTCCTCGTCACGTTCCATGCTCACCTGCCTATTCCCCCAGCGTGGGTGCCCGACCGCGGTCACCCTGATTCCAGCCCGGCCGCCCTCACTACGGCCGGACCGCCATGACGTCGGCCGGCTGCCATGACGTCGGCTGGGCCGCCATGACGTCGTCGGGCCGTCCGGACCGGCAATCTAATTTGTAATATTCAGAAACTTCTGAAAGTACTGTAGCCTTATCGATGTGGACGACGCTATCGAGATCGCCGGGCTGCGGAAGTCCTACGGTTCGGCAACCGCTCTGGACGGCCTGGATCTGACCGTTTCCGGTGGCGAGGTGCACGGCTTTCTGGGACCCAACGGGGCGGGCAAGACCACCACGATCCGGATCCTGCTTGGGCTGCTCCGCGCGGATGGCGGAACGGCGCGACTGCTCGGCGGCGACCCGTGGCGGGACGCGACCCGACTGCACCGCCGGCTGGCCTACGTGCCAGGCGACGTCAGCCTGTGGCCGAACTTCACCGGCGGGGAGATCATCGACCTGATCGGAAGGATGCGCGGCGGACTGAGTCCGACCCGGCGAGCCAGCCTGATCGAGCGGTTCGACCTGGACCCGACCGTTCGGGCGCGGGCGTATTCCAAGGGCAACCGGCAGAAGGTCGCGCTGATCGCCGCCCTTGCGTCGGATGTCGAACTGCTCCTGCTTGACGAGCCAACGTCCGGTTTGGATCCGCTGATGGAGGCGGTCTTCCGCGGCTGTGTCGATGACGAACGCGAGCGCGGCCGGACCGTGCTGCTGTCCAGCCACATCCTGTCCGAGGTGGAGGCGCTCTGCGACCGGGTGACGATCATCCGGCGCGGCAAGACGGTGGAGACCGGCACCCTGGCGCAGCTTCGGCACCTCACCCGCACCTTCGTCGCGGCCGAGCTAGCCGGCCCGCCCGGGTCGCTGGCCGGCCTGCCCGGCGTGCACGAGGCAGAGATCGAGGGCAACCGGGTCCGCTGCCAGGTCGACGCCGACGCGCTCGACGCGGTGCTCGGCAGGCTCACCGCCGTCGGCGTGCGCAGCCTGACCTGCCAGCCGCCGACGCTGGAAGAGTTGTTCCTGCGGCACTACGCCGGGGCCGCCCTGGAGCCGCGTTGACCACGCTCGCCGGCGCCGGCGCGCTAGCCAGGATGGCGATCAGGCGGGACCGGATCATGCTGCCGATCTGGCTATACGCGTTCGCCGCGTTCATCGGGGCCACGGTGTACGGATTCCGCGGCCTGTATCCCACCGCCGCGGGCCGGGCCGAGTTCGCGGCCACGGCCAACCACAATTCGGCCCTGCTGTCGATCTACGGGCCCTTCTACGGCAGCTCGATCGGCTCGTTCACCGCATGGCGGGATACCGCCATCTGCGCGCTGCTCGCCGGTCTGATGAGCGTCTTCATCGTGGTCAGGCACACCAGAGCCGACGAAGAGGCGGGCCGCGGCGAGCTGATCGGGTCGGCGGCGGTCGGCCGGCACTCGGCGCTGGCCGGCGCGCTGATGGTGGCCGTCGCGGCCAACCTCGCGGCCGGGGTGGTGCTCGCGGTCGTGGCGATCGTGCTCGGACTGCCGGCCGCGGGATCGATCGCGCTGGCCGCCGGCATCGCGGCCTGCGGTCTGGTGTTCGCGGCGCTCGCCGCCGTGACCGCGCAGCTTGCCCGGGCCGCCCGCACCGCCCGTGGCCTGGCCGTGGCGGCGCTCGGCGTGGTCTTCCTGCTCCGCGCGGTCGGCGACTCGGTCGGCGTCGGCGGTCCCCGCTGGCTTTCCTGGCTGTCCCCGATCGGCTGGGCCGAGCTGATCCGGCCCTTCGGCCCGGCCGGCGGGCCGCGCTGGTGGGTGCTCGTCCTGCCGGCCGTTCTCGCCGCGCTGGCCGCGGTGCTGGCCGGTCTGCTCGCCGCGCGCCGCGACTACGACGCCGGGATCTGGGCGCAGCGCGCCGGACCGGCGACCGCCGCCCGCTGGCTGGGCACCCCGCTCGCGCTCGCCTGGCGGCTGCAGCGGGCGACGGCGGCGTCCTGGCTGGCTGGCGCCCTCGTGTACGGCGTCGTGCTCGGGTCCGCGTCACACGGCATCCAGGGGCTGTTCGGCACCACCCAGGTCCGGCGGATCGTGCTCGAGATGGGCGGCGCCCATGGCCTGACCGACGCCTTTCTGGCCGCCGTGATGAGCATGACCGGCCTCGCCGTCGGCGGTTACGCGATCTCGGCCGTGCTCCGGCTCCGCTCGGAGGAGGCCGGGGCGCGGGCCGACGTGGCGCTGGCCGCAGGGGCGGGCCGGCTGGGCTGGGCCCTCAGTCATCTGGTGATCGCCACCGCCGGGGTGCTGGCGATCCTGGGGATGACCGGTCTCGGCGTCGCGGCCGGCCTCGGGACCGGCGCCGGGACGGCCGGGGGAGCGGGGACCGCCCAGATGCTCGGGGCCGCGCTCGCCCAGGCGCCCGCCGCGCTGGTGCTCGGCGGGCTTACCGCGGCACTGTTCGGCCTGGCGCCCCGGGCGGCGACCACCGGCGCGTGGAGCGTGCTCGGATTCACCGCGGCGGTGCTGTTCCTCGGGCCGACGCTGCGGCTGCCGTCCTGGCTGCTGGACGTCTCGCCGTTCACGCACGCGCCCCGACTGCCCGGCGGCGGCGTGAGCGCCGCACCGCTGCTGTGGCTCGGCCTGGCCGCGGTGGCGCTAGCCTGCCTGGGTCTGTTCGGGGTGCGCCGCCGGGACATCGGGTAACCGGCCGGGCGCCGGCCCCGCGGCGGTCACCGGACGGGCATAAACGTCCCGAAAGGCATACTAGTTCGAATGAGCGTTGCGGAGCTGTCCCGATCCAGGCGCATGCTGGTGCTGGCGATCTGCTGCATGAGCCTGCTGATCGTCGGCCTGGACGTCACGGTCGTCAACGTGGCGCTGCCGTCGATCCAGCACGACCTGCACGCGTCGGTGTCCGGTCTGCAGTGGATCATCTCCGCCTACGCGCTGGTGCTGGCCAGCCTGCTGATGCTGTCCGGGTCGACCGCGGACCGGGTCGGCCGCCGCCGGACGTTCCAGGTCGGGCTGGCGATGTTCACGCTCGGATCGCTGCTGTGCAGCCTGGCGCCGAGCCTGCCGCTGCTCGTGGTGTTCCGCATGGTGCAGGCGGTCGGCGGTTCGATGCTCAACCCGGTCGCGATGTCGATCATCACCAATGTGTTCACCGACCGGACCGAGCGCGCCCAGGCCATCGGTGTCTGGGGCGCGGTAATCGGGCTGTCCATGGCGCTCGGGCCGGTGGTCGGCGGCGTCCTGGTCAGTTCGGTCGGCTGGCGAAGCATCTTCTGGGTCAACATCCCGGTCGGCGTGGCCGCGATCGTGCTCACCGCCCTGTTCGTGCCCGAGTCGAAGGCGGCCAGGCCGCGCAAGCCCGATCCGGTCGGTCAGGTGCTGGTGATCGTGTCGCTGGCGGCGCTGGTGTACGCGATCATCGAGGGCCCGAACCGGGGCTGGACGTCGCCAGAGATCCTCGCGCTGTTCGCGGTGGCGGCGATCGCCGCGGTCGGTTTCGCCGGTTACGAGAAACGGCACCGCGAGCCACTGCTCGACCTGCGGTTCTTCGGCAGCGCCCCGTTCACCGGCGCGACCGTGATCGCGGTGCTCGCGTTCGCGTGCCTGGGCGGGTTCCTGCTGCTGAACACCCTCTACCTGCAGGACGTCCGCGGCTATTCTGCGGTGCACGCCGGACTGTTCATGCTGCCGATGGCGGTGATGACGGTGCTGTTCAGC
>JAJYTW010000159.1 GCA_021792855.1 Actinomycetes bacterium
ACGGCCCGCAACCGCCGACGTGGGCCTCGATCCCGTGCTGGCCACCGACGGAATCGACGAGCTGCTCTGCGGGTTCATCACCCGCGGCAAGGGCGGCCTGCTACCCGCGGCCGAGCCATATACCCTGCTGGTCAGGACCGCCGACACCGGGCATGCGTGGACGTTGCGGATCGGGGACGGGCCGATCGCGACGACGGCCGGCCAGACAGACACCCCCGACGCCGTGTTCTCCGGCAGCGCCGTCCAGCTCTACCTGAGCCTGTGGAACCGGACCGACGAGATAACCGTGACCGGACCGGCCGACCTGCTCGCCCAGTGGCGTTCCGGCATCCGCATCCGCTGGTAACTGCACGGTCCGGTGCAGCCGCTCCCTCGAACCACAGTGGCAGGCGCACCCCATGAACAGCTGTCGCGCCCGACGACGTCTTTGACCGTCCGCACAACCGGGGACAACCCGCCCCCATTACGGGCGACCAAGGCGCCCGGCTAGTGCGCCCTACGTTTCTTGCAGGCGGCCGGACGGGTCTGATCTCCACTTTCATGACACCACTTTCATGATCGTGGAAGATCTGGCTAGACATGGGCACCGAACCTTCCGTGATCATGAGTCACCGAGCAGGTGACACTTCTCGCCGGGCAGTGCGGCCGGGTCCGGCGTCCCGATGAAGCCCGGGCGTTTCGTCGGAGCCGACGAGTACGCTGCCCGCATGGCACCGATTCAGGGTCAGGTGGACGGCCTTAAGGAAGACGTACGGGCGCTCGGTGACACCGTCACCGAGATCCTGAACCGAGTCGACCGGCATGACCATCGGTTCGACCAGATAGATCGTCGCCTTGACCGCATCGAAATTCGCGTCGACCGGGTCGAATCCCGCCTCGACGGAATCGACACCCGCCTCGACCGGCTGGACGGCCGGTTTGAGCAGATGGACCGGAAGGTCGATCAGATCGGCCTCCAGGTGGGTGAGATCATCGCCATGCTGAGGGACCGGCCCTGGCGGTCCTAAGGTCAGCGGACGGTCACCCCGCAGGCCGCATCGATCTCCGCCCGGCTGCCGAGCTTGACCCGCGCACCGCGACCGAGCGACGCGGCGAGTTCCTTCTCGGCGGACTCAATCTTGAGCCAGTCCCGGTAGCCGACCGGCCGGATGCCGCGCTCGGCGAGCAGCGCGGAGAACCGCGCGGACCAGGCGGGCGACTCGTCGTCGGGTGCCGCGTCGTCGGGCATCCCGCCGTGCCCATCCGGCAGGCGGAGCAGGCCCGGCCGCGGCAGCGGCACGTCATCGGGGCCTGGACCGCCCGCCAGGTCGGCGAGCAGACAGCGCACCGTCTCGGCGGCGTCGGACTTGTTGGTGCCGATCACCCCGGTCGGCCCGCGCTTCAGCCAGCCAGCGACGTACTCGCCGGGCAGCGGCTGCCCGTCGGCGCCCAGCACACGGCCCTCGGCGTTCGGGACGGTGGAGGAACGCTCGTCGAACGGGACGCCGGGCAGCGGCACGCTCTGGTAGCCCACGCTGCGCAGCACCATCTGCACGGCCACGGTCTCGAACTGGCCGGTCCCGGCTAGCCGGCCGTCGGCATCCAGGGCCATCCGCTCCAGCCTGAGTCCCTCGACCCGGTCGGTGCCGACGATCTCCACCGGCCGGAGCCAGAAGCGCAAGGTGAGCCGCCGCGACCGGCCGGACTCTGACCGACCCGCCCAGTCGCTGATGACCGTGTAGTTGCCGCGGACCCGCCGGTCGCCGGCCACGATCTCGGCGCTCTGCCCGCTCGCGTCGAACGTCGCGAGGTCGGCCTCGCCCTCGCCGACCAGGACATCGACGCCGTCCAGTTCACCAAGCTCACGCAGTTCCTTCGTGGTGAACTTGGCCTGGGCCGGGCCGCGCCGGCCGATCATGTGGACCTCGCGCACCTTGCTCGCGATGAGCGCGTCCAGCACCGGCTGGGACACGTCGGTCTCGCGCAGGTCCGCCGGGTCGCGGACCAGGATTCGCGCCACGTCCACGGCCACGTTCCCGACCCCGATCACCGCGACCGACTCGGCGTCCAGCGTGAACCGGCCCGGGTCGACGTCCGGATGCCCGCAGTACCAGTTCACGAAGTCCGTGGCGGCATAGCTGCCGGGCAGGTCCTCGCCGGGAATGCCCAGCCGCCGGTCCCGCATCGCGCCGGTCGCGTAGACCACCGCGTCATAACTGGCCAGCAGGTCGTCCCGGGTGACGTCCTCGCCTAGGTGCACGCCGCCCACGAACCGGACACCGTCGTGCTCCAGAACGCCGCGCAGGTACTCCGCGATCGACTTGATCGACTTGTGGTCCGGCGCGACGCCGTAGCGCACCAGGCCGTACGGCGTCGGCAGCCGGTCGAGCACATCGACCAGGACGGCGCGCGGCGGGTTGAGCGCCGCCCCCTGCTTGATCAGCGCTTCGGCGGTGTACAGACCGGCCGGGCCCGAGCCGACCACGGCGACGTTCAACGTGTCCATAGAACGGATTCTGCACCCCGGCACCGGCCCGATGGTACGGACCGGGCCGGATACAGGACCTTGGTAACTAAGCCGCGGCCGATCTCCCGGCGCCGGGTTCCTCCCCGGCCCACGGTCAGGCGACGCAGAACTCGTTGCCCTCGGGGTCGGCCATGGTGATCCAGGAGTGCGGACCCCGAGACGCCCGGTGCAGGAAGGTCGCGCCCCGCTCGGCGAGTCGGGCGGCGACCGACTCCACCTCTTCCGCGCCGACGCGCACGTCGAGATGCGCCCGGTTCTTGACCGTCTTGGGCTCCGGTACCAGCTGGAACAGCACGCGCGGCAGACTCACCAAGCCGGCCGGATCCGCCGGGGCGGTGATGGCGGCGCCGTCGCGCCAGACCAGTGCGCCATTGTGGGTCATGGTGTCGGCCTCGGTCGCGTAACCCTCGGCGATCATCCGCCGGATGAACGGCTCGTCGGTCGGCTCGACGTTCCAGCCGAGCGTCTCCGCCCACCAGTCCGCGAGATCGTGCGGCCGGGCCGCGTCGAAGGTCACCTGGAACTCATAGGGCATCGGATCCGGCCTTCCTCGCTCGGTACAGGTCTCGGAGCAGGGCGATCTCCGCCCCGTGGTGCAGCACCTCGCGGTTGATGTGCAGCACGAGTTCGGCCATCGGCGAGGCGTCGAACGGCGCCTCGGCCGGGCCGGACGGCGCCGCCAGGCCATCCTCGCCCAGGGAGCGGACGCCGGTGATCCAGGCATCGTGGGCCTGGTCGAGTTGCGCCAGCGCCGCATCGGCCGTGCCGGCGTAGTCGAACGTGCGGAACTCGGCCGGCGGGCCGCCGAAATGCGCGGCGGTGCGGGCGCCGAAGCAGCCGACTATCACGTGCGCCAGTCGCCAGGCGATGGTCGTGACCGGCGGGATCTCCGGCTCGGGGAAGGCGTACTCCATCACGAAGTCACCCGGGCCAGCGGCAATCGGGGCGCTGGAGGTCCCTCGCGCCCGGATGGACCAGCAGCCCGGGACCGGCTCCCAGAAGTACTCCTGGTCGGTCAGGCCGCCGAGCCTGGGCCGCAGGTGGTGCGACCAGTGCCACTCAAGCTGGTCGGCCAGGGCGGCGGTCCAGTCCAGCGGCGCGGGGCCAGGCGGCACGGCCGGGGCGGGTTCTAGTCCAGGGCTTGGCGGGTCCTCGGTGTGTGGATCCGGCGGAATCATCGTCATGAGGGCGACGCTAGACTCTATTGCGGACAGTTTCCGTCCTCGTTACGGCGGATAATGAAACCATGCTGGACACCTCGTCCCGGCTCCTCCGCCTGCTGACGCTGCTCCAGGCTCGGCGGGACTGGCCGGGTGGCGAACTCGCGGAGCGGCTTGAGGTGACGCCGCGGACGTTGCGCCGGGACATGCAGCGACTGCGCGACCTCGGGTATCCCGTGCACTCGGTGCCTGGCGTGGCCGGCGGCTACCGGCTCGGAGCCGGCCGGGCACTGCCCCCGCTGCTGCTCGATGACGATGAGGCGATCGCCGTGGTGGTGAGCCTGCGCAGCGCCGCCAGCAGCGCCGTCCTCGGGCTTGCCGAGGCATCCGTCCGGGCCCTCGCCAAGCTCGATCAGGTGCTCCCGGCCCGGCTCAGGGAGCGCAGCACCGCGCTGGCGGAGTCGACCGTGCCGATGACCGGCCCGGGGCCGACCATCCGGCTCGACCTGCTGACCGCGCTGGCCGCGGCGTGCCGCGGGCGCCAGCGGCTCACGTTCGACTACCGCGACCGGGACGGCTCGGCCAGCTCCCGTTCGGTCGAACCCTACCGGCTGGTCACCGCCGGCTACCGCTGGTATCTGCTGGCCTATGACCTGATCCGGCGGGACTGGCGCACGTTCCGGGTGGACCGGATCGGCGAGCTGACGGCCACCGGCCCCGGCTTCGCGCCGAGGGAGCACCCGGACCCCGCCGCGTTCGTCGCCCGGGCCGTCACCTCCGAGCCGTACCGGTACCGGGCCCGGGTGCTGGTGCATGCCCCGGCGGCGCGAGTCGCCGAGCACGTGCCGCCAACCGTCGGCGTGCTCTCACCGGCGGGCCCGGGCCAGTGCACACTGACCAGCGGCAGCGACTCGCTCGACGCCCTGGCGTTCCATCTCGCGATGCTCGGCGCCGACTTCACCGTGCTCGAGCCGCCGGAGCTTAGCGCGCGGATCAGCGTGCTCGCCGAGCGGCTCACGCGTGCCGCGACGGGCACGGCGGCCGACAGCGGGTCCGGCCAGGCCGGCCTGGCGGACTCGGCGGGCTCGGCCGACTCCCGGGCATCCTGCTAACCGGAAAACGGCCGCCAGCATCCGCCCGCGGGGCCCGCGGCCCCGCCAGCATCCGCCCGCGGGGCCGCGGACCCTCAGTCCTGCGCCTGCGCCGCCTCGGCCTGCATTGGCCCGCTGGACGGCACCGGCCCGCTGGCCGGCACCGGGGTCGGCCGGTACCGGGCGGCGGCCGCGGCGATCGCCTCGGTCACGCCCTCGGCGGTCAAGCCGGCCTCGGCGAGGATCTCGCCGCGCTCCCCGTGCTCCAGGAACCGCTGCGGCAGCCCGAGGGTCCGCACCGGGGTGTCCACCTCGTGATCCCGCAGCAGCCGGGCCACCGCGTCGCCGAAGCCGCCCACCGTGCCGTTGTCCTCGACGGTCACCACCAGGCGATGCGCGGCGGCCGCGCCAACCAACGCCTGGTCGATCGGCTTCACCCAGCGCGGGTCGACCACCGTCACCCCGATGCCCTGGCCGGCCAGGGTCCGTGCCGCCCGCACGGCGAGGTGCCCCATCGGCCCGGCGGCAACGACCAGCACCTCGGACTCCTGCCCGGCCTCGGGCCTGGCCAGCACATCCATCGCGCCAAGCTTGCCGACCGCCGCCAGATCGTCGGCCACCGACCCGCGCGGGAATCTGAGCGCCGTCGGGCCGTCGCCGACCGCCACCGCCTCGCGCAGCAGTTCCACCAGCCTGGTCCCGTCTCGCGGGATCGCGACCCTGATTCCCGGCACGATCTGCAGTAGCGAGCCGTCCCACATGCCGTGATGGCTGGCGCCGTCCGGTCCGGTGACCCCGGCCCGGTCCAGCACCACCGTGACCGGCAGCCGGTGCATCGCCACGTCCATGAGCAACTGGTCGAACGCGCGGTTCATGAACGTCGAGTAGATCGCCACGACTGGGTGCATGCCGCCCATCGCCAGTCCGGCGGCGCTGGTCATCGCATGCTGCTCGGCGATGCCCACGTCGAAGACGCGGTCCGGGTATGCCTCGGCGAACGCGGCCAGGCCGGTCGGGTGCAGCATCGCCGCGGTGATCGCTACCACGTCCGGGCGCCGGGCGCCGATCGCCGCCATTTCGGCGGAGAAGACCGCGGTCCAGCCGCGCTTGGCCGGCGGCTTGTGGGTGGCCGCACCACCGGTCGGCCCGCTCGCGCCATTCGCCCCGGCGGCGCCGTTGGCCGCGGGCACGCCGTTCGCCCCGGCGGAACCGTTCGCCCCGGCGGAACCGTTCGCCCCGGCGGCGCCGTTGACCGCGGGCACGCCGTTCACCCCGGCGGAACCGTTCACACCGGCCAGTCCGGTTACGGACGTGAGCCTGGTAGTGAACTGCACCGGCGCGCCCGGCGAGACCTGATGCAGGCAGTCCTCGTCGTTCTCCTCGGCCAGCGGGTACCCGTGCCCCTTCTGAGTGATCACGTGCACCAGCACCGGGGCCCGGAACTCCCGTGCCCGGCTGAGCGCCGTTTCCACGGCCTGCTCGTCGTGCCCGTCGACCGGGCCGAGGTACTTCAGCCCCAGATCCTCGAACAGGACCTGCGGCTGGAGCACGTCCTTCAGGCCCTTCTTGATCCCGTGCAGGGTCTCGAACAGCGGCGGGCCGACCAGCGGGGTGTGCGACAGGGTGGTCTTGATGTAGTCGAGCACCTGCTCGTAGCGCTGCGATACCCGGACCGAGGCGAGATGCTCGGCCAGGCCGCCGATCGTCCGCTGGTAGGACCGGCCGTTGTCGTTGACCACGATCACGACCGGGCGGTCCCTGGCCCCGGCGATGTTGTTCAGGGCCTCCCAGGCCATCCCGCCGGTCAGGGCACCGTCGCCGATCACGGCGACCACCCGCCGGTCGGTTTCGCCCCGGATCGCGAATGCCTTGGCGAGCCCGTCGGCGTAGCTCAGGCTGGTCGAGGCGTGCGAGTTCTCGGCCACGTCGTGCTCGGACTCGGCCCGGCTGGGATAGCCGGAGATGCCGCCGCGCTGGCGCAGCGTCCAGAAGTCGCTCGTCCGGCCGGTGAGCAGCTTGTGCACGTAGGACTGATGGCCGGTGTCCCACACGATGCGGTCGGCCGGGGAGTCGAACACGCGGTGCAGGGCGATGGTCAGCTCGACCACGCCAAGGTTGGGGCCGAGATGACCGCCGTTCCTTGAGACGGTCTCGATCAGGAAGGACCTGATCTCCTCTGCCAGGACCGAGAGTTCCTCGGGGCTGAGCGCCTTGACATCGTGCGGACTCCGAATCGACTCCAGCAGTGTCATCGAACGCGCTCCTCACAGTCGTCCCGGGCGCCCTGTGCCCTGACGCCTTCGACGGTGCAGGGCCGGAGCCCGGCTCGCGGTTCCCCGCCGAACTGACGGGGGGCGAACGCAACGAGTCTATTTCGCGTCTCTCGCTGCCCGCGCGGCACGGGGCCCGCTGACGGGCGGCCCGGCCGCGGCCGGAATGCTGCTCGGTTCGCCCGTACCCCCGCCTGGCCTGCATACTCATGCCAGCGCCGGAACCGGACCGGCCGGCGCGCCCTACCAGAGCGGAGGCCAGGCGTGTCATCGAGCCAGCAGGACAGCGCGGAGCGGCCAATGTCCGGCCGGACCTGCGTCGTGACCGGGGCGACCTCCGGCATCGGCAGGGCGGCCTCGGTCGCCCTGGCCAGGCTCGGCGCCACCGTGGTGCTGGTCGGCCGAGACCCCGGGCGCGGCGCGGCCGCCCTGGCCGAGGTCGCCGCCGTCGCCACCAGTGAGCCCGCCCTGGAACTTGCCGACCTGTCCGTGCTCGACCAGGTGCGCGACCTGGCCAGCCGACTGCTCGCGCTCCCTGCCATCGACGTCCTGGTCAACAACGCCGGCCTGGTGGGCGGCACCCGGCAGGTCACCGCCGACGGGTTCGAGCACACCATGGCGGTCAACCACCTGGCGCCGTTCGCGCTGACCGGTCTGCTGCTGCCGAAGCTGACCGCCGGCGGCCAGGCCAGGGTGGTGACCGTGTCCTCGGCGGCGCACCGGGGTGCGCGGCTCAGCCTGGACGACGTCAATCTGGAGCACGGCTACTCGGCGATGCGCGCCTATGCGAATAGCAAGCTCGCGAACATCCTGTTCACCAGGGAACTTGCCCGGCGGCTGAGTGACTCGGCGGTGACCGCGAACTGCCTGCACCCGGGCACCGTCCGGACCAGGTTCGGGCAGAGCGGCAGTTCCTGGATGCGGGCCGGCCTGCGGCTCGGCG
This sequence comes from Actinomycetes bacterium, assembly GCA_021792855.1. Taxonomy (GTDB): domain Bacteria; phylum Actinomycetota; class Actinomycetes; order Streptosporangiales; family Streptosporangiaceae; genus Chersky-822. Next base: position 7,971 of record JAJYTW010000159.1, read on the forward strand.
CACCGCTGATGCGGTCACCGGAGTCTGGCGCCAGCACCCTGGTCTACCTGGCGAGCGCGCCCGCGGTGAGCGGCCGCAGCGGCGGCTACTACGTCAGCGGCAAGCTCCGTGAGCCCTCCCGGGCGGCACGCGACGACCAGGCCGCCCGGCGGCTGTGGGAGCTCAGCGCCCGGCTGACCGGTGTCGGCGTCGACTAGCGTCGGCTAGGTGGCGTCGGCGCTGGCCGGGACGGGGCCGGTCGCCCCGATCACCCGGTTCCGGCCCGCGAGCACGCCGGAGATCATCTGCCCGGCCGCGACCGTGAGCAGGATCACCAGCGGGATCGTCCAGCCACCGGTCGCGGTGTGTAGCAGGCCGATCAGCAGCGGACCGGTGCCCGCGACCAGATAGCCGACGGCCTGCGAGAAGCCGGACAGCTCGGCGGCAGCGCGCGCGTCGGCCGCCCGCGCGGCCACGTAGTAGATGCTCAGGCTGAACGCGGCGCCCTGGCCGATTCCGAGCAGGATGACCGACTCGACCGCGACCGAGTTCGGCCCGAAGCCGGCCCCGAGCAGCCCGATGACGATGGATGTCACGGCGGCCGCGGCGAGCACCCGCTGGTCCCGTAGTCGCTGCGCCAGGATCGGGGTGATCAGCCCGGTGATCCCGTTCCCGAGGTTCATCAGGGCCAGCAGGTTCCCGGCCGCGGCGGCGCCGATCCCGTGGTCGCGGAACATGGTCGGGAACCACGACAAGGTGGTGTAGTACCCGAGGCTCTGCAGCCCCATGAACGCGGTCACCTGCCAGGTGAGCCAGTGCCTGCCCATCGCCCGCATGCCTGGCCGGCCGGACGGGCCGGGAACGGTGCGGAAGCGCACCTGCGGCAGCCAGATCACGATCGCGCCGACCGCTGGCAGCGCCCACATGCCCAGCGTGACCCGGATCGCCGCTCCGGTGCTCCCCGCGGCGGTGAACACCGGCACGGCGATCACCGAGGCGATCACGGCGCCGGCCGTCAGCGACAGCAGATACAGCCCGATCACCAGCCCGGCGGCGTCCGGCTTCCGGCGCTTGACCAGGCTCGGCAGCAGCACGTTCATCAGCGCTATCGCGCAGCTTGCGACGACGGTGCCGGGGAACAGCAGGACGCCGGGCGCCAGCGCGCGCAGCCCGAGGCCCACCGCGAGCAGCAGCAGGGCCAGGCCGAGCACCCGTTCCTCCCCGATCCGCCGGGCGAGCGCCGGGGCGAGGCCGGAGAACAGCGCGAAGCTGAACACCGGGACGGCCGCGAGCGCCGACAGCGTGATCGCCGAATAGCCGGCCGCCGACAGCTCGGGGTAGACCGGCGGGAGCCCGGTGATCGCGGCCCGCATGTTGAACGCCACCGCCAGGATCCCGGCGAGCAGCAGCGCGCCGCCGGCCGCCGGACCGGCCATCCGGCGGGCGGCCCGTCCGGCCTGAAGCTCGCCGGGCGGGCCGGGTTCGGAGTCGATCGCCTTCACCCGCCGGTCAGTCGCCGGCCTGGAGCGAGCGGAGCACGTACTGCATAATCCCGCCGTGCCGGTAGTAGTCGGCCTCGCCGGGCGTGTCGATCCGCACGATCGCGCGGAACCGCACGCCATCGGCGTTAACGGTGACCTCGCGCGGGGTCCGGCCGGAGTTGAGCTCCTCGATCCCGGTGATGTCGAACACCTCGGTACCGGTCAGCCCGAGCGAACTGGCGCTCTCCCCGGGCAGGAACTGCAGCGGCAGCACACCCATGCCGATCAGGTTGGAGCGGTGGATCCGCTCGAACGATTCGGCGAGCACGGCCCGGACGCCGAGCAGCGCG
>JAJYTW010000160.1 GCA_021792855.1 Actinomycetes bacterium
CCGATCTTCGCCTCCGGGTGCGCTGCCTTGATCCGCCGGGTGCCCTCGATGCCGTCCGCTCCGGGAAGCTCGACGTCCATCAGGACCACGTCCGGCGCTTGCCCGGCGGCCCGGGCAAGCGCCGCGTCGACCGTGCCGGCCGTGCCGACGCATTCAAGTCCCGGCTGGGCGCCGATCGCGACCTCCAGCGCGGAGGCGAGCGCCTGCTGATCCTCGACGATCAGCACCCCGGTCACGTTCCGCCCCCGTTCGACCGGCGCCGCCGGGTCTGGGCAGCCTCGCCGGCCTGCGACGCCCGGCTGCTCCGTGCGCCACCGGGCCGCGCGTTCGAGGCCAGCCGGCCGGTCCGGTGCCCGGTCCGGTGGCCGGGCTGGCCGGGATGGGCGGGCTGCGGATCCGACGGCGGATCCGACGGCGGAAGCGGCAGCCGGACGCAGAAGCACGAGCCACCGCCTGGCGCGGGCTCGTACCAGGCATCCCCGCCGTTCTCCCTGGCGAGAGTGCGGACGATCCACAGACCAAGGCCCATCCCCGGCGCGGCGGCCAGGTTCTCCGGGCCGCGGGCGAATCGCTCGAACAGGTGCGGAACGAATTGCTCGGGAACGCCCGGTCCGCTATCGGTGACCCTGATCACCGCCCAGCCGTCGGCCGCGCCGGCCGTGACCTGGACCGGCGGGCGGGCGTAGGCGAGCGCGTTGGCGAGGTAGTTGCTCAGAATGATCGACAGCCCGGCCCGGTCGGTCACGGCCCGCAACTCGGACGAGCAGGTCACGGCCACCGGCAGATCGGGCCGGGCGACGTCGGCGGCCTGCTCGGAGATCACCTCCCGGACCCTGACCGGCTCCGGCGCGGCTCCGAACCTGGCCGTCGGCCCGCCGCCCGCGGCCAGCAGCTTGCGCACCAGCAGTTGCAGCCGGTCGGTGAGGTCGAGCACGCGCGCCATCAGCCGTGCACGCTCGGCCGGGCCGATCGCGGCCTGCCGGTCCCGCAGCACGTGCGCAAGCACGCTCAGGGCCGCGAGCGGGCCATGGAGTTCATGCGCGGCGACCGCGGCGACCATCTGCTGGTGATCGAACGCCGTGGCCAGGCCGCGGGCCTCTCGCCGGTCCGCGGTGACGTCGCGCAGTGTCACCACGGTCAGCCGGTCGGAACCGATCGCGGCACCGGCCGAACGGGTCTCGATCACCCGTTCCGATCCGTCTGGCTGGGGCAGTACCAGATCGGCGGGCCGCCCTCCGGACCCGGGAATCCGCAACCGGGCGCCGATCAGCCGCGCGGCAGGCCGATCAAGCAGATCCGCGGCCGCATGATTGCAGGCCACGACGAGGTCGCGGTCGTCGATGACGACCATGCCGTCGGGCGAGGCGGCCAGGACGTGCGCTGCCATATCGCGCCCCGAGGCGCTCAGCCACTCGCTCTGGCCGTCGGTGGTCACCGGGCGCCTGGACCCGATCGGCGCCCGGATTCGACCCGTCCGCAGTGGAACGGCCGGGCACGGGCCGGTCGCCCGCCGGGCGGTCGCGCGCCGACGGCCGCGCCCGCGCCGCTCATGCCAGCCTGACTCATCGCCGGACCATCCCCCCGCCGACCGTCTCGGACTATCCCGCTGTTCAGAAAGTACTTACCCGGATAGATACCCGGGTATCTATCCGGGTAGCCGGGTTCCGGTCAGCCGTCCGCCAGTTCGGCCCGGACGGCAGCGGCACCGGCCACTAGCGCGCGCAGCTTGGCCCGGGCGGAGTCGGCCGGCAGATGCCGCAGGCCGCAGTCCGGGTTGATGACCAGGCGCTCGGCCGGGATGAACTCCAGGGCCCGCCGGATCCTGGTGGCGACCACATCGGCCGACTCGACCTCGGGCGTCTTGACGTCGATCACGCCGAGTCCGAGTCGGCGATCCCAGTCGTGCTGGCGAAACAGCTTCAGGTCGCCAGGCCCCTTCCGGGCGAACTCCAGGACAAGCTGGTCGATGTCCGCCGCGAGCACGGCGGGGAACAGGAAGTCATAGTGTCCCTCCCACAGTGGCCGGGCATAGCGGTTGCCGTAACACACGTGCAGCGCCCAGGTGGCCGGCACGTCGGCGGTCACGATGTTGACTGCCTCGATCGCCAGGTCCGCGGCCTCTGGGTAGCCGGCCAGGAACGGCTCGTCGATCTGGAGCAGCCGCGCGCCCGCCGCGAACAGGTCCCTGGCCTGCGCGTTGAGCCAGCGTGCCAGGGCGCGGATCAGGTCAGCCTCGTCGGCGTAGGCGCTGTTGGCGCGGATCCGCCTGGACAGCGAGAACGGGCCGGTGAGTGAGAACTTGACCGGCCGGTCGGTGTGAGCCGCGGTGAAGGCGAAGTCCTCGGCGAGGCCTGCCGTCGTGTCGTCGGGTTCGGGCAGCGGCCTGGTCACCTCGGCGTCGTAATAGTCGAAGTAGTCGGACTTGGCCCGGTGCGGAATGTCCACACCGGGGATCCTGGCGAGCAGGTAGTCGATGTCGTTGTCGCGCCGGAGTTCCCCGTCGGACACGATGTCAAGGCCGGCCAGTTCCTGGTCCTTCAGCGCCGCCTTGATCGCGACGTCGTGGATGTCGTTCAGATGCTGGGCGCTGATCCGGCGCTGGTAGTAGTCGGTCTTCAGGCGCTCCAGCCACTCCGGCACCGAGTATGACCCGACGACCGCGGTAGGCAGCGGCCAGTCCGGCATGGACTGGGCCGGGACGCCGGCGGTGGGCTGCGTCATCGGCTCGCCTTCCGCTAGTCCCTGACCTGCGCGGTCAGGGTTCGGATGTTCGCGCTGGGCCGGCCGCTGAACGGCGCGATCCGGACGTCGAACCCGCGCCGGTTGCCGGTGAGCTGAAGCAGCGGGCCGTTCACCCAGTTCACCACCGAGCCGTCGTACTTGCCCGGGCCGTGAAATCCGGCCCGGTACTGGCCGGGCTCGGTCAGGAACAGGTCGTGACAGATCAGCCGGCCGAACGGGTGCAGCAGCGGCAGCGTGTCGGCGAAGCTGGCCAGGGCCCCGTTGCTGACGTGCATCCGGATGTCCCCGCCGCCTTCCAGCAGCGGCCGGAGCACCTCGCCGGTCAGCTTGGGCGCCACCTGATAGGTGTCGATGCCCTCGAGCGGCACGTAGCGCTCGGTGAGCCGCAGCGCGGTCCACACGTCCCGCCACAGCGACACCGCACGGCCGGGATCGGGAAACAGGTCCGGGGAGGTCTCGGCGAGCAGGTCGGGGCCGAGCCTGAGCAGCCGGTCGGTCAGCACGCCGACCTGACCGATCTCGATCGTGTTCCGCCGGGCGATCTCGGCGGCCTGCGAACGGTCCAGGTAGGCGCGGGCCTGGACCAGGTAGGGACGGCCGTCGATGCTGGCGACCTCGTCGGTCGGCAGGTTGTCGTAGACATTGGAGATGTAGACGAAGAACGCCTTGCCGTGCAGGAACCCGAGCGTGCGCAGCGGCCTGGTGGCGTCGAGCACCAGCGTGCTCACGTGCTCGCCGTGGTGCGCGACGGCCTGCCAGGCCCGGTCAAGCACGTGCGCCGAGTAGTCACCCATCAGGTAGTGCAGCCGCCGGTAGTAGTCCCGGCCGTGCCGCTGGTCCAGGTCGGCGAAGGTGTCCAGCCAGGTCCGGGCCTGGCCGCCGTTGCCGACGCCAAGCTCGACGATGTAGAGCTGCTCGGGCAGTGCGCGGCGGGCCTCAAGCTCGTCCCAGACCCGGAACAGCTCGCCGATCAGTTCCCTGGCCACCTCGGCGTTGCGGGCGTCGCTCTGCCCGCCGGGCAGCGCCTGCTCATACTCCCGGCCGGTGAACTGCTCCCACCGGGACAGCGCCTGCCAGTACAGGGTGTTGAACCGCCAGATGCAGCTCGTGCTGGTCGGGGTCCACGGCTCGAGGTACAGCCGGTCGTCGGCGCCGCCCGCGCAGCCTGCCAGCGCCGCCCGCACGCTGGCCGCCAGGTCGGCCTCGTCGCTTCGGCGCAGGTCGATGGCCAGCTCCAGGCCCGCGACCGGGACCGGCCGCTCGGCCGACTGCTCCGGCCGCTCGGCCAGCACCGGCCTGCACCGCACCGGCGCGGCGAAGTTCTCCCGGTACTGGATCCAGTCGCAGACGACCCGCAGGGTGGCCAGGTCGGCCGCCGACCCGGCGAGCGCGTCGAACACCGGCCCGAGGGCAGCCGCCACGTTCAGCGGCCGGTCGCCGCGCAGCCTGGCCACCGGGCGGACGTTGATCTGCACGAGCGCTGCTCCTGCCGTCGGGATTTCGGATCAGCTTAGATCGGGGCCGGATCGCGGGCGCGATCAGTAGGTGGTTCCCATTAGCGCCCGGACCTCGCCGAGGGTCTGGTCGGCTACCTCGGCCGCGACGGCGTTCCCGGCCCGGAGCACCGAGCGCAGGTAGCCGCGGTCCGCGATCAGCTCGGCCCGGCGGGCCCGGTGCGGCCGCAGGAACTCGTTCACCGATTCGATCGCCGCCCGCTTCAGTTCGGCGGCGCCCCGGCTGCCGATCTCGGCCGCGATCTCGGCCGGCGCCCGGCCCTGGCAGAGCGCGGCGAGCAGCAGCAGGCTGGACACCTCCGGCCGGCCGGCCGGGTCGTAGCTGATCTCCCGTACGGCGTCGGTTCTGGCCCGGCGGAGCAGCCGGGCGGTCTCATCGGGCGAGTCGGACAGGTTGATCGTGTTGCCGCGGCTCTTGCTCATCTTGCGGCCGTCGGTGCCGAGCAGGTTCGGTGCCGCGGACAGCAGTGCGTCGGGCACCGGGAAGAACGCGGATCCGCCGGCGTACCGGTCGTTGAAACGCCGGGCGATGGCCCGGGTGAGCTCCAGATGCGGTAGCTGGTCCTGCCCGACCGGCACCAGATTGGCCCGGCAGAAGAGGATGTCGGCGGCCTGATGGACCGGATAGGTCAGCATCAGGCCGCTGACCGCCGGCTGGCCGGCCGCCGCGATCTCGGCCTTCACGGTCGGATTGCGGCCAAGCTCGGCGACCGAGACCAGGGACAGGAACGGGAGCATCAGCTGGTTCAGGGCGCTGACCGCGCTGTGCGCGAAGATCGTGCTGACGGCCGGATCGAGGCCCGCCGCCAGGTAGTCGGCGATCAGGCCGTCCACGTGCCCGGCCAGGTTGTCCGCGACGTCCCGGTCGGTCAGCACCTGATAGTCGGCGATCAGCACGAAGACCGGCACCCCGGCGCGCTGTAGCCGGACCCGGCCGGCCAGCGTTCCGAAGTAGTGGCCGACATGCAGCGGGCCGGTCGGACGGTCGCCGGTCAGGATCCTGAACTGGCCGGGTGCGACCCGGATCTGTTCTTCGATCTCGGTGGTGCGCCGCTGCGCCGCGGTCACCGGATCGGGGCCGGTGTCGGCCGGGTCGGTGGTGCTGGCCGGCGCCGCGCTGTTGCTGGCCGGCTGGGTCGGGCTGGTGATCGGTGCGGTCGTGGTCACCGGGTCCTCCGAGTTGAGTCGGGAGGGTCCCGGCCGGTTCGACCTGCCCGGAAATGGCGAGAGGGCCGTCCAGCCGGACGGCCCTCGTCATGCGTGCCAGGGAAGCCGTCCTAGGACGGCCACCAGGCCAGGCACGAGATTCGCTGCATGGGGTCAGGATAGCGGACCGGCCGGGCCGTCGGCGGCGGTGGCCGGGTCCAGGCCCGCGCGCTCGGCGACCCAGTCCCACAGCCGGGCCGGGGCGCCGGGGTCACCGGGCCGGGCACCCGGCGTCCGGTACACCGGCCGCGGCCGCCGGTCGTGCCAGAACTGGCCGCTGCCCAGCCCGGCCGGGTCGGCGCCGGCCAGCCAGACGATCGTGTCCGCACCCTGGTCGGGCGTCCGCAGCAGCGGCCCGGCCAGCCGGGAGAACGCGGGCAGAGCCGCGGTGATCCCCGGCGTGCGCACCCAGCCCGGGTGCATCGCGTGGAACCCGATGCCACGGCCGGCCGTCCGCCTGGCCCACTCCGCGCTCAGGGTGACCTGAGCCCGCTTGACCCGCGCGTACATGGTGACGCCGCGATAGCTCGCCGGATCGGGGTCCAGCCCGGCGAGGTCGAGCGGCTGGGTGTACATCCCGCCCGAGGAGACCGTGATCACCCGGGACGGCGCCGACCGGCCGAGCAGTCCGATCAGCAGGTGGGTGAGCAGGAACGGCGCGATCAGCTGCCCGGCCACGGTGAGTTCGTCACCGCGGGCCGACCGCCGGTGGTCCGGGTGGATCGCCCCGGCGTTGTGGATCAGCACGTCAAGCCGGTCCGCTCCGGCGGCGAACTCGGCGGCGAACGCGCGGACCTCGGCCAGGTCGTCCAGGTCGGCCAGGCCGTAGCTGATCGTCCCGGGCCGGGCGGCGGACCGGGTCGCCGCGGCGATCTGCGCCCTGGCCCGCTCGGCCCGGTCCCGCCCGCGTGCCAGGAAGTGCACGGACGCGCCCCCGGCCGCCAGCCTGGTGGCCGCCGCCAGGCCGATGCCCGACGTAGCGCCGGTGATCAGCACGGTCCGCCCGGCCAGCGGCTGTCTGGTGCCTGGACCGAACTCGGGCAGCAGCCGGGACCGGACCGCGTACCCGATCCTGGTGAAGCTTCCGGCCACGCTGGCCTCGAGCACCGCGTCGGCGGCGCCGGCCAGCGGCGTCGCCGTCATGACGGCCGGTCCGTGCCGCCGGGGACCCGGGCGGCATCCGGGCCCGCCGGGTCGGCCAGCGCGCCGACCAGGCCCTTGACCGCCCGGTCGCCGACGGTCCGGAATCCGCGGCCGAGCACCGGGTTGAGCGGGCCGAGCAGCCCCCGCATCCGCACGTCGGCCCGGTAGGTCACGGTGCATCCGGTGCCGCTGGCCCCGGCGGACCGGATCACGATCCGGTCCCTGGCGTGCAGCACCGAGTTCTCGGCCTCGAAGATGACCTCCCGGTTCTCGCGGGAGATGAAGACGACCCGGTAGACCAGGGTCATCCGGCGGCCGGCGAACGGCACCACCAGGCGGAACGAACTCCCGGTGGTGACTCGTCCGGCGCCGGCGTCGAGCCGTTCGCCGGCCAGGACGCCAGGGTCCCAGTGCTCGGCGTTGCTGAAGTCGGCCAGGTAGTCGAAGGTCTCGTCGGCCGTCCAGGCCGAGTCCACCGTGGCCTCGTATGTTGCCATCACTGCTCCGTTCGTCGTGGCGTGGTCTGGATGTCGTTGCCGGTGCTGCCACGGGCCAGCAGAACCAGGTCGCGGAGGGTCTGCCCGGGTACGCCGATCAGCAAGCGCGGCGGGGCCACCATCCCGGCCATGCCCGCCCAATCCGCTGGCCGCGCGGCTTCGAAATCCCTTCGGGCACGGTTCGCGGCGGCAGTGGTGGAGGTGGACATGACGATCAGGTCGGCCCGGGCATCCGCGCTGAGCGCGAGCACCTCGGCGACCGGGAGGTCAGCGGCGAGATGATGGACCAGCCAGTGATCCTCGCGCAGGCACGCGGCCGCCATCAGGGCCGGCAGGCTATGCCGCTCGCCCGGCGGCGTCGCGACCACGGCGACGCCGCGCGGCCTGCCGGACGGCTGGCTGGCGTGCAGCGCGATCAGCCGCTCGCAGATGGCGCTGGCACGATGCTCGTGCGCGATGGACAACTGGCCGGCCAGCCACTCCTCGCCGATCCGGCGCAGCGCGGGGACGATCACCTGCTCGCACAGGTCGAGCAGGCTGACCGCGCCCGCCAGGCGGCTGAGTTCGGCACGCGCCCTGGTCTCGGCGCCGTCACTGAGCGCTGCGAAGAACCGGCCTGCGATGCCGGACCAGTCACGCACCCGGATCTGCCTGGACGGCTCGCTGCCCCTGGCCCGGCTCGCGGCCAGCCTGGCGACGTCCTCCTGCGCCACCTCATAGCCTCGGCCGACCTTCCTGGCCGGCAGCACGCCCTGGCGGACCCAGCCATAGGCGGTCTGGTAGTGCACGCCGAGCGCGTCGGCGGCCTCGCGAAGCTGCATCTGTCGTTCCCTGGTCGCGGTTCTGCGGGGTCCCGGTCGGCGGTCCCGATGCCGTCCTTGCCAGCTGGGCCTGGTGCCGTCCCTGCCGGACGGTCCCGGTGCCGTCCTTGCCGGACGGGCTGAACTTAGTGTAATTTAGTTTTGATTTTAGCGCTAGGTTATCGAGTACAGGGGGATCTCATGCAGGACGTGACGCGGACGCACAGGGGCCGGCCGCGTGCGGCCGTGGTCGGCTCGGGAGTAGCCGGGCTGACCGCGGCTTACCTGCTGCAGAGCCGCTACGACGTGACCCTGTACGAGGCCGACGGGCGCCTCGGCGGGCATGCCGACACGCATGAGGTGGCGACCGCGGATGACCGGCTGCTGCCGCTGGACACCGGCTTCCTGGTGCACAACGGGCGCACCTACCCGCACCTGATCCGGCTGTTCGACGAGCTTGGCGTGCGGTCACAGGAGACCGAGATGAGCCTGTCTGTGCGCTGCCAGGGGTGCGGCCTGGAATACGCCGGGTCGCGCGGGGCGCGCGGCCTGGTTCCCCGGGCCGGGCAGCTTGCCCGGCCCGAGTACCTGCGGATGCTGGCCACGATCCCGAGGTTCTACCGGGCCGCGCGGAAGCTGCTGGATTCCCCGGCCGCGGACACGGTAACGCTCGGGCAGTTCCTCGCTGACGGCGGTTACGACAGGTACTTCACCGGGCACTTCGTGGCACCTGTCATCGCGGCCGTCTGGTCCTGCTCGCCCGGCGACGCGCTGTCCTACCCGGCGAGCTATCTGTTCGAGTTCCTGGACAACCACGGGATGCTCTCGGTGCGCCGCGCGGCCGCCTGGCGGACCGTGGTCGGCGGGTCGAGGACGTACGTGGAGCGGATCGCCAAGCAGATCACCTCGGTCCGCACCAGCACGCCGGTGCGGGCGCTGCGCCGGGTAACCGATGGCATCGAGATCACCGGCGCCGACGGTGAGACCGCCAGGTTCGACGCCGGCGTCGTGGCCACCCACCCGGACCAGGCCCTCGCCCTGCTGGCCGAGCCCACCCGTGCCGAGCGGGAGATCCTCGGAGCGTTCCGGTACTCGGCCAGCGAGGTCGCGTTGCACACCGACGACGCGGTGCTGCCGCGATCGGCCGCCGTCCGCTCGTCCTGGAACTACCTGCTCTCGGACTGCGCGGGCGGCGCCGAGGAGGTGCACGTCAGCTACTACCTGAACCGGCTGCAGCGGCTGACGGAGCCGCAGGACTACATCGTCACGCTGAACACCCTGGACCGGGTCCGGCCCGACCGGGTGATCGAGACGATGCACTACGAGCATCCGCTATACACCCCGGAGTCGGTCGCCGCGCAGCGCAGGCTGGGTGAGCTCAGCTCGCCGGTGCTCGCCTACGCTGGTGCCTATCACGGCTGGGGCTTCCACGAGGACGGCTGCCGGTCCGGGGTGAGCGCGGCCAGGTCGCTGGGGGTTGATTGGTGACTGGGACGAGTCCGGTGCTGTATCCCTGCGCGATCACCCATGTCCGCACCGGGACGGCGAGCCGATCCTTCACCTACGGCAGCTATCTCTGGCTGGTCGACGTGGACCGGCTGCCGCGACTGCCCGCGCCGCTGCGGCCGCTGGCCACCTTCGCGGTCCGGGACCACTTCGGCGATCCGGCCGCGCCGTCGATCCGGGCGAACGTCGAGAGCTTCCTGCGTCGCCACGACATCGACCTGGGCGGCGGTCGGATCATGATGCTGGCCGGGGCGCGGATACTCGGCTACCAGTTCAACCCGCTCACCGTGTTCTGGTGCTACGACGAGGCCGGCCGGCCCGCCGCCGTG
>JAJYTW010000161.1 GCA_021792855.1 Actinomycetes bacterium
CAAGTGGCTGCAGTACCTGTATTACCTGCGGGAACTGCTGCACGGGAACATGGGCATCTCCTACGCCACCCAGCAACCGGTCTGGGGCACGCTGTTCGGCGACCTGAAGAACACGATCCCGATGGTGACCGTGGGCACGGTCCTGGCCATCGCCGTCGGGGTGGCCACCGGGGTGCTGTCCGCGTGGCGCCGGGGCGGCGCGAGCGATCAGATCAGCACCAACGCGGCGATCTTCGCCTACGCCTTCCCGACCCAGTGGCTCGGGATGATGCTGCTGATCATCTTCGCCGGCATCCTGCCGCCCGGCGGCATGACCAACCTGTTCGCGATCGGACCCCAGCCGTTCTGGCAGAACCTCGGCGACATCGCTTATCACATGATCCTGCCGGCCGGCACCCTGATGCTGACCGCCTACGGCAGCTACACCCTGGTCGTCCGGTCCTCGCTGCTGGAGACGCTCGGCGAGGACTACATTCTGACGGCGCGGGCCAAGGGCCTGCCGACCGGGCGGATCATCTGGCGGCACGCGGTGCGCAACGCCCTGCTGCCAATGGTGACCCTGATGGCACTCGACTTCGGCTACATCGTCGGCGGCGCCCTGCTGATCGAGGTGATCTTCAGCTGGCCGGGCATCGGCTGGGCGATGTACCAGGCGATCGGGCAGCGCGACTATCCGATGCTGCAGGGCGGGTTCCTGATCCTCACGATCTCGGTGATCATCCTGAACCTGTTCGCCGACCTGCTCTACTTCCGCCTCGACCCGAGGATTAGCTAATGACCGCGGTTACCCAGGATCCGGCGCTCGCCGCCGAGGGACTCGGCGTCCCCGCACATCGTCGCGGCGTCTTCTGGACGGCGCTGCGCCAGCGCAAGTCGGCGATGGTCGGCCTGTTCATCATCATTTTCTTCATCGTGCTGGCGGTGATCGCGCCGTTCATCTCGCCGTACAGCGCGACCGCGCAGACCTGCGCCGTCTACGCGCCGCCATCCGCGCAGCACTGGCTGGGCTGCGACGACGGCGGCATCGACATGCTCAGCGAACTGATGCAGGGCGGCCGGATCTCGCTCGTCGTCGGATTCGCCGCCACGCTCGTGGCGATGGTGATCGGCGGTGGCGTCGGCATTCTCTCCGGCTACTTCGGCGGCTGGATCGACTCGGCGCTAATGCGGATCACCGACTACCTGCTGGTCATCCCGAGCCTGGTGTTCGCGATCGTGATCGCTGACATCTGGGGCGCCAACCTGCTGCACGTGATCATCGTGATCGGCATCCTGCAATGGACGAGCACAGCCAGGATCATCCGGGCCCAGGTGATGAGCCTGCGGGAACGGGTGTTCGTCAAACGTGCGCGGGCGATCGGTTCGGGCAACGGCCGGATCATCTGGCGGCACATCCTGCCGCAGGTTGCCCCGCTGCTGATCGCGAACACGGTGCTGACCGTGGCGATCGCGATCTACATGGAGACCGTGCTCGCCTTCCTCGGCCTAGAGGACCCGACGGTCACCACCTGGGGGACCATCCTGCAGCACGCCTTCGACCGGACCGCGATCAGTTCCGGCGCGTGGTGGGCGATCGTGCCCGACGGCTTCGCGATCGCCGCCATCATCGTCGGCTGCTTCCTGCTCGGCCAGGCGATCGAGGACTCGCTGAACCCGCGGCTGAAGGTGGCCCACCTGTCGATCCGGCGGTGGCGGTTCCGGCCGCTGGTCGGGCGCGGGAAGGACGCGATATGAGCCTGCTCGAGGTCAGTGACCTGAACGTGTGGTTCGACCTGCCGGGCGGCGGGCAGGTGCACGCGGTCCAGGGGGTCAGCTTCGCCCTGGACGGCGGGCAGCGGTTCGGCCTGGTCGGGGAGTCCGGCTGCGGCAAGACCACGACCATCCTGGCGCTGATGGGATTGCTGCCGCCGAACGCCGAGGTGTCCGGGGACGTCCGGATCGACGGGCGCAGCGTGCTGGCCGGCGGCGAGGACTCGATCCGGCCGCACCGGTGGAAGGACATCGCGATGGTCTTCCAGGGCGCGATGAACGCGCTGAACCCGGTGAAGAAGGTCGGCTGGCAGATCGCGGAGCCGATGGCCCTGCACGGCGTCGCGGAAGGATCCGCGGCCCGCAAGCGGGCGGGCGAACTGCTCGAACTCGTCGGCATCCCGGCGTCGGCGGCCGAGCGCTACCCGCACGAGTTCTCCGGCGGCATGCGGCAGCGGGCCTCGATCGCGATGGCGCTGGCCTGCCAGCCGAAGATCCTGCTGGCGGACGAGCCGACCACCGCGCTGGACGTGATGGTGCAGGCCCAGATCCTGGAACTGCTGACCAGCCTGTCCGATGAACTCGGGCTCGCGCTGATCCTGGTCACCCATGACCTGCCGGTGGTAGCCCAGATGTGCGATCAGGCGGCCGTGATGTACGCGGGCAAGATCGTCGAGGACGGGCCGATGGAGACGCTGTTCCACGCGCCGCGGCATCCGTACACCAGGCTGCTGTTCGCGGCTACCCCGGACCTGTACGGGCGGGAGGCGGTGGTCTCGATTCCGGGGGCGCCGCCGCGACTGGACCGGGAGATCACGGGCTGCTCATTCCGGCAGCGCTGCGACGTGGCGATGGAGTCCTGCGCCACCGAGCATCCCGACCTGATCACGATCGGGGCCGGTCACCGGGCGGCCTGCCTGCGGAACACGGCCCAGCGCGAGGAAACGGCGGAGGTCCGGTGAGCGAGTTCATGGCGGCGCGGCCCGCCCCCAGCGTTCCGGCGGCCGGCGCCGCCGACCAGGTGGCGGCGGAGGCCGCGGTCCGGCAGGCGCCCGGCGACGTGCTGCTGGACGTCCGCGACCTGCGGACCTACTATCCGGTGCGGCGCGGCCTGGTTCAGTCGGTGGCCCGGGCGCCGCGGCGGCACGTGCACGCGGTCGACGGGGTCAGCTTCTCGCTGCGGCGCGGCGAGATGGTGGCCCTGGTCGGCGAGTCGGGCTGCGGCAAGACCAGCACGCTGCAGACCATCCTCGGCATGGTGAAGCCGACCAGCGGCACGGTCACACTGGACGGCACCGACATCACCGCGCTGAGCGAGCGGCAGATGCGGCCGCTGCGGCGCACCATCCAGATGATCTACCAGGATCCGTACGAGTCGCTGGACCCCAGGTTCCGGGTGCGGGACACGATCGAGGAGCCGATGCTGGTGCACGGCATCGGATCGTCCAGATCGGAGCGGCTGCCGCTGATCGCCGCCGCGCTGGAACAGGCGGGCCTGACTCCGGCCGAGTTGTTCATCGACCGCTACCCGCACGAGCTTTCCGGCGGCCAGCGGCAGCGCGTCGCGATCGCCGCCTCGCTCGTGCTCAGCCCGGCCCTGCTGCTGGCCGACGAGCCGGTCTCGATGCTTGACGTGTCGGTCCGCGCCGGTGTGCTCGCGCTGCTCGACTCGCTCCGCAGGGACGCCGACATGGCGATCCTGATGATCACCCACGACCTGTCCACCGCCGCGCACTTCGCCGACCGGATCGCGGTGATGTACCTGGGCCGGATCGTCGAGCAGGGCCGGGCCGCCGACGTGGTCCGCGACCCGCAGCACCCGTACACCAAGGCGCTGCTGTCGGTCGTGCCCAAGCGGGATCCGCGGGACCGGACCGTGCCGCAGATCCTGACCGGCGAGACTCCCAACCCGGTGGACGTGCCGGCCGGCTGCCGGTTCCATCCCCGGTGCCCGATCGCCACCGACCGGTGCCGGACCGAGGACCCGGCGCTGCGGCAACCGGACGCAGCGGCGGCCGGGGACCACCTCGCCGCCTGCCATCTCGCCTGATCGAAGACACCCCGGCCTGACCACACCGAAGCGGAGATCATGACCACGCCAGACAGCCCGCCGGCCGCGCCCAGGATCGCCACGGTCCGCCGCCTGCACGGGGACGCCGATCCCGACGACTACGCCTGGATGCGGGACCACGACGACCCGGAGTTCACGGGTTACCTGGCCGCCGAGCGGGAGTACTACCAGTCGCGGCGCGCCCGCCTGGACGGGCTCACCGGGCAACTGGACTCCGAGATCGCCGCGCGGATACCGAACCGGGCACAGGACTCGGTGGCCTGGCCGCTCGGCGGTCTCCAGTACTGGACAAGGACGCCGGAAGGCGGCGAGAACCGCCAGCACCTGCGGTCGGCTACCGGTCCGGGCGGCGCCGACGAGCGGGTGCTGCTGGATGAGAACCTGATCGCGGCGGGCACCGGTTACGTGGAGGTCGGCACCTTCGAGCCGAGTCCGGACGGCCGCCTGCTCGCCTGGGCCGCCGACACCACCGGCGCGGAGATCTACCGGCTCCGGATCAGGGACCTGACCACCGGCGCCGACCTGGCCGATGTGATCGAGCGCAGCTACCCAGGCGCCGCCTGGTCGGCCGCCGGCGACTTCCTGTTCTACCTGGTGCCGGACGCCGCCAACCGGCCGTTCCAGGTCTGGCGGCACCAGGTCGGCTCCGACGCCGCGGCGGACGTGCTGGTCTTCGCCGAGAACGACGCGCGGTTCGAGGTGACCCTCCGGGCGTCCCGCAGCGGCGCGCTCGCGATCATCACCTCGGCGTCCAGGGACACCACCGAGGTCCGCCTGATCGGCCTGGCCGACCCGCTGGCCGACCCGGTCCTGGTCCGGCCCCGCGAGCGCGGCCTGGAGTACCGGGTCGACCACGCCAGGGACACTGACGGCGGCGGGCCCGGCTGGCTGTACATCGTCACCGACGCGGGAGCGAGCGAGTTCACGCTGATGCGGGCGCCGGCCGACGCGCCCGGAGCGGCGAACTGGGCGCCGGTGGCCTGCCCGGCCGTCGCCCCGGCCCGCGACGACACCAGGCTGCACGGCTGCGACGTGATCGGCGAGCATCTGCTGCTGACGCTGCGCCGGGACGGCTCGCCGCTGCTGGCGATCACCGGACTGGACGGATCCGGTGTCATCGATGTGGCGCCGGGCGTCCCGGTCGGCTCGATCTGGGTCGAGCACGACGAGGACTACGCCGCCGGATCGGTGATCGTCGGGCAGGAGTCGCTGATCGAGCCGGCCGCCTGGTACCGGCTGGACCTGGCTACTGGCGAGCGCAGCCTGCTCAAGCGGCGGGAGGTGCCCGGCTACGACCCCGGCGACTACCTGACCACGCGAGTCTTCGCGCCGGCCGCCGACGGCACGCCGATCCCGGTCACCCTCGCCCGGCACCGGTCCACGCCGCTGGACGGTACCGCCGGCTGCCTGCTATACGGCTATGGCGCCTACGAGGCGTGCTCGGACCCGGAGTTCGAGACCTGGCTGCCGTCGCTGCTCGACCGGGGCGTGGTCTACGCGTGCGCGCACATCCGCGGCGGCGGCGAGGGCGGCAGGTCCTGGTGGCAGCAGGGCCGGCTGCGGGCCAAGCCCACCACGTTCACCGACTTCATCGACGTGGCCGACTGGCTGGCCGGCCAGCCAGCGGGCGGCGGCGGGCAGGCCGCGCTGGTCGACGGCGACCGGATAGTCTCCCGCGGGCTGTCGGCAGGCGGCCTGCTACAGGGCGCGGTGTACTCGATCCGGCCGTCCCGGTGGCGGGCCGTGGTCGCCGAGGTGCCGTTCGTCGACTGCGTGAACACGATGCTCGACCCGACCATCCCGCTGACGATCAACGAGTGGGACGAGTGGGGCGACCCGCGCGACCCCGGCGACTACGCCTGCATCCGGTCCTACTCGCCCTACGACAACCCGCCCGCCGGGCCGCGTCCGCCGCTGCTGGTCACCGGCGCGCTGCACGACCCGCGGGTCGGCGTGCACGAGCCGGCCAAGTGGGTGGCCAGGCTCCGGGCCACCGGCGGCGAGCAGGACGGGGAGATCTGGTTCCGCGCCGAGCTTGGGCCGGGCGCGCACACCGGGCCGTCCGGCCGGTACGCCCAGGCCTCCTACGAAGCCGAGGTCTCCGCCTTCGTGCTGGATGCGATCGGAATCGGGGACCGACCGCGGATGTCCGACCATAGGGTGCTGTCATGACCGAATTCGCCGCGGCCGCTCCGCCCGCGCTTCCCGTCAGCACCGCCTTCACCATTCCTGGGATGGTGGTGGAACGGGACCTCGGCGTGGCCTTCGGCCTGGTGGTGCGGAGCATGGGCTTCGCCAGGTCGGTGGGCGCCGGGTTCAAGGCGCTCCGGCAGGGCGAGGTGACCCAGTACACCCAGCTACTTGAGGAGAGCCGGCGGCACGCGATCGACCGGATGGTGGAGAACGCCAGGTCGATGGGCGCCAACGCGGTGATCGCGGTGCGGTTCGACTCGTCCGAGATCGGCCAGCAACTTGCTGAGATCGTCGCCTACGGCACCGCGGTGGTCGTCCGCCCCGCCTGATCGGCCGGCTCGGCACGGACACCACAATGGTGTGCATGACCAGCGAAACCGGAAGCCAGACCGACCTCACCGCACTGCGGGCCGCGTGCACCAGGTTCCTGCTGGGCCACGGGCCGGTGCGGGCCGCCGACCTGCTCGAGACCATCCCGCCGGACACCGCGGTGGACCGGTACGGCGACGCGGGCGTGGTCGCCGAGCTTGAGTCCCGGATCGCCGGCCTGCTGGGCAAGCCTGCCGCGGTGTTCCTGCCCAGCGGCACCATGGCGCAGCAGTCCGTGCTCCGGGTGCACGCCGACCGCAGGCAGCGGCGGACGGTGGCGTTCCACCCGATGTGTCATCTCCAGCGCCACGAGGGGCAGGCCTACCAGCGGCTGCACGGACTGACCGGGCGGACCGCCGGAGACGAGAACCGGCTGATCACGCTGGCTGACCTGGAGTCCATCGCCGAACCGGTGGCCGCACTGCTGATCGAGTTGCCGCAGCGAGACCTCGGCGGGCAGCAGCCGTCGCTGGACGACCTCGCCGCGCAGTGCGACTGGGCCCGCCGGTCCGGCGCCGCGGTGCATCTGGACGGCGCCAGGCTGTGGGAATCGGCGGCCGGCTACCGCCGGACCCCGGGCGAGATCGCCGGGCTGTTCGACACCGTCTACGTGTCCTTCTACAAGGGCATCGGCGCGCTCCCCGGCTGCTGCGTCGCCGGGCCGACCGACGTCATCGCCGAGGTCAGGGAGTGGCGGTCCCGGATGGGCGGGACCCTGTTCGGATTGTGGCCGAACGCGGCGTCGGCGCTGACCTGCCTGGATCGCCGGCTGCCGCGGATGGGCGGTTACCTCGATCATGCCCGGGCCATCGCCGCCGCCCTGGCCGCCGTGCCCGGCGTCCGGGTGATCCCCGATCCGCCCCAGGCCCCGATGATGCACCTGCTGATCGACACCACGGCCGAGCGCTTCGCCGAGACGGTCCGCACGCTCGCCGCCGACCAGGGGATCTGGACCTGGCAGCAGCCGATGCCGACCGCCGATCCCGGCGTGCAGCGGGTCGAGTTCTCGGTCGGCGACGCGACCATGGATTTCACGCCCGGGCAGGTCGCGGACGTGCTCGCCGCGTTCACCGGCGGGCGGCGGGGCTAGCGGTCCTGGCCGGTCGCGATCTCGGCGATCACGTCCCCGACGCTGCGGACCGCGCCATACCGACGCCGGATCAGGTCGGCCACGAGCCCGGTCCAGCCGGTCTGGTGGCTGGCGCCCAGGCCGGTCCCGTTATCGCCGTGAAAGTACTCACTGAACAGCAGGTTGTCCCGCCAGGCCGGGTCCGACGCTAGGGGCTCGGCGGCGCCGAAGCATGGCCGGTGGCCGTCGGCGTCCAGGGTGAAGATCGAGACCAGTCGGTCCGACAGGTCGGCGGCGACGGCGTCCAGGGTGAGCCTTCGTCCCGAGCCGGTCGGGTACTCGATCGCCAGGTCGTCGCCGAAGAACCGGTGATACCGGTCCAGCGCGCTGATCACCAGGTAGTTCACCGGGAACCAGACCGGTCCGCGCCAGTTGGAGTTGCCGCCGAACAGCGGCGTCGTGGACTCCGCGGGCTCGTAATCGATGCTGGCCCGGTAGCCTTCCACGTCGATCGTGTAGGGATGATCCCGGTGCCAGGCGGACAGCGCGCGCAGGCCGTGCGGGGACAGGAACTCGGCTTCGTCGAACAGCTTGCCGAGCAGCCGCAGCAGCCGGTCCGGCCCGGCCAGGCTGAGCAGTCGCCGCTGGTGACCGGGTTCGCCGCGCACCACGCTGGCGCCATCCCCGGGTCCGGACAGCAGGTCGGCGAACCGCTTGCCCACGGTGACCGAGCGGTCGAGCGCGGACTGGTCCACCACGCCGAGGGCGAGCGCCGGGATCATCCCGACCACCGAGCGGACCCGGACCGGCACCTGCTCGCCGTCCGGTGTGACCAGCCGGTCGTAGTACAGGCCGTCCGCGTCGTCCCACAGCCCGGAGGTGTCCAGGGCCTGCCGGATCGCGGCGAAGTGCTCGAGGAACTTCATCATCAGGTCGGTGCCCGGTCGCTGACCGGAGCGGTCAAGGATCAGCGCGATCGAGGCCATCGCCATGGCGTAGAAGCCCATCCAGCCGGTCGCGTCGGACTGCTCGAGCAGTCCGCCGACCGGCAGGTGCGACCGGTCGATAGGGCCGATGTTGTCCAGGCCGAGGAAGCCGCCCTCGAACAGGTTGTTGCCCTCGGCGTCCTCCCGGTTCACCCACCAGGTGAAGTTGACCAGCAGCTTGTCGAACACCCGGGACAGGAAGCCGATGTCCCGGCCCCCGTCCACGGCGAACACCTCAAGCGCGGCCCAGGCCTGGACCGGCGGGTTCACGTCCCCGAAGTCCCACTCATAGGCCGGCAGTGCGCCGCTCGGGTGCTGGAACCACTCCCGGCACAGCAGGATCAGCTGGTACTTGGCGAACGCCGGATCCACGTGCGCCAGCGCCACGCAGTGAAAGGCCAGGTCCCAGGCGGCGAACCAGGGGTACTCCCACTTGTCCGGCATCGACATGATGTCGAACGCGTCGAAACCGCGCCACCGCGCGTTACGGCCGGTCAGCCGCTCGGCTGGCGGGGCGGGCTGGCCCGGGTCACCGTCCAGCCAGCGGCTGACGTCGTAGTAGAACAGCTGCTTCGACCAGAGCATCCCGGCGAACGCCTGCCGCATCACCAGGGCCTCGTCGGCACTGGCGCCGGCCGGCGTGAGCTCGGCGTAGAACTCATCCGCCTCGGCCTTCCGGAGCGCGAGCACCCGGTCGAAGCCGGAGGTCAGGGCGTCCGCGTCTACCTGGGCTGGCCGGCCGGAGCCGACGGAGCCGCCAGAGCCGGCGGAGCCGCCAGAGCGCGCCGGCCGCAGCCGGAGCCGCAGTTCGGCGGACTCCCCGGCCGCGACGTCGAGCCGGTACCAGGCGGAGCACTTGGTCCCGGTGGCCGCCGGATTCACTGTCGCCGCGCCGGAGATCACGTGGTCCCCGATCCCGTCCTTCGGGTACGGCGTGCTCGGCTGAGTGCCGAACAGCGCCGCCTTATTCGTCTCGTTCTCGCAGAACAGCAGGTCAGGAAGGGTCCCGTCGGGTCCGGGCCCGGCGAGCAGTTCGAGGTCGCCGAGAAACGGATGCGCGACGTTCACCGCCCGCCACGGCCCGGCTCCGGGCTGGCCCGGCGCGCCCGGCGGGCCCGGCGGATCCGCGGCGGCGGACAGCACGGGCCGGTCCGCGCCGCCGTCCCAGGACCAGGTGTTCCTGAACCACGCGGTCGGCAGCACGTGCAGGCCGGCCCGGTCCGGCCCGGCGT
>JAJYTW010000162.1 GCA_021792855.1 Actinomycetes bacterium
CGATCAGGGCAACCGACTTCGGCACGATCGTGCTGGTGATCGGGGCGGCCGTGCTGGCGCTGTTCGTGATCGCCTCGGCGGCGCGGGCGATCAGGCACGGCAGGCCGCAGGCCGCCGCGGAAGGCGGCCCGGGGTCCGGCCCAGACGCACCCAGCGATCCTGACGCCTCCGGCGGGCCGAGCGGGACTGGCGGGGCCGACGGACCGTCGGAGCGCGCGGCCTACGCTTCGGCCCGGCCAGGCGAGGAACGCCAGTGAACTGGCCCCGATCGGGGTATAGGTCCGCTGTGCCCGACCCCGACTCCGGCGACCCGCAGCGCCGCCGTGCCGATTCCGGGGACGAGCACGGTCGGCGCCGACCGGACGGCGCGCGCGAGCCAGACCGGTCGATGGACCGCGATCAGGACCGTGACGACGGACAGGCGCGGGACGAGTTCGGGCCGGCCACCGACAGCGGTTCGTCCGATCCGGGCCGTTCGGCTTCGCAACCGGATCAGGGGCTGCCGCCCGCCCGGGTGCCGCGATGGATCCCCGCGGATCAGGGACCAACCCCGCATCGCGACGACGATCCCCGGCGCTTCCGCCCCGGCACCGACCCGGACCTGCCTCGACGCGGCGGCGGCGCGGCCGGGCCGGAGGGGTTCGACCGCAGGCGTGGCGGCGACTATCAGCCGGGACGTGACGAGCGGCATGCCGGGCTGGAACCCGGACCCGGAGTCCCGGGCACCTCCGGCGGGCGGCACGGCACTGCCCGCCCGACGGGCAATCCGCGGGCTGTCGATCCCCGAATCCGTTCCGGCGAGCCGGGACCCGCCGACCCCCGCGCCGGGACACCAGGAAACGCCGGCCCCAGAGCCGACGGCCCGAGGGTGGCTGACCCCAGGGCGGCCGATCCCCGGCACGCCGATCCCCGGCACGCGGACCCCCGCCGCGCGGACCCGCGCGACGCAAGCCCGCGAAGCACAGACCCCCGCGGCACAGATCCCCGCGCGCGCGATCCGCGAGTCCGCGATCCGCGCTCTGGTGATCCACGCGCTGGTGATCCACGCGCTGGTGATCCACGCGCTGGTGATCCACGGCAGGGAACCGGGGCCCACCGGGCACCCGGAACGCCGCCGCCGGACTACCCTCCCGGTGGCCAGTTCCGCCCCGACGCCGCGCGTTATCCCGGCGGCGTGCCCGGCTCGTCCGGCCGGTATCCCGGCGCACCACGCGACGTGCCGGCCGGTCCCGGCGCGAGCGCCCCACGTGCCGCCGACCCGAGGACGCGCCTCGGGCCGCCAGGAACCGGCCGGCCAGGAACGGACGGGCCTGGAACCGGCGACCCGAGGCTCGGTGCGCCGGGCGCCGGGGATCCGCGCACGGGCGACCCCCGGACCGGCGACCCCCGGACCGGCGACCCGCGGACCGGCGACCCGCGGACCGGCGACCCGCGCACCGGAGACCCGCGCGTACGGGCCGCCGACCCCCGCGACCCGCGCCTCGGCCAGCGGATCCGCCGGCCAGGCACCGACCGGCCAGGCACCGGCATCCCGAGTGCCGGCGCGCCCGGCACCGGCAGGCCCGGCTACCCGCCCGCGCCCGACTACCCGCCCGGCCGCCGGGCACGCCCCGACGCCGCGCGCTACCCCGCCGGACCGCCCGGACGCCGCCCCGGCACCCCAGGAACCCCAGGAACCCCAGGAGGACCCGGCGTCCCGGGAACCCCCGGCGCCCCAGGAACACCCCAGGCCCCCGGCCCCAGAGCCATCGACCCCAGAGCCATCGACCCCAGAGCCATCGACCCCAGGACCCGCACCGGACCGCCAGGAACCGGCCGGCCAGGAACGGACGGGCCTGGAACCGGCGACCCGAGGTTCGGTGCGCCGGGCGCCGGGGATCCGCGCACGGGCGACCCCCGGACCGGCGACCCCCGGACCGGCGACCCGCGCACCGGAGACCCGCGCGTACGGGCCGCCGACCCCCGCGACCCGCGCCTCGGCCAGCGGATCCGCCGGCCAGGCACCGACCGGCCAGGCACCGGCATCCCGAGTGCCGGCGCGCCCGGCACCGGTGCGCCAGGCACCGGCAGGCCCGGCTACCCGCCCGCGCCCGACTACCCGCCCGGCCGCCGGGCACGCCCCGACGCCACCCGCTACCCCGCCGGACCGCCCGGACGCCGCCCCGGCACCCCAGGAACCCCAGGAGGACCCGGCGTCCCGGGAACCCCCGGCGCCCCAGGAACACCCCAGGCCCCCGACCCCAGAGCCATCGACCCCAGGACCCGCACCGGACCGCCAGGAACCGGCCGACCAGGAACCGGCGACCCGAGGGCCGCTCGCGGCCAACGGCCCGGCCAGGACGAGCACGCCAACCCGACGCTCCAGATCAGCAAGCCGCGCGACCGAAGGGCGGGAACCGACCTGCCCGGAGCCGGCCGTCCGGGCTGGCCGCCGTCTGGCGCGTACCCGCAAGGCTGGCGACCCGCACCCGGCGGACCAGGGCGCCCGGCCGGCTACCCCGACCACGGTCCGGACGGCCGACCGCACCGGGACGGCCTGGACGCCGGGGCGCCCGGCCGGGGCGACCAGAGCCGCCTGCGTGGAGCGCGCCGATCCGACCGCGGAACGGCCACCGATCGCCCGGTCCGGCGAACCAGGCTCGGCGATGGCCGGAGCATGCCGAGCCCGTATCCGCTTGACCTGCCGGTCGCCGGCGATGCGGGAATGCTCGGCAACGGCTACGGGATGACCGTCGAGGCCGATCTCACCGAGGCCGAGTTCGTCCGGGCGGCCGCCGCGACGCAGGTGTTCCCGCGCATCACGACCGCTGGCGAGGCCAGCGTCGCCCGGTCCAGCGGGGTGATGGCGCTCGGCACCCTGGCCTCGCGCATCACCGGTCTGCTGCGGACGTTCCTCGTCGTCGCCGCGCTCGGCCAGAGCGCGCTGGGCAACGCCTACAACGTCGCTAACACGCTCCCGAACAACGTTTACGACATCGCGGTGGGCGGGATTCTGGCCAGCGTCATCGTGCCGCTTCTGGTGACCGCCGCGAAGCGCGACGTCGACCGGGGCGAGCGCTATACCCAGCGGATGTTCACGCTGGTCACTGTCGTGCTATTCGTGGTTACCCTGGCCGCGACGCTGGGCGCCGGCGCGATCGGGACGCTCTATGGCTGTACCGGCAGTAGCTGCGCACCGGTTCCCGGCCACGCCCTCCTGACCGCCCAGCACGTGAGCTATCAGCACGCCCTGGTGATCCTGTCGTACTTCTTCATCCCGCAGATCTTCTTCTACGGCATGAGCGCGATCGCGGCGGCGGTCCTGAACGCGCGGGATCACTTCGCCGCGCCGATGTGGACGCCGGTGATCAACAACGTCGTCGTCATCGTCGTGACGCTGTTCTACATGGTCATCGCCGGCGTCTTTTCCGGCACCGCCCCGACGGCCAGCACGATCACCCCGTTCGAGCTTCAGTTGCTTGGTGTCGGCACCACGCTTGGCATCGTCCTGCAGACGGTGGCGCTCATTCCGGTGCTGCGGCGGGTCGGCTTCCGCTGGCATCCGCGCTTCGACTTCCGCCGCGCCGATGTGACCGAGATCGGCCGGATGGGCGGCTGGATGTTCGTCTACATCCTGGCCACCCAGTTCGCCTTCTGGGTCACGGTCCAGGTGACCGTCACGGTTCCGCAGGCGATAGCCAGCCATGGCTACACGGCCTATCAGGTGGCCTGGTCACTGTTCCAGATGCCGTTCGCGATCGTCGCCGTCTCGGTCATCACGGCGCTGCTGCCGAGGATGAGCGCGCACGCCTCGGACCGCGCGTGGCACCTGCTGCGCGGCGACTTCGGCTCCGGCGTCCGACTGAGCGCGGTCATCCTCGCTCCGGCCGGCTTGATCCTGGCCGCGCTCGGCCCGTCTCTCGCCGAGGTGGGACTGGCCTGGGGTGCCAACAGCGACGCCGATGCCCGGTACCTCGGGCTGGTCTTCTCGGTGTTCGCGCTCGGCCTGGTGCCGTACATGCTGTTCCAGCTTCTGCTGCGGGTGTTCTACTCGCTGCACGACAGCAAGACCCCGGCGCTGATCGGGGTGGTGACGACGGTACTCAACATCGTGGTGAACCTGCTCGCGCTCGCGGTCATGCCGAAGGCCTACGTGGTGGCCTCCCTTGGCGTCGGATTCGGACTGGCGAACGTGATCGGCACGCTTATCGCCTGGCGGATCCTGAGCCGCCGGCTCGGCGGCCTGGGCGGCCGGGCGATCGCGACCAGCCTGACCAGGATGCACGCCGCAGCGCTCCCGGCGGCGGTCTTCGCGTTGATCATCGCGCTGCTGATCGCCGGGGCGGGCGCCGGGAAGGTTGCCGCGGCCGGAGCGGTCGTGGTCGGCGGTGCTGGCGCCGTGCTGATCTACCTGGCGCTCGCGCGGCTGATGCGGGTCACCGAGGTCACCGAGGTCGTGGCCATGGTGCGGACCAGGATCAGACCATGAGGGGGTCGTCCGCGCGGGCCCTGATGAGCCTTCCCTGGCCTGCCGGACGGCCGCATCACCGGCCGCATCACCGGCCGCGCAGGGGCCGCCCGGGGCGCCGGAGGGTAGCAGTGAACCCGCTAGTAACGGTTTGCGGAGCGGTAAGCTGGCAAGAGAACGACCGGGCAAGTTGTGCCGCATCATTGAAATGTCCCATCCGGACGACCACGTACTGGCACGAGGAGACAGCGTCGAGAGCCCGTCCCGACTCGGCGCCGGGAAGACGATGACGACCTATACGTCGGAGCCAGGTAGCAGGCTCGGCGGGCGCTACCGCCTGGAGGACCGGATTGCCGCGGGCTCCGGGTGGGCTGCCTGGAAGGCGATCGACGAGATTCTCGCGCGCGCCGTCACCGTCTTTACCTTCGCGACCGGATTTCCGCGGGTGAGCGATGTCGTGACGGCGGCGCGGGCCGCCAGCCGGCTGACCGATCCACGGCTCGCGCAGGTGTTCGACGTCGAGGACGCCCCGGACGGGGCCTACGTGGTGATGGAGTGGGCGGCCGGCGAGACGCTCAGCGATCTGCTGTCACACGGGCCGCTCGAGCCCGCCAGGGCAGCCCAGGTGATCGCCGAGGCCGCGGCCGCGCTGTCCTCCGCACATGCCGCCGGGGTAGCGCACATGTGCCTGTCGCCCGGGTCGGTGCGGTGGAGCCCGACCGGTGAGGTGAAGGTGGTCGGGCTGGGAATCGACGCCGCGCTGGCGGGCGCCAGCGCGGACGACCCGGTCCTGGCGGATACGCAGGGCCTCGGCCGGCTGCTGTACGCCGCGCTCACCGGTCACTGGCCGGGATCCGAACTGCCGGTCCTGCCGCAGGCGCCGGAAGCCGACGGCGAGCCGCGCAGCCCGCGCCAGGTGGTAGCCGGGGTCCCGACCGCGCTGAGCGACCTGACCTGCCGGGCGATGAACCTGCGGTCCAGGTCCGGCGAGCCGGCGCTGACCACGCCGGATGAGCTGGCCAGGGCGCTGGTGGCGACGATGCCGACCGGGCCCCTGCTGGCCGAGCCGGTGCCTTCGTCCTGGCGGGCCGAGTACGCGCCGGTCGCGGACGGCTGGGACGCGGACGGACCGCCGACCGGACCAGGCGACTACGGGTGGAACGGGCCCGGCCAGGACTCAGGCTGGCCGGCCGGCGACCGGGACGGCTGGCACGATCAGGACCGCGGCGCTCGCGATCGGTATGACGGCCCGGATGGCGGCTATCCGGGTGGCGGCGGTCCGGGTGGCTGGCCCGCGACGCCGGGCACGGTGGGCTGGCCGCAGGCGGATCGCGGCGGACGCGGGCGCCGTCCCGCAGGCCCGTCCCGCGTCCGCACCAAGATGCCGGTCATCATCGCCGCCAGCGCGGCGGTCGTGGTGCTGATCGTCGCAGCGGTAATCACCTTGCTGCCCAGTCATAGTTCGCCGCAGGCCACGGGCGGCGGCAAGCCGACCGCCAACCCGACCCAGCAGGCGTCGAAGGTGATCACGTTGCAGCCCGTCGGGGCCTCGGGCTTCGACCCGCTCTCCAGCTATCAGAACGACAAGGGCAACGAGAACAGCACGGCTGCCCCGCTCGCGATCGACCACAGCCTGAAGACGTACTGGAATACGCAGTATTACCGCTCGGCCGCGTTCGGCGGGCTCAAGGCCGGAGCCGGCCTCATCATCAACATGGGCAAGAAGGTCCGGTTCACCCAGGTGACAGTCACCTTCGGCAGCGAACCGGGCGCGGACGTCAAGTTGCTGGTCGGCAATTCCGCGGCGCGCAGCAAGGCGAATCTGGACTCCATGTCCACGGTCGCCTCGGGCACCGATGTCACTGGTGCGGCGACGTTCACGATCAAGAGCCGGGTAACCGGGCAGTACCTGGTCATCTGGTTCACCAGGCTGCCGCCCAAGCCCGGATCGAGCATCTGGTACATGGGCCAGGTCTTCAACGTGACGGTCAACGGATACACCTCCTAGCCGGCCGCGGCACTATCGTGGGCAGTGCGGGTCCCCGTGTGCTAGCTCGCACCCTGGCGGGTATGACTGGCACGCCAGGCTGCTGGCGCGGGAGTGCGCGGGCGCGTGGTGATCTCCGGGGAGCACGGAGCGGCTAGGCCCTGCGACCCAACCCCGGCGATCACAAGAGGCAAACGGGAGCGACCACGAACTTCCACCACCCAGGCGGCGAGTGGTCCGCGGGCGCCCTGCCGGAGCCGAGGCGCCCGGCCGATCAGGCAGCCGAGCCCACCATTGGCTGGCGGGCCGCCCCAGGCAGGGCAGGCGGCGACCTGAGCGACGATGAACTGCTGCGCCGTCATGTCGCGGGTGATCCCGATGCCTTCGGCCAGCTTTTCCTGCGGCACCGGGATCGGCTGTGGGCGGTGGCGGTTCGTACCCTGTCCGACTCCGATGAGGCGGCGGACGCACTCCAGGACGCCATGATCTCGGCCTTCCGGCGCGCGGACAGTTTCCGCGGCGACTCCGCCGTCACTACCTGGCTGCATCGCATCGTGGTCAACGCCTGCCTGGACCGGATGCGGCGGAGGTCGGCCCGCAGCGAGGTTCCCGGCGGTGACGAGCGACTGCTCGACGCCCTCGGCACCGGTCACGCCGCGCCCGATCCGGCCACCGGCAGCGACGTGTCGATGGAGGTGCTCGCGGCCCTGCGGAGGCTGCCGCATGACCAGCGGATCGCGCTCGTACTCGTGGACATGCTGGGATACCCGGTCGCCGAGGCAGCCGGAATCCTGGGCGTCGCCCCGGGCACGGTGAAAAGCCGGTGTGCCCGCGGCCGGGCGAGGCTGCTGCCCAGGCTGGAGCACCTGCGCGGGGCCGGGAGCACGAGCGGTTCGGAGCCGACTAACCGGGCTGGGCCGGTTAATAGCGGCAATTCATCCGAAACCACACTAGCGGACCAGCCGCAACGGAACCGATCCGCAAGCGGAAACGTCCAACCTGGGCAGGACGGGGGTGAGAAGCCACGATGAGTCGCCATGTCAGGACCGAGGTGCTGGCCCGATTCCGGGAGGGCACGCTGCGTCCGCGCAGGGCGGCCAGGATCGAGGCCCACCTCGCGCGATGCGACCGCTGCGCGGCTGCCGATGCCGGACTGGCCGGCGTTTCCGTGCTGCTCGCCAGCGCCGGTCCGGCACCGATGCCGGATCAGGTCACCGACCGGCTGAGCGCGGTGCTGGCCGCCGAGTCGGCACGCCGGGCCACGAGCCCGGGCGAACAGGTCAGCGGCCCTCACATGGCCTCCGAGCCTGCGCCCGCACCCGGCGCTGATGGCGTTCCGGTGGCGGTGCCTGTTCCGGCCCGGGACGCTGGACGGCCGGAGCCCGCCTCGCATCGGGCGACCCGGCGGACGGGACGCGTCTCGCCCCCGCTGCTGCTCGGCGGCCTGGCCGCGGCGGGAGCGCTTGCCGTCATCGTTATCGTCGGTGTCGTCCTGACCCGCGCGCCGTCGACCGGCGGGCCGGCCTCGTCGGGGTCCGCCAGTGGCCCTGCCAACCGGAACGCGTCGACCAGGCGCACCGAGACAGCCCGGATCGATTACTCCCGGGAGGGCACGCCCGCCGTCACCACCGCGGTGGCCTCGGGCGCGAACCTGACCGCTGCCTCGCTGCCAGGCGCGATCAGCAACCGTGTATCCGCGGCTGGAATCTCACTCGGACCGAATAGCGCAGGAGCGGATTCCACGGCCAACGGCGCACACTCCGCTACGCCAGGCGCGGAGCCGACGACACTCGGCGGCATCAACGTGGCGCAACTCAGCGGGTGCGTGTCCCGGGCCTCGGCCGGCCGCGAGGTTCTGCTCGTCGAGGTTGCTCGCTATCAGGGTGCCCGGGCGGTCATCATTGTGATGCGGTCGGCGCCGGCCGGACCTGATCTTGAGGTGGTCGTGGCCGGGGCCGGATGCTCGGCGTCAGCGGCCGACGTGATCACGAAGACCACCGTCCCGGCCGGCTAACGCCGCCAGGGAATCTCTGGGGGCCCCGGTCGGTTGATGCCGGTGCGGTTCGACTAAGGAGTAGCGACACAGTGACTGACGTGCGCGATGTCATCATCATCGGATCCGGCCCGACCGGTTACACGGCCGCCGTATACGCGGCCAGGGCGCGACTGAACCCGCTGGTATTCGAGGGCTCGGTAACGGCCGGCGGCGCGCTGATGAACACCACCGAGGTGGAGAACTTCCCGGGTTTCCCGGACGGCATCCTCGGCCCGGATCTGATGGACGCGATCCGCAAGCAGGCTGAGCGGTTCGGCGCGGAGTTGATCGCCGATGACGTCATCGAGGCCGATCTGAAGGCCGACCCGAAGGTCATCAAGACCACCGACGGCGTTTTCTACGCGCGCTCGGTCATCATCGCGACCGGTTCGAGCTACCGCGAGGTGGGCGTGCCGGGCGAGAAGCGGCTTTCCGGTCACGGCGTCTCCTGGTGCGCGACCTGTGACGGGTTCTTCTTCCGGGACCAGGACATCGCCGTCATCGGCGGCGGCGACTCGGCGATGGAGGAGGCGACCTTCCTGACCAGGTTCGCCCGTTCCGTCACCATCATCCACCGCAGGGACACGCTGCGGGCATCCAAGATCATGCAGGACCGGGCGATGTCCGACCCCAAGATCAAGTTCGCCTGGGACAGCCAGCTTGTCGAGATCGTCGGCGAGGACAAGGTCACCGGCGCCCGGATCCGGAACACCAAGACCGGGGAGGAAAGCGTCCTGCCGGTCACCGGCGTGTTCGTCGCCATCGGTCACGATCCGCGCAGCGAACTGTTCAAGGGTCAGCTTGACTGCGACGACGAGGGCTACCTGCTGGTCGAGCAGCCGACCACCCGCACCGCCAT
Source organism: Actinomycetes bacterium (assembly GCA_021792855.1). Classification (GTDB taxonomy): domain Bacteria; phylum Actinomycetota; class Actinomycetes; order Streptosporangiales; family Streptosporangiaceae; genus Chersky-822. The sequence goes on from JAJYTW010000162.1 coordinate 9,329, forward strand.
CCCCGGCGTGTTCGCCGCCGGCGACGTGGTCGACCACATCTACCGCCAGGCGATCACCGCGGCCGGGAGCGGATGCGCCGCCGCACTCGACGCCGAGCGCTGGCTCGCCGACCAGGGCGACTGAACCCGAGGACCGTGCTACCGGGACACCGACCGTCAGCTACCGACCAGCGGAAAGGAACTCACCCGACGTGGGAGCAGCAAGCAAGGCAGTGACCGACGCGACGTTCGCGGCCGAGGTACTGAACAACAGCAAGCCCGTCCTTGTCGACTACTGGGCGGAGTGGTGCGGACCATGCCGCCAGGTCGCTCCCGTGCTCGAGGAGATCGCCCAGGA
>JAJYTW010000163.1 GCA_021792855.1 Actinomycetes bacterium
AAGCCTCGCCGGCCACAGCCCTGGCGAGCAGGGTCTTGCCGGTGCCGGGCGGGCCGACCATCAGCACGCCGCGCGGCGCCATCGCGCCGGCCCGCTGGTACCTGGCCGGATTGCGGAGGAAGTCGATGATCTCGCTGATCTCCTCCTTGGGCCCGGCGTACCCGGCCACGTCGGAGAACTTGGTCTGCGGCCGCTCGGCGTCGAAGACCTTGGCCCGGGATCGGCCCACTCCGAGCGCTCCCTGCAGCTGCCCGGCGGCACCCTTCGACATCCGCCGGAACAGGTAGATCACGAAGATCAGCGGCGCCAGGATGATCAGCCAGGTGAGCAGTTCGGTCCCCAGGCCCGGGCTGGGCGTGCTGGCCGAGATGGTCTTCACCCCGTCGGCCGTGAGCTGATCGGCAAGCTGGGTGGTCGGCGTTCCAGGGATCACGGTGGTGTACGACTTGCCGTCCGTCAGGCTGCCGCTCGCCTCGGTGTTCGCGCCATTGGATGAGGAGGCGAACGAGACGTCCTTGACCTTGTGCTGGCTCGCGTAGGTCATGAACTGCGAATAGCTCAGCGAGACCGTGCCGGCCTGGTTCACGCTCGGCAGCAGGAAATACAGGCCGAGCATGGCCAGCAGCGCGATCGGCCAGAGCCAGTGCCGCCACGCGGGCGGCGGCGGCGGCGCCGTGGGGGCAGGCTTGTCCCCCGGCGGCGGCGATGTCGGCTGCTTGCTCATGACCAATTGTCACTTACCGCCGGGCGTCGTCCGGCCGGGGTCCGCTCTGGGCGCAATTCTGTGCTAGCAAATGTCATGGTTGGCATCGGTTACCCGCCGATGCGGCTGATTGGCTGGCATTCATCCGCTGGCTCCGGGCCGGAACAGCCGCGCCACGTGGACCACGATCGCGATCGCGCTGCCCGCGATCGCGATGATCAGCAGCACCCGCGCGAGGGTGGACCAGCCCTGCTCGCCGGGTCCGAACGAGAACGGGAACACCTGCCAGATCCGGATCGCGGCGGCGAGGCCGATAACGGTGGTGGCGAGATCGCCGAGGCGCCGCAGCCAGGGCGGATCGAGCACCAGGTAGGCCGCGTTCACCGCGATGCTGGCTCCGAGCGCCAGGTTGACCAGGCCGATGACCTGGGTCGTGGCACTGGTCAGGAACGACGCGGACTGCCAGCCCGGGCTGCCGTTAAGCAGGTAGAGCAGCACGCCGTTGATCGCGATCGCGACCAGGTACCCGGCGCGGCGCTGGCCGGGCCCGGGCCGCTGGCGGGGCCGCCGGGCGGATTGGGCCCGGGGCGGGGCCGCCACGTCGCTGCGTGCCATCGTGGCCTCCATCGGTCCGTTCTGCTACTGAACGTAACCGGATGGGGCAGAGGCTAACCAGGGCCGAAGGTCGCGGTGGCGCGGGCACCGGGTCCCGCGGCTAGCTCGACGGCTCGAGCACGAAGACCGGGATCAGCCGCGAAGTCCTGGCCTGGTACTCGGCGTACGGCGGGTAGGCGGCCACGGCGCGCTCCCACCACTGAGCCCGCTCGGCGCCGTCGATCAGCCTGGCCACCAGGTCCATCCGCTTCGGCCCGTCCTGCAGTTCGACCTGCGGGTTGGCCAGGAAGTTGTAGTACCACAGCGGGTGCTCGGGGGCGCCGCCCTTGGAGGCCACGGCGGCGTACCGCCCCTCGTGCTCGACCCGCATCAGCGGGGTCTTCCGGACCTTGCCGCTCCTGGCCCCGAGGTTGGTGATCACCACGACCGGCAGGCCGGTGTCCCGCAGCGTGGTCCCCTCAGTGCCGCCCGAGGCCTCGTAGAGTTCGACCTGCTCGCGCACCCAGTCCGCCGGACTTGGCTCGTATTCTCCGTTGATAGGCACACCGCACGGTAACACTCCGGCGGGACCGGCCTGGCACTCCGCCGGCCGCCTCAGTCGCCCAGCACCTCGGCCAGATGCTGGGCGGCGTCGGCGAAGTCGGCCGCCATCTCGTACACCACGTCCCTGGCCGGCCGGACCGAGTTCATCAGCCCCACGCCCTGGCCGACCCAGTAGGTCGACAGTGCCTGCGCGCCGGCGTGTCCCTGGGTCGCCAGCGCGTCGATCCGCCGCAGCACCGGCTCGGAGAGCAGTGACTGGAGCGGCATTGGCAGCGTGCCCGGGCTGGCATCGGAGTCCCACGCGGCGGTCCAGTCCGACCGTAGCTGCCGGGACGGCTTGCCGGTCCTGCTGGTCGATCGGACCGTGTCCCGCGAGGACGCGGCCAGCATCCTGCGCATGGTGTACGGCGCGGTCTCGGCCTCCTCGGTGGTCAGCCAGACCGACCCGGTCCACGCGCCGTCCGCGCCGAGCGCGATCGCCGCGGCCATCTGGCGGCCGGTCACGATCCCGCCCGCGGCCAGCACCGGCACCTTCCTGAGCGGGGTGATCGCCTCGATCACCTCGGGCACGAGCACCATGGTGGAGACCTCGCCGCAGTGTCCGCCCGCCTCCGTGCCCGCCGCGACCAGGATGTCCACGCCCGCGTTGACCTGCTTGATCGCGTGCTCCCTCGCGCCGACCAGCGCGGCGACCGGGACACCGGCGGCGTGCGCCCGCTCGATCATGAAGGCGGGCGGGGTGCCGAGCGCGCTGGCGATCAGCCTGATCGGGTGCGCCAGCGCCACGTCGAGCAGTTGCTCCCCCGCCTCGTCGCTGATCGTCACCGGGACCGCGTGCGCGCCGGACGGGTCGGGCTCGATCCCGTGCTCGGCGAGCAGTCCGTCCACGAACTCGCGCTGCGGCGCGCCGATCATCGCGCGGATCGCGTCCGCGTCCAGGTGCAGTCCCTTCCCGGCGAACTTCTCCGGGACCAGGATGTCGGCGCCGTAGGGTCGGCCGTCGACGTGCTCGTCGATCCAGGCAAGCTCGATCTCAAGCTGCTCCGGCGTGTGCATCGACGCGCCGAGCACCCCGAAGCCGCCAGCGTTGGTGACCGCGGCGACGACATCGCGGCAGTGGCTGAACGCCAGCAGCGGCAGTTCGATCCCCAGCAGGTCGCAGATCGGGGTCTTCATCGGGCGTGCTCCTTCGTCCGGCCGGTGCTGGCATGGTAATCCGCCGGGTCCGGGTCCCGACCTACCCGCCTCCGGCCAGCAGGTCGGCGATCAGGGTGGTGAGCAGCGCCGCCCGGGGAGCAAGGGAATCAACGAGCACGTGCTCCTCGTCGGCGTGCGCGCCGCCGCCCACCGCGCCGAGTCCGTCCAGGGTCGGCACGCCGATACCGGCGGTGAAATTGCCATCCGAACCCCCGCCCACGGCGGCCCGGGCCAGCGGCGGCAGGCCGAGCGCGGCGGCCAGGCGGGCGGCCCGGCCGAACAGCGCCGCCGACGAGGCCGCCTCCAGCGGCGGCCGGTTCGGCCCGCCAGTGACCTCCAGCCGCGCTCCGGGCAGGACCGGTCGCAGCGCACGGACGGCGGCGTCCACCCGATCCTGCTCGCCGGAGTCCCAGGCCCGGACGTCGAGCGCCAGTTCCGCCGTGGCAGGCACGGTGTTCACCGTGCTGCCCGCGGACATCAGGGTCGGGGTGACGGTGGTGCCGCGCTCGGCGTCGGCGATCGCGGTGACGGCGAGCACCTGGCTGGCCAGTTCCACGGTGGCGTTCACGCCGCGCTCGGGTTCCAGGCCGGCGTGCGCCGCCCGGCCGATCACCCGGATCTGATACAGCGAGGTGCCCTTCCGCTCGGTCTTGAGGGCGCCGCCGTCCGCCGACGCCTCCAGCACCAGCGCCGCGGCGCAGCCGGCCGCCTCGGCCTCGATCAGCGCCCGCGAACTGGGCGAGCCGATCTCCTCATCGGCCGTGACCAGGATGCTCACCCCGGACCGGTCGGCGAGCGCGGCCACGGCGTGCAGGCCGAGCACCAGGCCGGCCTTCATGTCGAAGCAGCCGGGGCCGCGCAGCACCCCGCCGGTCACGCCGAACGGGATCCGCGCCAGCGTGCCGGCCGGCCAGACCGTGTCGTGGTGGCACAGCAGCAGCACCCGGGGCGGACCGTCGCCGAACCGCCAGCGCAGGTGCGGGCGGCCGTCGGCGATGATCCGGTCCGGCGCGGCGCCGAGCCGCCGGCCGCCGATCCGGGCGATCACGTCGGCGCTGGCCGCCAGGGCGGCCAGGTCGGCGGACGGTGACTCGCAGCGGACCAGCGCCTCGATGTCGGCGAGGATGTCCGGCAGCAGGTCCGTCATCGCGCCCAGCGGGGACACCGGGGCCATCTCAGCCCACCTTCGGCGTAGCGCGCGCGCCGAGGTGCACGTATCGTTCGCCGGTCGGGAGCCGGTAGAACGCGACCGGGGACCAGAATCGCGAGCCGGGTTCCCTGACCGCGTACAGGTCACGCTCGACCGGCACCAGCGGGTACTCGGTCACCGGGTCGGGCAGCAGGTCAGCGAGCGGGCCGGTGACGGTGGTCCGCAGCCGGGCACCGTCACCGCCGGCCAGCACTTCGATCAGGGTGCCAGCCCGCTCGTACCGGCCGGCATGCTCCCCGATGTCCGCGGCGACCGGCGTGGCCGGCGGAGTCAGCGGGCGCGGCATGGCGACGCCGGCTAGCTCGGCGAAGATCTCCGCGAATAGGTCCTCATATAGGTCGCGGACGGCGCCGCCGTTGGTCAGCAGCACCACCGCCAGGCCCTGGTCCGGCAGAATGCGCAGAAACGCGGACTGGCCGATGGTGTCCCCGTCGTGACCGATCAGCCGGTGGCCGTCCCAGCCGAACCTGATCCAGCCGAGTCCCCACGAGTCGCCGAGGCCGTGCGGGGTGGGCAGGTCGGCCTGCCGGGCCGCCATCGCGTCGGCGCTCGCCTGGCTCAGCAGCCGGGTGCCGTCCGGGGTCAGGCCGCCAGTCAGGTGCAGCCGGGCGAAGGCCAGCACGTCGGCGGCGGTCGAGCAGATCAGACCGGCCGGGCCGACCGAGCGCGGCAGGGTCCAGGCCGGCGCCCGGGTCGGCTCGCCGCCGCCCTCGGCGACGTGACCGACCGCGGCCCGGTGCAGCAGAGCCTGCTCCGGCAGGGTGACCGTGCGGTCCAGGCCGAGCGGGGCGATCAGCCGGTCGGCCAGCGCGGCGTCCCAGGTCGTCCCGGTGAGCTGCTCGATCAGCCGGCCGGCCAGCACGAAGCCGGAGTTGCAGTACGACCAGGTGGCGCCGAGCGGGTGGTTCTGCGCGGCGTCCGCGAGCAGTGCGACGTAGCGCTGCACGCAGTCGTCGCCCCGGCCTGTGTCGGTGAACACGTCGCCGTCGATCCCGCTGGTGTGGGTGAGCAGATGACGCATCGTGACCCGGCTCGTCACGCCGGGATCGGCGAGCCGGAGTTCGGGCAGCACGTCGGCGACCGGAGCGTCCAGGTCGAGCAGGCCGTCCTCGGCAAGTCGCATCACGACGGTGGCGGTGAACACCTTGGTGATCGACCCGATCTGGAACAGCGTGTCCGGGGTGACCGTTACGCCGGTGTCCTTGTTCAGCACGCCGTAGGCCGCGTCGATCCGCTCGTCGTCGCTGCCGTCGCCGCCGGGGCCGAGCCGGAGGATGCCGAGCACCGCGCCGGGGACCCGGTTCCGCGCGGCGAGGACCGCGAGTCGGCGCTGCCAGTGCTGCGCGTCGATCCGGGGCGGGCGCGGGCCGGCCGCACTGCCCGCGTACCGGTCGACCCAGTCCACCACGCGGCGGGCGTGGTCGATCCGGTGCGAGGGCCTGCCGGTCAGGATGAACAGGTGCGAGGCGTCCGGGTAGAGCACCAGCCGGGTCGGCACGCCGCGCTCGCGCAGCGCGGTGTGCCACTGCTGCGCCTGGCCGACCGGGCAGCGCAGGTCGGCGGTCCCGTGCACGATCAGGGTCGGTGTCCGCACGTCGGCCACCCGGGCCAGCGGTGACAGCTCGGCGTAGCGGTCCGGATCCGCCCACGGCTGGCCGCCCAGTTGCAGGCTGGCGAGGTAGTGCCCGGCGTCGGAGGTGCCCGCCATGCTGGTCAGGTCGGCAACGACGCCCCCGGCAACCGCGGCCGCGAACCGGTCGTCCCGGCTGGTCAGGTAGCAGGTCATGAACCCGCCGTAGCTGTAGCCGGTGACCGCCAGCCGGGCCGGGTCGGCGACGCCCTCGGCGACAAGCCGGTCGATCGGCTCCAGGAAGTCCCTGGCGTCGGCGGCGCCCCAGGCGCCCAGCGCAGCGGTGTAGAAGTCCTCCCCGTAGCCGTCGCTGGCACGGGGGTTGAGCAGCAGGATCGTCCAGCCGCGGGCGGCGAGTTCGGCGTGGTAGAGGTGCGCCGGGTCGGCGGCGCCGTTCCACGCGTTGTGCGGGCCGCCGTGGATGTCGAGCAGCAGCGGCCCGGGGCCGGGCCCGAGATCCGGGTCGCGGATCAGCCAGCCGTGCACGACCGTGCCGTCGGAGATCGTGAACTCACGGTCCTGCCGGACGAACGGCTCGGCGTCCGCGTAGCTCGCGCCGTGCCCGGTCCGCACCGTCTCGGCGCCGGTCGCGAGGTCCACGACCGCGACCTCGCCGAACGAGGTAGGCGTGGCCAGCACGATGGCCGCCGACCCGGCCGCGGCCGAGACACCGGCCACCACCCGTCCGGCGCCGGTCACCACCGGCCGGGGCGCGCCGCCGCCGGCCGGAACGGCATACAGATGCGTGCAGCCCCGGTCCCGCACGCAGAACAGCAACGTCCGGCCGTCGGCGGTGAACTGGGGCCGGGCGCCCGGGTATCCGGGGCCGCCGATCATCACGTTGCGGTCGAGCGGAGCGGCCAGATCGGTGACCGCCCCGCCGCCGAGCGGCAGCCGCAGCAGCCTGGCGTGCCCGGCGGGCGCGCCGGGATGACCGACCACGATCAGAGCGGAACCGTCCGGCGTCCAGGTCACCCCGCTGGCGTTGCCGTCGGCCAGGCCGGCCAGCACAGGCTCTGGCGCGGCATCGCCGAGGTCGAGCAGGTAGACCGGGGACCGCGGGGTCAGGTCGGCATCCGGCGCGGTGGCCGCGGCAAACGCGAGCCGGGTCGAGTCCGGGGACCAGGCCGGCTCGCTGGCGTTCCAGTCCCCGCTGGTGAGCTGCCGGCAGGCCCGGGTGGCCAGATCGAGCACGTGGAGGTGGCCGCGGATGGTGCGGAGCAGTCCGGTCCCGTCGTCCTGGTAGTCCAGCCGGTCCGCCTCGATCGGCGCCGCGGCGCGGCGCGATCTGGCCGCGTCGTCCTCGCCGTCGTCGGCGCGCTGGTCCACCGGAGCGGTGAAGGCGATCATCCGCCCGTCCGGGCTCCACAACGGCGTGCCTGCCCCCAGCGGCAGCGTGGTTAGCCGCTCGGGCTCACCGCCCCCGGCGGGCAGCAGCCAGATCTGCGCCGGGCCGTCATTCGCGCGCAGGAACGCGATCGTCGCGCCGTCCGGTGACCAGGCGGGCGCGGTGTCGGCACTCCTCCGGGTCAGCCGCACCGGGGCGCCGCCTGCCACGCCGTCAGCGGACTCGACCCGCCAGAGCGACCGCACGGTTCGGTCGGCGTCGGCGTCGATGGTGCGCAGCACGTAGGCGACCTGGCGGCCGTCCGGGCTGAGGGCCGGCTGCTCGGGAATGGCGAAACTGGTCAGATCCTCGATGCGCAGGCGTCGGGTCACCGGTCATCCGCTCCGATCCTGGTGGTTTCTTCCCCGGTCCGGACTGGCTCCGTCCGGACTGGCTCCGTCCGGACCGGCTCGGTCCAGACTGACAGGAGATATCCGCCCAAAGCCGATTGTCAATCGGCCAGGCCGCCTGGCGGGTACCGCCAGAACATGCGCCTGAACCGGCCGCTGGTCACCGCCCGGCCGAGCAGCACCAGGGCGGTGAGGGAACTCATTGCCACCAGGTACGTGCCGAGCCCGGCCAGTGCCTGCCCGGCGTCGGTTCCCGGCCACCAGGACGGCTGGCGGCCGCCCGAGGCCGTCAGCAGGACGGCCATTCCCGCGACCGGCAGCAGCCAGGCACCGGCGAGGGCCAGGTAGACGCGGCGCGGCCGCGGGCCCGGCCGGCTGTGCGCCTGCCGTTCCGCGCGCGCGTCAATGACGGTGGCTGCCGCGAGAATGGCCAGCCAGAACAGCGCGCCGATCAGGTAGTAGCTGACCGGAGCGTGCGCGGAATTGCCTAGATCGAAGGCGGTGACCGGGTAGAGCAGCGCCAGGATTGGTCCGGGGATCAGCGTGCGGACGCGACCTCGCCGCCGGTGCCCGGTACGGAGCGCGTGCCGTCCTGCCGCGCCCGCGGGCCCCGGGGCGGGCGCGTGCGTGCCCATGGGATGGATATAGAGGATGAATGGGCCGGGCGTCAACGCGGCGGATGGCCGGTGGCCGGCCCCGACTCGATCCGGGCGTGCTGGCGTTGCCCGCCGGGTCGGCCGGCCGGCAGGATGGGGTCATGTCCGCCGATGAGATCGACAGGTACCTGGACGCGCTCGATGGGCCCAAGCGAGCGACGCTGGAACGACTGCGCCAGACGATCCTGGCGATCCTGCCCGAGGCCGAGCAGGGCATCTCCTATGGCCTTCCGGCCTTCCGGGTCGGCGGGAAGGTGGTCGCCGGCTTCGCCGCGTTCAAGCACCACCTGAGCTACCTGCCGCACAGCGGCTCGGTCTTCCCTCAGCTTGGCGACGACCTCCGGGGTTACGTGACGTCCACCGGGGCGCTGCGGTTCGGCATCGAGGATGGTCTTCCGGCGCCGCTGGTGCGCAAGCTGATCGAGGTCAGGCTCCAGCAGGCCTTCCCGGCCGGAACGGACTGAGCGCCGCCTGACGTGGTCAGGCCGCGACCGGCCGGGCCCGGAGCCTGCGCAGGCCGGCGGTGAGCCCGGCGGACAGGCCCGCGAGCAGCAGCACGCCGGCCGGCAGGACGGCGATGATGTCGTCGTAGGGGTAGATCAGCGGATCGAATGCCGCCGCCCGCAGGTCGAGCCACCCGGCGAGGCAGGCGGCCGCGGCATAGCCGATGGTGATGGCCGCCAGCGCCCGGCTGCGGATGATCCGGGCCAGCACCGCCAGGCAGACCGCCACCGCCAGCAGGGCGAACGTGCCTAGCCGCCAGGCGGCGTTCAGCCAGGCCCACTGCTGCTGGGTGCGCGGATCGGCCCCCACCGGCACGCGGAGGCCCAGCAGCGGAAGTGCTGCGGTGAGCGCCGTCATCGCCAGTCCGGTGACCAGGTAGCCGCGCAGCGGTGTCCTGGTGCGCTCGCGCCGGTGCCGCCAGCGGTACCACGCGACGCTGAGCAGCGTCCCCGCGGCCACCATCGCGACCCAGTACCAGCCGGCGGCGGGTCCCGGCGGCCACGGGAGGATCACGTCGCCGGCGTAGATGGCCTGGGTCAGGGTCGCATACGGCACCGGGAAGGCCACGAAACCGCTCATTGGGGCCGTCAGCCCCCACAGCGGCAGCCACAGCATGGTCAGGCCGCCGAATGCCAGCAGCGGAAACCAGTAGTCCCGCTGCGCCCGTGCTTCCGCGTGTGCCGCCACGTCCGGCTCCGTCCTGCCGGGATCCGGCTGTTCGGGTGATTCGTGTGGCATTCTCCTGGCATGGGACTGGACATCGCAACGCTGCTCGGGATCAGCCTCTACCAGGCCTTCGACATCGACGCCGACGGCCGGGTG
>JAJYTW010000164.1 GCA_021792855.1 Actinomycetes bacterium
CCGGACGCCGTCCGGTCCCCCGGGCGCCGACGGGAGTCGCCCGCAGACGGCCGCGCAGGCGGCCTGCCGCTGACCGGCCAGAATCGGCGGGCGCCGTACGTTCACCGCGCTCCGGAATATCGCTGATACTGAACGTGAGAACGGCAGGCTCGGACTCCTGCCGACCAGTGAGGGGGCTGCGCATGCCTGGTCCTGCGGGCCGGGACCTGAGCGGGGCGGATCTGGCGCACCGCGGCCCCACCGCCGGCCCGGCCGACCGCGCCGACCCCGGCGCGCGGGTTCCCCGCTGGATCGCCTACCTCTTCGCGGCCCTGGCGATCGTGCTGGTCCCCGCGGTGATCCGGGTCATCGCCGACGCGCCGCCCCTGCTCCGGGCCGCGAACTGGCGGCTGGCCTGGGGCGGATTCGACGTCGGTCTGGCGGTTATGCTCGCCGCGACCGGCCTCGCGCTGCTGCGACGCTCCGGCCTCGCCGCGGTCCTGGCGGCGGCTACCGCAGCGCTGCTCGGCTGCGACGCCTGGCTGGACACGCTCAGTTCGGTCGGCATGGGCAGGGGCTCGCTGCTTTCGGCGATCGCCGAGGCGGTCCTCGTTGAACTCCCGCTAATGGTCATCCTGCTGTGGGTGGCGGCCGGGACCGTCCGCGGGCCCGCCAACCGGCTCAGCCGCCGGCCGCGATGGCTGCCCGGCGTGTTCATCGTGCTCGCCCTGGCGCTCGGCCCGTGGATCGGCTGGCTGTTCATCAGCCTGCCGAACTCCGTGATGGCCGCGCACTGGGACGTGATCCGGGCCGGTTTCATGATCGCGCTCGCCATCCTGCTAGCGGCCAGCGCGGTCGCGTTGTTCCGACACTGGGCCAGCGCGAGGCTGCTGGCCGCGATGACCGCGGCCCTGCTGGTGCGGGACGCCTGGTTCAACACGCTGACCGCGGCCAGGCCGCCGCACTCCGGCCTCGCCCTCGGCGTGGCCTTGCTGCTGGAACTCCCGCTCGCCGGACTGTGCGGCTGGGTGAGCGTCCGGCAGGCCGGTCCAGCGTTCCGGGTCGCCGACCGGCCCGCGACCGGGCCGTCGGACATCGGCCAGCCGATCGCGGTGCCCGATCCGGCCGGGTCCGGTCCGCGCTGGCCGGCCGACGGCGAGCGCCAGGCCTGCTAGCCGTTACCGCCCGGTTCGACCCGGGCGGCCGGCCCGCCGCGAGCGCAGGCCCCACGCCGTCAGGCCGGTCCCGTTCGCGGTGAAGAGCTCACCGTCGGCGAACACCGTCTGAGCGAAGTTCTCGCTGCCCCGGCTTAGCGTGCGCAGGATCCGCCCGGTCGCGGCATCGACCAGGTAGATGGCGTTCGGCGTGTGGGAGTAGTCGTAGGTGCCGACCGCGAGCACGCCGGCGCCGTCCAGGGTTGGCGTGCCGATCACGCCGTTCGGCAGCCCGGTTGCCCAGATCAGCCCGCCGGTCGCCGGGTCGACCCGCTGGATCGACCCCCGGTAGCGGTGCCCGCGAATGGTGATTCCGTCGCCGCTCAGGTAGAGCGAGCGCCCGTCGTAGACCGCCGCCGCGGCGCAGGTGCTGACCCCGCTCCCGGCGCGAGCGCCGACCCGCCTGGACCAGACCAGCCGCAGCGTCACATCGGTCAGCGCGTAGAAGATGCCGTTCTTGTCGCAGGCGCCGACGTACCGGCCGAACATCGTGGCCGAGGCGCCGAAATCCCCGTCCCTGATGACCTGCGCCGAGGGAACCGCGAACGCGGCAAGCGGCCGCAGTGCCTGCGGGTCAAGCCGGACGATCGAGTCCGAGTAGGCGGGCTCGAACGTCCCCGGGGCCGGGTTGCCGGTGGTCACGTAGACATCGCCGGTCGGCCCGACCGCCGCGCTCGACCACACCGATCCGCCCAGGATGCCCGGCGGCAGAGTGGTGAAGCTAGCCAGCCGGGCGCCGGTGGCCTGGTCGAAGCTGACCAGGCCACCGGGAACCAGCGGATGATCGCAGTTCGACGAGACGCCGACGTAGATCCGCCCGCCCGCGACGGTGGGCGAGGACCACTGGAAGTAGTCGCTCACGGTCCGGGACGGCCGGGCGATCAGCGATCGCCAGAGCGGCGACAGGTTGGTCGCCCGGAGCGCGTACAGGTATCCGTCGGCGGCGTCGACGTACACCGTCCGGAAACCGGTCGCGTGATCGACGGCGACCGTCGCGGTGGCGACGAACCCGCGCGGCGCGCAGGTCTTCGGCGGCTGGTAGCCGATGAACCGGCGGGCCAGGACGGCGCCGGTCCGGACGCTGATCTTGTAGAACCAGCCGGTGTCCGCGCCGATGTAAATGGCGCCGCCAACGACCACCGGACTGGCCAGGAAGCCCGGGCGTGGCTGCCCGCGGCGCACCCGCACCCGGCCGCGGAAACGCCACCGCACCCGCAACCGCCCGACGTCCGCCGGCGTGATGGCCCGCTGGCTCGGGCTAAAGGACGAGTGCGCCGGCCCGTTCAGGTAGGCCGGCCAGTTGCCCGAGCCGCCATCTCGGAATCCGGCTCGCGTCCTCCCGGCTGCCGATCCCGCCGCTGCCGCCCGAGCGGGCCCGCCCCCGGCCGCGCCCGCGCCCGCGCCGCCCGCCACACAGGCGGCGAGCAGCACCGCCGCCGATTTCCAGCCGAACCGCAGGCCCCGCCCCCGATTCCTGTGCGCCACGTCCCTGCCCCCGCAGCCGATTGCCAGTGTCGCGCCCGACCATTATGCGGTCGTCGCAGGTCACGGCGGCGCATCGACGCACCGGAGCAGGTAATGGCGGGATGACGGGCCGATCGAGCCCGATCGGGCCGGTGGCTACTGGCGCGCGGCGGCCAGATTGGCGGCGGCCGTCCTGGTGATCGCGAGGCCATCGGCGGCAACGGTGACCAGCCGGCAGCCGTTCTCCCGGTAAAGCCGGGCGGTCGGCCCGTCGGTCGCGTGCACCCCGACCGGCTTGCCGGCCGCCGCGCACGCCGCCCAGATCCGTTCCAGGGCCGGCCGCAGCACCGGGTCGCTGGGGTCTAGCTGGCAGCCGAGCGAGTAGGACAGGTCCCGCGGGCCCACGTAGATCCCGTCCACGCCGGGTACCCCGAGGGTCTGCTCCAGGTCGGACAGTGCCGCGCTGGATTCCACCATGATCACGCAGAACGGCTCCTCCTGGCCGGCCAGCACGCCGCCGCCGGACCGGTAGCCGGCCGGCGGGTAGTGGCATGCGCCGACCACGGAGCGGGCCTGCTCGGCCGATTCGACGTTGGGCACGATCACCCCGGCGCAGCCCAGGTCGAGCGCGCGGCCGATGTCAGCGGTGTGCGCGTGCCGGACCCGGCCGACCGGAACGGCGCCGCCGGCCCGGATCGCCGTGGTGATCGCTGGCAGGTCGCGCTCGGTCGCGCCGCCGTGCTGGAGGTCGATCACGACGTAGTCAAGACCGGCGGCGGCCATGGCCCGGGCAGCGAGCGGGTCGCCGATGGTGAGCCAGCCGCCGAACAGCGGCTCGCCGCCGCGCAGGCGCTCCTTGAATGATTCGCTAGGCATAGCTGAGAAAGTACACGTAGCGTCCCCGGCCGTTCGCGGCGGCACGACGCCGCCGATCGGCGTTAGCTTGGTCACATCCAGCGCGCCGCGGCGAGGCTCGGATCGCGCCGGCCGATTGAGCCGTGACCCGGGAAACCGCCGAGGCGATGGGCCAGGGACGGGCCGCCCGCGGGGCGGATCCCGGCCGGAGCGGCGACCTCGGCCCGCCCGCGCGGGTGCGTCAGGATGGCGACTCGGCGCCTGTCCTGACGGAGAAGACGCTACTGTTCATCCCAAATCGAGTCCATCTTCCTCTGAATTGTGACTACATGAACCCAATGCTTGCTCTGGGCGCTTCGCTCAGCGCCACGCCGTCGGCCGCGCCGCTCGGCTCGCCGGGGCTGTGGCTGATCGGCGCCGAGCGCGGCGCGCTGATCGTCGGCCTCGCCATCGCGCTTGGCGGGCTTGCCGGAGCCGGCCTGGCCAGGCAGTACAAGGGGACCATCCCGGCGCCGCTGCCCGGACCGTGGGCGCTGCGCGGCAGCCTGCTCGGCGCGGCGGCCAGCGCGGCGCTGCTGATCACCGCGATCGCCGATCCGGGGCTGGCGGCCAGCCTGTCGCACCCGCTGGTGCTCGGCCTGCGCGGGAGGGCAACCGCGGTCATCGCCCTGATCGAGCTTGCCTTCTTCGCCTTGGCCGCCCTGCTGCTGTGGACCCGGCGGGCCAGCACCAGCGTGCTCCCGCTGGCCGGGGTCGTGCTGGCCGAGGCGGTGCGCTCGCACCCGGACGGGATGATCCCCGCGGCCGGCGCGATGCTGACCATCTGCCACCTGCTCCCCGCCGTGCTGTGGGCGGGAATCCTGCTCTACGTCGTGCGCACCGCGATCGCCTGGCGCTCGGACCCGGCCGCGGTGCACGGCCTGATCAAGCTCTACTCCAACATCGCCGCCTGGCTGTTCGCGGTGATCGTAATCACCGGGCTGATCGACGCGTTCCTGCTCGTGCCTATCGGATCGCTGCTAACCAGCGCCTACGGCCGGTTCCTGATCGTCAAGGCGGTGATCGTGGCCGTCGCCTCGGTGCTCGCGGTCGGCGGGCGGTACTGGCTGCGCCGGCACCCGGATCCGGACGCCGGTCCGGCCAGGGTCACCAGATACGAGGTCGGTGCCCTGGCCGGAGTGCTCGTCATCACCGGGATCCTGACCGTCGTGACGCCGCCGGCCCGGTCGGTCTACTCGGCTAGCCGACCGGCCAGCGCCAGCGTCCGCGTGCACCGGGCACCCAGGTCGGCCGCGCACCAGGCGCACCAGGCGCACCCGGGCAATCCGGCCGGCGCCCGTGCCGGCCGGACCGGCGCAGCCTGAGCCACCGCCGGGTCATGCGGACGCCCGGCATAGATTCTGGCCATGGATGTCTGCGCCTATGTGGCCGCGCTGGAGCGCGAGGGCTCGCTGATGGCCGCGGCGGCACGCGCGGCCGGCCCCGACGCCGGGGTTCCGACCTGCCCCGGCTGGACCGTACGAGACCTGGTACGACATACCGGCGGCGTGCACCGGTGGGCCACCCAGATCGTCGGTGATCCGCGCACCGGACCGTGGAAGGACGACCTGGAGCTGATCTCGGGCGGCTGGCCGGCCGATCCCGACCTGCCGGACTGGCTGGCCGCGGGATCCGCCGGCCTGGCCCTGGTACTGCGCGCCGCCGACCCCGGCCTGCGGTGCTGGGCCTTCCTCCCTGCGCCCTCCCCGCTGGCGATGTGGGCCCGCAGGCAGGCACACGAGACGTGCGTCCACCGGGCCGACGCGGAGCTAGCCGACGGCCGGGCGGTCACCCCGATCGCGCCGGAGTTCGCCGCGGACGGCCTCGATGAGCTGCTAACCGGGTTTATCACCCGGCAGGGCGGCGCGCTCCGGTCACCGGTACCGCGCATGCTCCGGATCGACTGCGCCGACACCGACGCCCGCTGGGTGGTGCGGATCGGGCCGGACGCCCCGGTCGCCGAGCGTGACCCGAGCACGACGGCCGACGCCGACTGCGCGGTGACCGGGCCCGCTGCCGATGTGTACCTCGCGCTATGGAACCGCCGCCCCGCCGACGACCTCGACGTCGCGGGCGACCGCTCGGTGCTTGACCTGTTCCGCGGCGGGCTACGGGTGCGCTGGACCTAATCGGGACCGACGTTTCCCGCGCCCGCCAGGTCAGACTTCCACGGAGCCGCCGCTGCGCCAGTACTCGCCCTGGTCCCGGCTCAGGAACCCCTCGTCGACCAGGTACCGACGGAGCGCCGCGTAGTCGTCGTGCACCGCGCGCAGCCTGCGATTCACCTCGGGCTCGCTGTAACGTTCCCCGACCTCGAATCGTTGCGCGATATAATCAAGGAGAACGAGCCGCCGCGATCGCTTCGCAGGGAAATTTGTTATCCGGCCATTCTGCATGAAGGTCCGGATAATCGTATCGTCTGGCGTGGTCACAGCCTTCTCCTGCCTGGCGCATGGCATCTCATCGCGTTTACCGCGCTCGCGCGACCGGTCCTGGGAGTCATGGGATAAGTCTCACCCAACCGGGCGCGCCGCGCACGCCACGGGCCTCCGGCACACTCGTTCACCGCCATGTAACGAACCGGAAGCACGTCAGCAACAGCGAGGTGAGAACTTCGACATGACCGCCACCGCACGGGAGGAAGCGCAGATGCCACTATGGAGGATCCGGGTCGCGCTGCCCGATGATCCGCGGAGCCAGGAGGCGCTGCGGGCAGCCGTCGCCGCCTACCCTGCCGAGCGGGTCCGGGTCGAGTCGATCGATCCCGCCGGCGCCGACCAGACCGGCAACGTGGTCGTGGAACTCCGCGACGACGGCCCCCTCGGAGACCTGCTGCACTCGCTGCACGAGATCAGCCCGCACGTCTTCGTGAGCAGGGTGAATCCGCCCGAGGCCAGCGGATCGCAGCCGGCCACCCGGGTGCGGCAGTTCCAGCATCGTCTCGGGGCTTACAGCTAGCCCGGTCGCAGGTCGGCCGCACCGCGAGTGACCTTCGCCTCTGCCGTTTCACCTGCGGTGTGCCGACACTTGCAGTAGCTGAACCTCGCAGCCAAGCGGTACTCGGGCGAGAGGAGGTTCGCTATGACGCGACTGATCGCGATCATCGTGCTGGCGCTCGCCGTAGCGGGCGCGGCCTACGGGGCGACGCACTGGGCGCGCCGGCGAGGCACGTCGGCCCCGGATGCGCTCGCACCTGCCCAGTCGCCGGCCCGGTCCGTGCCAGGGCGGGCACAAGACCGGCGTCGGCGCCGGATCTCGCTGCTTACCGAGGCCGTCTCGTATATCGGCGCCATCTTGATCCTGGCTGGCGGCATCGCGGCCATCGGCCAGCGCTGGCCGGACATCAGCGACTGGGGCCGGGTCGCGGTGTTCGCGGGCTTCGCCGCGTTCTTCCTCGCCGTCGGGCTTGTCGTCCGCTCGGTCGCCGAACCGGCCGCCCAGCGGCTTACCGGCGTGACCTGGTTCCTGTCCGTCGGCGCGGTGGCGGGCGCGATCGGGTTCACCGCCCACCAGGTATACGGCCGCTCTGGCCAGGTCAGCACGCTCCTCCTGGGCGCCGGGGCGGCCGTCTACGCCGCCGCGCTCTGGTTCGCCCGCCGCCGGGCGGCACAGCAGTCCGCGCTGTTCACCGCCCTCGTCGTGACGATCGTCGGCGTGATCGTCACCACGGTGAGCGGGCCAGCGACCACGCTGGCGTTCGGTCTGGGTCTGTGGGGCTTCGGGCTGGCCTGGGCGGTGCTGGGCTGGCACGGGTACGCCGCGCCAGGGTGGACGGCGCTGGTGCTCGGGATCGTGCTCGCCCTGCTCGCGCCGAGCATCGCGGTTGCCGAGTACGGCTGGGTGTACATGATCGGCGTCGCGACGGCAGGGGCCGCGATGGCGGTCAGCGTCCCGGTGCACAACACCTGGCTGCTTGCCGCCGGCACGCTCACCACCTTCGGCTACGTCACCTCGCTGGTGGTCAGGTACTTCGGCGAGTCGCTTGGCGTTCCGACGGCGCTGGTCATCACGGGAGTGCTGGTCCTGGCGCTGGCCGCGATCGGAACCCGGCTGCTGCGGATGGCTCGGCCGGCCGGCCACGGACGCGGGGCCGGGCCCGGCGAACCGCAGCACGAGGACCGGCCCGCGGACGCGCCCGGCGAGGACCAGCATCTGCCGATGGCATCCTGACCCGCCCAGTCCCGGGTGATCCCGGGCGCGGCGGATTCGATTGAAGGCGGCATACCGGGGCAGGGTCGGGCGACCCGGATGAAGGCAACTCACCATGCTCGCCTCCCTGCTCCTCGCCGCGCTGCTGGCGGCGCCACTCGGATCGGCCTGGCTGTTCCTGCCCGCCCGCCGCTGGCGGCGGAACGCCGGGCTGTGGCCATCGGTCCGCAGGCTGGTGCTTGCGGTGCTCGGGACGGCGGCACTGGCCGCCACCGTGGCTATCGCGCTCGTCCTGCTCGGCAGGTCGCGCGGCGCCGTGACGGCCGGCGCGGCGGCGGTGGTGACCGCCAGCCTGCTCTGGTTGCCCGCCACCCGCCGGTGGAACGCCCGCGCCCATCTGTGCTGGTCGACCAGCGTGTTCCTGTTCGTCACCTACCTGGCGTACATCCTGGACTGGACCTTCGTGAGCAACCTCGGCCTGGCGAGCACGGCCGGCGCCGTAGTGCTGTGGCTGATCGAGGTCTTCGCCGCCGTGCTGGCCTGCGCCTACCTGTGGGAGATCTGCGACGCGCTCGGCACCGAGCACTGGCGGCGACGGATCACCCCGCGGGCCGGGATCCCGGAGCACACCGGGCCGCTCCCGTTCGTCAGCCTGCATGTCCCGGCGCACAACGAGCCGCCGGACATGGTGATCGACACGCTCCGGTCCCTGCTGCGGATCGACTACCCCAGGTACGAGATTGTCCTCATCGACGACAACACCGAGCAGGAGTCGCTCTGGCGACCGGTGCAGCGGTGGTGTGAGCGGCACGGCGTGCGGTTCCACCATCTGGAGAACTGGCCGGGCTACAAGGCCGGCGCTCTCAACTACGCGCTACGCCACCTGACCAGTCCAGACGCCGATCTGATCGGCGTGGTGGACTCGGACTACCAGATCGAGCCCGGCTTTCTGCGGCGGTGCGCACCCGCGTTCGCGGGGCCCGCCATCGGCTTCGTCCAGGCGCCGCAGGACTACCGCGACTGGCGGTTCGCGCGCTACTACCGGCGCCTGTACTACTCGTACAAGTACTTCTTCGCGGTCTCTCAGCCCGCCCGCAACGAGCGCGACGGCGCGATCTTCGCCGGGACGATGGGCATCATCCGGCGGTCGGCCCTGGAACAGCTTGGCGGCTGGGACGAGTGGTGCATCACCGAGGACGCCGAGGTGTCGCTGCGACTGCTCCGGGCCGGCTGGTCCGGCCTGCACGTGGACCAGAGCTGGGGCTACGGCATCATGCCGCTGACCTTCTAGGCGCTCAAGGGGCAGCGTTACCGGTGGTGCTTCGGCGGGATTCAGATCCTGCGGATGCACTGGCGCTCGATGCTGCCAGGCGGCGGCGACCGCAATCGGCTGACCGCCGCGCAGCGCTGGGCCTACCTGGCCGGGGCCATCCAGTGGTACGGCGACCTGCTCGGCCTGGCGTTCCTCGCCTTCCTGCTGGCCGGGGCGGCGAACGAAGCGGCCGGCGGCGGCGCGCTGTTCCGGAAGCTGACCATCTTCCTGGTGGCGACGGTGCCCGTCCTGGTCGGGCTGGGCCTGGTCCGGGCGGTGGCCCTGCTGCGCCGGGGCACCGGGGCCGGCTGGCGGGACGCGCTCGGGGCGTTCATGATCTGGCAGTCCACCTCGCTGGTCGTGGCCAGGGCCTCGGTGATGGGCCTGTTCGCGCGCAAGGCCGTGTTCCTGCGCACCCCGAAGACCGGCGAGCAGGCCAAGTGGTGGCAGGCGCTGCGAGCGAACTGGGCGGAGACGACCCTCGCGCTGCTCGGGCTGACCGGCATCGCGGCGGCGCTGACCAGACCGACGCAGCTCAGTGGCCCGCTGCTAGCGGTGCTGCTGGTGATGCCGACCGCGGGACTCGCAGCGGCCCCG
>JAJYTW010000165.1 GCA_021792855.1 Actinomycetes bacterium
CGATCTCGGTGTCGCACGCGGCGCTGGTCCGGCGGGCCAGGCGGATCAACCGCGAGCTTGCCGGGATCTACCCCGACGCACACTGCGAGCTTGATTTCCGGTCCCCGCTGGAACTGCTCGTCGCGACCATCTTGTCGGCCCAGTGCACGGACCGCAGGGTCAATCAGGTCACTCCGGTGCTGTTCGCCCGTTACCGGACCGCCGCCGACTACGCGGCCGCCGACCGCGACGACGTCGAGAAGATCATCATGTCGACCGGCTTCTTCCGGGCCAAGACGAACTCGATCATCGGGCTCGGCCAGGCGCTCTGCGACCGGTACGGCGGTGAGGTGCCCGGCCGGCTGAAGGACCTGGTCACGCTGCCCGGTGTCGGCAGGAAGACCGCCAATGTGGTGCTCGGCAATGCGTTCGGCGTGCCGGGAATCACCGTGGACACCCACTTCGGCCGGCTGGCCAGGCGGTTGGGGTGGACCACCTCGGAGGATCCGGACAAGGTCGAGCAGGAGGTCGGCGCGCTGTTCCCGAAGTCCGAGTGGACGATGCTGTCGCACCGGCTGATCTGGCACGGCCGCCGGATCTGCCATGCGCGGCGGCCGGCCTGCGGCGCGTGCGGCCTGGCCGCGCTCTGCCCGTCATTCGGCACCGGGCCGACCGACCCGCAGGTGGCGGAGCGCCTGGTGAAGACCGGTCCGTTCGCATGACCGAACTGGGTTCCCGGCAGTGGCCCGGGTCGGCCGATGACGTCCCCGGCTGGCTGACCGGGCTGGCCGCCGCGGCCGGGCAGATGGTGGTTCCCGCCGGGCTGCGGCCCCCGCCGGACGGGGGCCGCCGGTCCGCTGTCCTGATCTTGTTCGGCGCCGGACCAGCCGGTCCCGACCTGCTCATCGTCCAACGCAGCAATGAGCTCCGCGCGCACGCCGGCCAGCCGGCGTTCCCCGGCGGCGGGATCGATCCTGGCGACGACGGCCCGGTGGCGGCGGCCCTGCGGGAGGCCGCGGAGGAGACCGGCGTCGACCCGGACGGTGTGCAGGTGCTCGCCCTTCTGCCCGATCTCTACATCCCGCGCAGTGGATACCAGGTGTCGCCGGTGCTCGCCTGGTGGCGCAGGCCCGGTCCGGTAGCACCCGGCGACCCCGCCGAGATCGCCGCCGTAGCCCGGGTCGCGGTCGCTGATCTGGCCGACCCCGCCCGGCGGATGATGATCCGCTACCCGTCCGGCACCGCCGGACCGGCGTTCGCCGCCGGGGACATGCTGATCTGGGGGTTCACCGCGGTCCTGATCGACCGGCTGCTGGCGATGGGCGGCTGGGAGGTGCCCTGGGACACCGGCCGGGTGGCCGATCTGCCGCCGGGCGCGGTGCTCACCGGCCTGGACGGGCCGGGGGAGGCGGGCCGGAACTGACGATCCGGCTTGGTCGGCCCGGCGCGCTGCGGCGCAAGCCCACTTTCCACCCCTTGTGGCTGCACAAATCACCCCAAAAAAGACGTGATCATGGGCCTATCGCGTGGTAGGTGCCGACCGGCGCGCGGTGGAGGCCTAACCGGGAGGCCCCGGACCGGGCCCTCGCTCCGCTACCGTTGAGTGCTGTGCCGGGTGACTTGCTAGACGTGGTGCTGCTCGTGCTCGCGGCTGCCTTCGCGGTCGCGGGCTACCGGCAGGGCTTCATCATCGGCGTGATGAGCTTCGCCGGCTTCGCCGCCGGCGCCATCGTCGGCGCTTACCTTGCCCCCAATGTGGTCACGCTGCTCGCTAAGAGTCAGCATGTGCAGGCCGTCCTGGCGATCGCCGGGGTATTCGCGGCGGCCGTGATCGGCATGCTGGCGGCGTCGGCGCTCGGCGTGGCACTCCGGTCCAAGCTCCATAGCGGGCCGACCACGGTGCTCGACTCGCTCGGCGGTGCGGCGGTCAATGTAGTGGCGATCGTGCTGCTGGCCTGGCTGCTCGGAACGCTGGTCGCCTACGCGCCGCCGTTCCCGGCGCTCGCCAGCCAGGTGAACAACTCGATCGTGCTGCGCGGCGTGGACCGGCTGATCCCGCAGGGCGTCCAGCCCGATTTCACCGCGCTGCGCAGGCTGCTGGCGACCGAACCCTACGCACAGGTATTCGGCGCGCTTGGCGCGGAGACCGCGCTGAGCGTGCCCAAGCCGGATCCCGGGATCACCGCGTCACCCGAGGTCGTCGCAGACCAGCCGAGCGTGGTGAAGATCGAGGGCGTGGCACTCAGTTGCAAGAAGACCATCGAGGGCAGCGGCTTCGTGATCGCCAAGGACCGGGTCGTGACCAACGCGCACGTGGTCGCGGGGGTCGACAGCGGTCCGATCGTCTACATCGGGAATGAGTCGTACCCGGCACGCGTGGTGCTTTTCGATCCGAAGCGGGACGTCGCCGTGCTCGACGTTCCCGGGCTGAATCGGCCGCCGCTGCACTTCGCCTTCTCCGCGCCATTCGGCGGGAACGCGATCGTGGCCGGCTATCCGAAGGACCGTTCCTTCACGGTGATGCCTGCCCGGGTCGGCCAGGCTGAGAACGCCAGCGGTCCGGACATCTACAACACCACGACGGTGAACAGGCAGATCTACCCGATCCGGGCCGACGTGCGGAGCGGCAACTCCGGCGGACCGCTGATCGCGCCGGATGGCGCCGTGTACGGCATGGTGTTCGCCGCCGCCGTGTCGGTGCCGCAGACCGGGTACGCGCTCACGGCGACCGAGATCAAGCCGGATGTGCTGCGCGGCGAGCGGCTGACGTCGCCGGTGTCGACCGGCCGCTGCCAGGGCTCGTAACGGCCGCGCTCCGGCTTACCTGACCAGCCGGACCCGGAGGTCGGTCGGGGGGATCACGGCGAGTCCGTCCCGCTCGATCCGGTCGGCGAGGCCGACCGCCTCGGCGGCCGGCGCGCCGGTGTCCAGTCCGGTGACCGGAGGCTCGGCGCTCGCGGCGATCGCCGCGGCGCCGCGCCTGAGCAGGGCCACGGCGCCGTGCTGGTTCCCGCGGCGGGCATGCGTCAGGCCGACGGCGATCTGGGCCAGTCCCTTCCAGCTATCCCGCTGACCAGGCCCGGCCGACTTCCACGCGGCCTCGAGCACCTCATGGGCGTGAAACGGCCGCCCCGCGTCGATCAGCCGCTGGGCGAGCGCCAGGGCCTGGTCCCCGGTCACCGAGATGTCCGGCGGCATGGTCGGCTGGCCGACGGCGTCGCGGCCGAGCGGGCGGCCGAGACCGTCCCGCGGCCTGGCGTTCCGCGGCCGCCCCGCGTCATCCCGATCCCGGCCCGGCCCGGATTCCCGGTCCGGCCCGGGTCCCCGTCCGGCGACCGCCGCGGCCATCAGCGCTCGGGCTCTGGGTCCGCCAGCCAGGAGCACAGTTCCAGGTCGAACCGCTCCGGCACCTCCTCGTGCGGGAAGTGGCCGGCCCCGTCGATGAGCCGCCACCGGTACGGGGCGTCCACGTACCGACCGGACCCGCGGGCCGCGCCGGGCAGCACGCAGCTGTCCAAGGCGCCGTGGATCTGCAGCGTCGGCGCCTGCACCTGGGTCCGCATCGCGTGCGCGTAGCGCATGCCATCGGGGCGCAGCCTGGAGCGGAGCAGCCAGCGGTGATACTCAAGCGCGGAGTGGGCGACCGACGGCACGCACATGGCGGCCCGGTAGGCGCGCTCGGTGGCCGGATCCGGCCAGCCCGGGCTCGACCAGTCCGCCAGGTACTGGCCGACCCGCCGGGCCCGGTCCCGCAGCAGCTGCCGCTCGGGCAGCATCGGAAGCTGGAAGCCGAATGTGTACGCGCTGCTCCGGCCCTGGCCGAGCGGATCCGACAGGACCGCGGCCCGCAACCGGAGCGGATGGGCGGCGGAAACGATCGCCAGCCGGCGCACCACCTTGGGGAAATAGGCGGCCATGGTCCAGGCGATCATGCCGCCCCAGTCATGCCCGACCACCACGGCGTTGGCCTCGCCGAGGGCGCGCACCAGGCCCGCGGCGTCCGATGCCGCGGTGACCAGGTCGTAGCCGCGTGGCGGCTTGTCGCTGCCGCCGTAGCCGCGCAGGTCAACTGCTACCGCGCGATGCCCGGCGGCGCTGATCGAGGCAAGCTGCCGCCGCCAGGTCCACCAGAACTCGGGGAAGCCGTGCAGCAGCAGCACCAGCGGGCCGTCGCCGCTCTCGGCGACGTGAAAGCGGGTGCCGTTGGCACTGACCGACCGATGCGACCACGGGCCGTCCAGGTAGATCGAGGCCTCGGCGCCTGCGGGCATCGTTACCGGGTCTCCGCCGGTGCGTCAGAGTCCGCGCCTTCCCGGCGGATCAGCGTCAGGTCATCGGTCACGGTCAGGCGCGTCTTGCGCAGCCCGCTGAGCCCGCGGAACCTGGTCACGGCGACCGCGACCGCGAGGCCGGCCAGCAGGATGCAGGTCAGCGCGACGATTAGGAAGGCGGCCCAGGCCCAGATCCCGGCGGCCATCAGCCCGTAGGCGTAGGCGAAGCAGAGCAGCACGAGCACCAGGCAGCCGACGAAGGCGGCGAAGCCGAGCAGTGCGCCGCCAAGCCCGAGCCGGCGGGCATCCTGCTTGAGCTCGATCTTGGCCAGATCGACCTCGTACTTGACTAGCTGGGTCAGGTCGCTGACCGCGCTGGCGACGAGTTCGCCGACGGACGCCTGCGCGCTATTCGATCCACCGCGTACCACGGGGTCGGTCATATTCCCTTCCTTCCTGGCGACGGATCCAGTCTCCCGCATCGCGACCCCGGCCACTGCGCTGGCATCGGAATCCGAACCGCCGCTTTTGTCGTCGTCGTGCTACCGACGGACGGTACCGGACCAGTCGCGCGCGGCGAGTCTGCCGCGCGCATGGCGGGTCGTCGCCTGCCAGATCTGTACCCCGCGTCTGTACCCCGCGATGGCGCAGCGAGCGGCGGGGGAGGCCGCAGCGGCCGATTCCGGGCACAAACGAGCGGCGCCCCCTCGCGGGGGCGCCGCCACGTCGCCACGTCAAGCCTGGGTTACCAAGCGTGCACCTTCTCTGCCGGCTAGCTCACCGTGTCCCGGCGCGCCGTGGCGCCTGGAACCTGCTGGCGGGCTAGCTCGGCTGCCTCCCGCGGCTGGTCGCGCGTGGGTGCCCAGTTGCCGTGTCCGGACCTGGGAGTCCGTGCCTTCATTTCTACGTCGGATCGATGCCGCTGGGAAGCCCCTGGCGTGATCGATTCGTGATCTTTATTGGTTCTGCGGTTCACATGCCATCAGGGCACGTTCGACGAACGCCAGCACCGGCCAGCCTCGGTCCCGCGCGATCCTGCGCAGTTCGCGGTCCGGGTTGACGGCGTGCGGATGGCCGACGGCCTCGAGCATCGGCAGGTCGGTCACCGAATCGCTGTAGGCATAGCAGTCCGCGAGCACGTAACCCCGCTCGTCGGCAAGCTCGCGCATCTTCCGCGCCTTCTCGGTGCCGTAGGCGTAGAACTCAAGCTCGCCGGTGTACCGGCCGTCGGCAAGCCGCATCTGCGTGGCGATGACCCCGGACGCCCCGAGCATGGCGCCGATCGGCCGGACGACCTCCTGCCCGGCGGTGGAGACGATGAAGACGTCCCGCCCGGCCGCCCGGTGCTCCCTGAGCAGTCCGTGTGCCTCGGTGTAGACGATCGGGCCGATCGTCTCGGCCAGGTGGGCGGTCACGATCTCGCTGACCCGGTCCGCGGACCAGCCCGAGCACAGGCTGGTGAGCTGTGCCTTGATCCGCTCCATCTGGTGGTGGTCGGCGCCGCCGAGGCGGAAGACAAGCTGGGCGAAAACGCCTCTGATCGCCTGGACCTTGCTGATCAGCCCATGCCGGTAGAACGACGGCACGAACGCGAGTGTGCTGGACCGCGCGATCAGCGTCTTGTCGAGGTCGAAGAAGGCTGCGGTGGCTCCGGGGGGACCGGCGGCCGGTGTCTCCATGACCCGGCAGCATAAGCGACCATAGGGAAATTCAATCTGCTTCTGGCTGACCGGCTGGTAACTTTGCCCCGCTGCGCGTAGGATTTCCTAAGTTACGGAACCGCTCTGTCCCCCCGGAGTCGGGCCGTACGGCGACCCCCGCTCTCCCCCCCGGCGGGGGTCGCCCCTTTTCTACTGGTCAGTAGCACTTTCCGGTGAGTTATCGAGCAGCGCGTCGAGCAGCGCGAGGGCGCCGGACTTGGAGAGCGGGTCGTTGCCGTTGCCGCATTTCGGCGACTGGATGCAGGACGGGCAGCCGGCCGCGCACTCGCAGGCGGCGATGGCCAGCCGGGTGGCCCGCAGCCACTGGACCGCGGCGGTGAAGCCGCGGGCCGCGAAGCCCGCGCCGCCCTCGTTGCCGTCGTAGACGAAGATCGTCAGCCGCCCGGTCTGCGGGTGCAGATCGGTCGACACCCCGCCGACGTCCCACCGGTCGCACGCGGCCACCAGCGGCAGCAGGCCGATCGCGGCGTGCTCGGCGGCGTGCGCCGCGCCGGGCAGGTCGATGCCGCCAGCCAACAGGCCGGCGGCGCGGTCGGCGGACAGCGTCCACCAGACCGCGCGGGTCCGCAGCGACCGCTCCGGCAGGTCGAGCGGTTCCTCGCCGAGTGCCCGGCCGGACTGCGCGTCACGCCGGGCGAACGCGGTCACCTGGCGGGTCACCAGCACGTCGCCGAACCGCACGTCGGCCTCGCCCCAGCCGGCGACCTGGTGGGTGGCGGTGATCTCGATCCCGGTCACCTGGCGGGCGTACGTCAGGTAGCCGGGATCGTGCTGCCGGGCGAGCGCCACCCCCTGGGTCAGGTCGAGGTCCAGGATCAGGTACGGCTCGCCCTGGTGCGGGTAGACCGCCCCGGCGTGCGCGAGCAGGTGCGCCGAGGGCTCGTCCACCGTGCCGATGAGCCGCCCAGTGGTCTCCTCCACGATCCTGACCCGGCCGCCGTCGGTGCCCCTGAGCCCGGCCGCTCGAACGGTCCTGGCGCCCGCCGGATGCCACCGCCCGCCCCTGTCCCGCAGCACGCCGCGGCGGGCGAGGTCGGCGATCACCGGCCCGGCGGCCGGGCCGAACAGCTCAAGGTCGGCACCGGTCAGCGGTAGCTCAGCCGCCGCGGCGGCCAGGTGCGGCGCGAGGACATAGGGGTTGGCCGGGTCAAGCACGGTGGCCTCGACCGGCTGATGCAGCAGCACGCTCGGATGGTGCACCAGGTAGGTGTCCAGCGGGTCGTCCCGCGCGATCAGCACGGCGACCGCCTCCCGGCCGCTCCGGCCGGCCCGCCCGGCCTGCTGCCAGAGCGCGGCCCGGGTGCCCGGCCAGCCCGCGATCAGCACCGCGTCCAGGCCGCTGATGTCGATCCCGAGTTCCAGCGCCGGGGTGGCGGCCAGGCCGGTCAGCGCGCCGCTGCGCAGCGCCTGCTCAAGCTCTCTCCGCTCGGACGGCAGGTAGCCGGACCGGTAGGCGGCCACCCGGTCGGCCAGGTGGCCGGCGCCGGTCTCGGCCAGCCTGGCCCGGGCGGCCACCGCGGCGGCCTCGGCCCCGCGCCTGGACCGGATGAACGCCAGCGTCTGCACCCCGTCGCGGACCAGGTCGGCGAGCAGGTCAGCGGTCTCGGCCACGGCCGCCCGCCGCACCGGCGCGCCGGCCGCGCCGCGCAGCGCGGTCAGCGGCGGTTCCCACAGCGCGAAGGTCAGCGGGCCGCGCGGCGCCGCGTCCTGGGTGATCGCCTCGGCGGGCAGTCCGGTGAGCAACTCGGCCGAGCGGGCCGGATCGCTGATCGTCGCCGACGCGAGGATGAACACCGGCCCGGGCGCGCCTGGCCCCCGGTGGAACGCGGCCACCCGGCGGAGCCGGCGCAGCACCTGGGCCACGTGCGAGCCGAACACGCCGCGGTAGCCGTGGCACTCATCGACGATCACGTAGGCCAGCCGGCGCCAGAAGCCGTGCCAGCGCTGATGCTGCGGGAGGAGTCCGACATGCAGCATGTCCGGCGTGGTCAGCAGGTACGAGGCGTGGCTGCGGGCCCAGGCGCGGCCGGCCGCGGGGGTATCGGAGTCCAGTACGGCGACCCGGTTCCCGGCGCCCGCGGCCAGCGACAGGGTGCGGACCAGCGCTAGCTGGTCGGCGGCCAGGGCCCGGGTGGGGGCCAGGTACAGCGCGGTCGCGCCGGCCCGGACCGCGGCCAGGGCGGGGGCGAGGTAGCCGACCGACTTGCCCGAGGCGGTGCCGGTGGCCAGGATGATGTTCCGGCCGGACCAGGCGTGCTCGGCGGCGGCGGCCTGGTGCTCCCACGGATCGCCGACCCCGATCGAGGCGAACGCTCCGGTGAGTTCCGGCGGCATCCAGTCCGGCCAGCGGGCGCGGCGGCCGGGCCGCGCGGGCAGCGACTCGACGTGCGTGAGCCGGCCAGAGTCCCGGCCCAGGCGCAGCATCGCCTCCGCGCCGGCGGGTGGCCAACGGCCAGCGGAAACATCCGGTGGGCCGGCGGGTGGCCGCTGAGATTCAGGCATCGTGATTGAAGTTTGTCATCGCGGCCAGGGTGCCCAGGACCGTGATCTGGTATAGACATGAGGGCGGGCATGGTTGAATGCGCGGCAGGAGCATCGTCCCGGCGCGTCGGCCGAGATCGGCTTGGCTGGGTGCTGGGATAATGGATGCATGGCGCTGGAGGAATCTGTGGATCTGAAGCTTGACCACCACAACCAGGACGGCATCGAGATCGTCGACGTGGAGGGCGAGATCGACGTCTATACCGCTCCTCGCCTGCGCGAGCTTCTCATCGATCTGGTCAATAACGGCAGCTACCAGATCGTGGTGAATATGGAAAAGGTGGAGTTCCTCGACTCCACCGGTCTCGGCGTGCTCGTGGGCGGCCTGAAGCGGGTCCGGGCTCATGACGGCTCACTTGACCTGGTGTGCACCCAGGAGCGGATCCTGAAGATCTTCCGGATCACCGGCCTGACCAAGGTGTTCGGAATCCACAATTCGGTTGATGAGGCGATTTCGGCGAGGAAGACGGACCGGTAGGGCCGGCCAGGACCGGTCGCGTCAGGTGGCAACCGATGGCAACAGTTGAAGTCGCCTTCACGCCGCTGCCCGCTCATGTGCGTACTGCCAGGCTGGTCGCCACGGCCGTCGCCCGGCGCAGCGGCGTGTCAGAAGCCCTGCTCGACGAGGTCCGCCTCGCCGTCGGGGAGGCGTGCTCGCGAGCGGTGGAGGCGCACCGGCAGCAGTGCCCCGCCGAGCCGATCCGGGTCGCCCTGAGCGAGACGGCAGGGAGGTTCGAGATCGAGGTGGTGCACGTCGGCCGGGTACCGGGCGCCGGAGGAGAGGACGACGCACCGTCGTCCGGGTCGGCGGACGGCGTGCCGCTGCCTGCCGGGCTCTCGCTCGCGGTCATCTCGGGGCTGGCTGACGAGGTGCACATCAGCGAGACCGCGGCAGGCACCAGCCTTCGGATGAGCTGGCCGCTGACCGGAGCGCGGCCCGCCGCGCCGGGCCGCTGAGTCGGCCGGGCCGGCCCCTCCTGTTGCAGTTACCTTTTGATCACGGGAATATTGCGGAGTCGCGTCTTCGGGACCCGCTG
>JAJYTW010000166.1 GCA_021792855.1 Actinomycetes bacterium
CTGCCCTGCCCTGCCCGGCCCGGCCCGGCCCGGCGAGCACCCCGCCCGGCGACCACCCCGCCACTCAACCGCGACGGCTGCCCGCGATCCGCGGCCACCCTGTCCCTCCCGTCACACGAGGCCCACGTGCCGGCGCGCGTAGCCCGAACCAGTGGTGTGGGGCGGGCACTCCCGGCCGGTCCGAGCAATGGGATCCGGACCAACCGCGAGCCGGTATTTCCCCCTCCCCAGCCGGGTGCATCGCACATCGTGGAAGGTTTGCGGTCGCATAGACCGCAAACCTTCCACGATCATGAATTCGGCCGCGGTTGTGGCGACCTTGGCGGGGAGTTGGCCACTTCGACAGGCGGGTACCCGGACCGGCCGGCCGACGCCCGGCCGGACGGACTCGCCGGACGAACCGGCCGGCCAGCCAGGCAGGACGGACCGGACCGGCCGGACACGCCACCACCCACGCGGTCAGATGATCTTGTGCACCCAGCCGTAGGGGTCCGGGCGACGCCCGAACTGGATGCCGGTGAGTTCCTCGCGCAGTCGCATGGTGACCGGCCCGGGCTGGCCGTCGCCGATGGTCCAGCCGCCACTGGCGCCCTTGACCTGGCCGACCGGTGTGATCACCGCGGCCGTGCCGCACGCGAATACCTCGGTGATCTCGCCGGACTCGCATCCGGCCCGCCATTGGTCCACCGAGATCGCGCCCTCGGTGGCCGGGATGCCCAGGTCCGGCGCCAGCCGCAGCAGGGAGTCCCTGGTGATGCCGGGCAGCAGCGACCCGGTCAGTGCGGGCGTCATGATCCGCGCCCCGGCACCGGAGCCGTAGACGAAGAACAGGTTCATCCCGCCCATTTCCTCGACCCAGCGGTGCTCGTTCGCGTCCAGCCAGACGACCTGGTCGCAGTCATTGTCGATGGCCTGCTGCTGGCCAGCGAACGCGGCAGCGTAGTTGCCGCCGGTCTTGGCCTCGCCGGTGCCGCCCTTGGCGGCCCTGGTGTAGCCCTCGGCCAGCCAGACCGAGACGGCCCGCACCGAGCCACCGGAGAAGACCCCGGCCGACGGCGAGGCGATCAGCAGGAACAGGCAGGAGTTCGCCGGGCGGCCGACGCCGAGCGCCACCGTCGTCGCGACCATGAACGGCCGCAGGTACAGGCTGTGCTCGGGATTAACGGGAACCCAGTCGCGATCCTGCGTCACCAGCAACTCGATTGCCTGGACGAACGCCTCATCCGGCAGTTCCGGCATCGCCATCCGCACCGCGGAGCGACGGAACCTGGCCGCGTTCGCCTCTGGCCGGAACGCGACGATCTGACCCGACTCCTGCCGGTAGGCCTTCAGGCCCTCGAAGATCTCCTGGCCGTAGTGCAGCACGGCGGTCGCCGGGTCAAGGACCAGTGGCCCGTAGGGCTCGAGTTTCCCGTCGTGCCAACCGCGATCGGTCGACCAGCGCAGCGACACCATGTGGTCGGTGAAGACCTGGCCGAAGCCGGGGGCCTCAAGCAGGTTGGCCCGGACCTCGGGCGGCACCGGCTGCTCGGAGGCGTGTAGGTCGAATGTGATCGTCGGAATCAGGCTGGCGTTCATCGCAGATCCTCCCTTGTGCGGGGTGAGCGGCACTGCCCGTCCCGCAGCGGCCCCGCCCCTGCCGACGGCCCGCAGATACCATAATTGCCACTTGCTGACGCGGCTGGCCATCTCGTTGGCAGGTCCAAGGCAGGCCAGTCGCACGGAACGGCGCCGACCAGCCCGGGGCTGCGGCGCCTAGCTGGTTACTCGCCCGGCCATCTCGCCGCCTGACCGACGTGACCCGCCCGACCCGGACGCGCCGCGGTCAGCCCGCCCACGCAGTTGCCCGGGCACCACCGTCGGCCCGTTCCGCGTCGCCTGCGCAGCCATACCTCGATGGTCGCACACCATCGAGGTGAACCGGAGGCGAGCCACCGGATCGCCGTGGCCACCTGACCCGTTGCGCCGGAACCGGGCAGCGCGCGGCCGACCGCACGCCAGTGCCCCGGCGGCGCGCAGAACGGCAGTGGCCGGCCGCCCGTCCTCGCCGCCGCCAATGCCAGCGCCCCACCTGCTACCCGCACCAGCGCCCCGTCGTCCACCCGTCATGGGCGGATTTTAGCGGTCGGTCGGCTCGGTCGCTGACCGGGTCGGGATAGTCGGCCGGGCACCGCCCGCCGGGCCGCGCATGGGGTAGGCGCCGACCGGCCAGCGCACCGCAGGTCCCTGGCCGAGTCCGCATCCCAACGCCACCAGTTCGTCGCGCTGGGCGGGCCGCTCGATCCCGTCGGCCACGACCTCGATCCCAAGCGTCCGGCCGAGGTCGATGATGGTCCTGGTCAGGAGCGTGAGCCGGGCGTCGGCGCCGAGTCCGGCGACGAACGTCGGCGCGATCTTGATCGCGTCGACGGGGATCTTGCCGAGATTGGCCAGCGTGGCGTGCCCGGTCCCGAAGTCGCCGATGGCCAGCCGGACTCCGGTCTCGCGCAGACTCGCCAGCGCGGCGAGCACGGAGTCGTCGCCGTCGTCTACCAGCAGTCCCTCGGCGACCTGCAGGGTCAGGGCGCGCGGCGGCAGACCGGCCTCGGCCAGCGCTGACCGGACCGATGCGACCGCATCCGGACGGGTCAGCTGCCGCGCCGAGCAGGTGACCCAGAGGCCGACGTGCTCGCCGTCCGCCCGCCGGTCGGCGACCTGGCTGCTGGCCTCGGCCAGCAGCCAGTCCCCGATCTGCACGACCACCCCGGCGTCCGCGGCCGCCTCGAGCAGGTCGGCCGCCGGGACCAGGCTGCCGTCGTGTGACCAGCACACGACGGCCTCGGCCGCCACCACCGCGCCGGTGCGCAGGTCGGCGACCGGCCGGTACTCGATGGCCAGCCGATGCTCCGCGAGTGCCTGGTGCAGGTCGGTAGCAAGTTCGAGGCGGCGCAGCGCCTCGGCGTGCATCTCGGCGGCGAACACCTCGACCCGGCTGCCACCCGCCTCCTTGGCACGGGACAGTGCCACGTGCGCGTTGCCGAGCAACTGGTCGCCGTCGGCGCCATCGCTGGTCGCCACCCCGACGCTGGCTGTCAGCGGGATCTCCTTAGCGCCGATCGCGAACGGCTCGGCGCAGATGTGGTCGGCCAGCGCCTCGGCGGCGGCGGTTACCTCATCACCGCCGACGGCGTCAGTGATCAGGATCGCGAACTCGTCGGCGCCCCACCGCGCCACCGTGGCGCTAGCCGGCGCCGCCGCCCGCAGCCTCCGCCCGGCCTGGGCAAGCAGCACGTCGCCGCCGCTGTGACCAAGCAGATCGTTGACCGCCGTGTAGCCGTCCAGATCGACCAGCACAACTCCGGTCACCGTGTCCCGGGCGCCGGTCTCCTGAACATCCTTGACCAGATCCTCGAGGTAGGCCCGGTTGGGCAGGCCGGTTAGACCGTCGTGGTAGGTCAGGTGGGTGACCTGGCGGCGCAGCGCGACCCGGTCGCTGACGTCCCTGACGGTGATCAGCAGCCTGGCCTGCTCGCCGTCCGCACTGTACCGCGACACGGCGGCCTCGACGTGCCGCCAGGACCCGTCAGCACCCCGGGCGCGGCCGGCGAACGTCTCGGGCCGGCCGGCCCGCAGTCCGCGCACGGCGACCCGCAGCGCGGCCACCCTGTCCTCGGGATGCACAAGGTCGATCAGCCGGGTGCCGATCACCTCGTCGGAGGTGAACCCGAAGTCCGCGATGGCCGGGCTGACGTACTCCACGTCGCCGGTCAGGCCGCTGACGATCACTACGTCGCTGGTAACCCGGGCAAGCACGCGGAAGCGACGTTCGGACTCGCGGGCCGTGGCGGCCACGGATGTCGCCTGCCCGCCGAGTGCCACCAGTCGCAGGACGAGCAGCAGCAGGCTGAGGGACACGGCCACGGCGAGGCCCGCCGGGCTGACCAGCGCGCCGGCCAGCGCCGCCACGATCACCACCACGGCGGCGAGCGCCGTGCAGACCAGCGCGGCGACGGTCGCTGGACTGGCCCAGAGCACGGCGGGCAGATGCACGATCCGCCCGGCCGGTCCGGCCGCTGGCCAGGCGGCGGGCGGCGGCCCGGGCACGGGCGTCACCGGAGCGGTGTCCCCGATCCCGCTGATGATCACCGCCGCGCTCGCCGCGGGGTCCGGGATCGGCGGCGCCGTCAGCGGCGACCCGGCCAGCACGACCAGGGCGGCGACCAGGGCCAGTCCGGCTGGCGCCCCAGGCGCCGCGTCGGCCAGGCGCGCACTCACGGCTAGCGAATCGCCCAGCGTCAGGACGGTCAGGGCCAGGGTCGGCAACAGCGTCAGCCGCGGACTGCGGAGCACGAACCTGATCACCACGCCCAGGGTCACCAGATCAGCCACTGGCCGGATCAGTGCCAGCGTGAACGCCGACGGCCCGGCATTGGCATGCGCGTACGCGGGCCCGAAGATCGTCACGAACAAGATCACAAGCACGGACATCGGGATCAGCACGCTGTCGACCACGATCCCGCTGTCAGATCGCCGCACGTCGCCGGACAGCGTCCACAAGCCGATGATCAGGGCGGGCAGTGCCGCAAGGCTGATCAGATCGGCCAGTCGCAGTGGCTGCGCCCCGCCCACCAGGCCGCCGAACAGACGCTGGACAGTCGCGCCCACGCCGAGGCAGGCCGCAGCGCCTGCCAGCCACCGGTACCCGTTGCGGATCTCGGCCTCTGGCCGGGCCGCGGCGCGCAGCAGGCGAATGGCAGTGAGCACGGCGGCGAGCATCCAGATGGCGGACCAGACCTGCGCGGACAGGTTCATCCGCGCACCTCGAACGGTCGCGCGCGCACCAGTGCCTCCTGCCGATCCCCGTTGGCTCGCCGCCAGCCGGAAATAGCCCCGACGGTGATGAGGCCGCCACCGGGACCGGTGCCGACCGTCTATCACGCCGCCCAGCGGAACACCTTTTGCGGCAGGAGGCGGCGCTGCGGCCTACCGGGACGAACCTCGCGCGGAGCGACTGAGCTGACTCTACGTCGCTCAGATCACGCTTCGATTGAGGAAAGACGTAGGCAGCACGACAATGTGCTGAGGACTAGCTCAGTATTCGCCGGTGATGACGTTAGCGAGCGGCGCGCCGGACCGATAGCGCTCCAGCTGGGCACGCAGGAAACCCACGGCTGCCAGCGCGGAGTAGCCGGTTGAGGCCGCGATATGCGGCGTGATGAACGCGTTCGGCAGCGACCAGAGCGGGTGCCCGGGCGGCAGCGGCTCCGGGTCGGTCACGTCCAGTGCGGCCGCGAGTCGCCCGCTGGCCAGTTCCGCGGTCAGGTCATCGGTCCGCACCAGCACCCCGCGGGCCGCGTTGACGAGCAGCGCGCCGTCCTTCATCGCGGCCAGGAAGGCCGCGTCCACCATGCCGATCGTCGCCGCGGTCACCGGCGCCAGCAGGATCACCACATCCGCGCCCGGCAGCAGGTCAGGCAGGTCCGCGGCCGGGTGTACGCCCTCCCTGGCGGTCCTGGCGACCCGCTGGACGGTGACCTCGAAGCCAGCCAGGCGGCGCTCGACCGCGGCGCCGATCGAGCCGTAGCCAACGATCAGGACCGTGCTGCCCGCCAGCGCCCCGGTGAACCGGTACGACCACCGGCCCGCCGCCTGCTCGGCGGCGAATCCGGGAAACTCGCGGCGTACCGCGAGCGCGGCTGCCACCACCCATTCGGCCGTGCTCGCGTCGTGCACGCCGCGGGCGTTGCAGAGCAGCACGCCGGTCGGCACCTGTGGCCTGAACAGGTCGACCCCGGCCGTCATC
Organism: Actinomycetes bacterium; assembly: GCA_021792855.1. Lineage (GTDB taxonomy): Bacteria > Actinomycetota > Actinomycetes > Streptosporangiales > Streptosporangiaceae > Chersky-822. Next base: position 5,783 of record JAJYTW010000166.1, read on the forward strand.
GTCTGCACGACCCGCAGCCCGGGCATGCCGGCGAGCGCCCGCACCGCACCGGACCTCGGGAAGAACGGTGGAACGTAAAACTCGACCCGTTCCGCCGAGGCGGGCAGGTCGACCCCGGCATCCGGGTCCACCACCTCGATGTCGATCTGGTCGAGGTCGCCCAGAGCCTGGGCTACCAGGTCGCTTGGCACCCAGGCGAGCACGTCAGGCCTGACCGAGCCGTTGCAGGATGAGGTCGCGGACGCTGGCCGCGTCGGCCTGGCCCCTGGTCGCCTTCATCACGGCCCCGACCAGTGCTCCGGCCGCGGCGGCCTTGCCGCCCCTGATCTTGTCGGCGATCTCCGGATTCGCCGCGATCGCCTCGTCCACGGCCGCGGCCAGCACGCCGGAGTCGGTCACCACGCTGAGGCCCCGGGCGGCCACCACCTCGTCGGGCGAGCCCTCGCCGGCCAGCACGCCGTCCAGGACCTGCCTGGCCAGCTTGTTGTTGAGCTCGCCGGCGGCCACCAGCGCGCAGATCCTGGCCACCTGGCCCGGAGTCACCGGGAGGGCGGACAACTCGACGCCGGACTCGTTCGCCCGCCGGGACAGCTCGGTCAGCCACCAGTTCCGCGCCTGATCCGGCGACGCGCCCGCGGCGACGGTCTCCTCGACCAGGTCCAGCGCCCCGGCGTTGCGCAGCGCGGACATGTCCTGGTCGGTGAAGTCCCAGTCCGCCTGGAGCCTGGCCCGGCGGGCGGCCGGAAGCTCCGGCAGTCCCGCGCGGATCTCCTCGACCCACTGCGGCGCCGGAGCGAGCGGTACCAGGTCAGGCTCCGGGAAGTACCGGTAGTCCTGTGCCTCTTCCTTGCTGCGGCCCGAGGTGGTCGACCCGGTGTCCTCGTGGAAGTGCCTGGTCTCCTGGATCACCCGCCCGCCGGCGTCCAGCACGGCGGCCTGGCGCTCGATCTCCGAGCGGACCGCCCGCTCGACCGAGCGCAGCGAATTGACGTTCTTGGTCTCGGTCCTGGTGCCCCAGCGGTCCGATCCGGCCGGAGCGATCGAGGTGTTCACGTCGCAGCGCAGCGACCCCTGCTCCATCCGCACGTCGGACACGTCGAGCGCGCGCATCAGGTCGCGCAGTTCGGTCACGTAGGCCCGGGCCACGGCGGGCGCCAGCGCGCCGGTGCCCGCGATCGGCTTGGTCACGACCTCGACCAGCGGGATCCCGGCCCGGTTGTAGTCCACCAGGGAGTAGTCCGCGCCGTGGATCCGCCCGGCCGTGCCGCCGATGTGCAGCGACTTGCCGGTGTCCTCCTCCAGGTGCACGCGCTCGATGCCGATCCGCACCTGCTGGCCCTCGACCTCCACGTCGAGGTAGCCGTCTGAGCACAGCGGCTCGTCGTACTGCGAGATCTGGAAGTTCTTCGGCATGTCTGGGTAGAAGTAGTTCTTCCTGGCGAACCGGCACCACGAGGCGATCGAGCAGTTCAGCGCCAGGCCGATCCTGATCGCGTACTCGATCGCGGCCCGGTTGATCACCGGCAGCGAGCCGGGCAGGCCAAGGCAGACGGGGCACACACCGGAGTTCGGCTCGGCGCCGAAAACGGTCGGGCACCCGCAGAACATCTTCGAGGCGGTGCCGAGTTCGACGTGTGTCTCGAGGCCGATCACCGGCTCATAGCGGGCAACGGCGTCGTCGAACGAGACCGGCAGGCCGGCCGTCGTGGTTGTCGAGTCGGTCATCGTCCGGCCTCCTGCTCCGCGCCACCGACACCTTCCAGGCCGCGGGCCTCGGCCAGCAGCGGGTGACCGCGCCGGGAGTCCAGCGCCGCCTCCAGCGCCGCGCCGACCCGGTACAGCCGGTCGTCGGCCAGCACCGGCGCCATGATCTGCAGGCCGACCGGCAGTCCGTCCTCCGGGGCGAGACCGCACGGCACCGACATCGCCGCGTTCCCGGCCAGGTTGCCCGGGATGGTGGCGAGGTCGGCGAGGTACATCGCCATCGGGTCCTCGACCCGCTCGCCGATGCTGAACGCGGTCGTCGGCGTGGTCGGCGAGATCAGCACGTCGACCTGCTCGAACGCAGCCGCGAAGTCCCGCGCGATCAGGGTCCTGACCTGCTGTGCCTTGCCGTAGTAGGCGTCGTAGTACCCGCTGGACAGTGCGTAGGTGCCGAGCATGATCCGGCGCTTGACCTCGGCGCCGAAGCCGGCCGCCCTGGTCAGGCTCATCACCTCCTCGGCGCTCGCCCGGCCGTCGTCGCCGACCCTGAGCCCGTACCGCATCGCGTCGAACCTGGCCAGGTTGGACGAGCACTCGCTTGGTGCGATCAGGTAGTAGGCGGGCAGCGCGTAGCTGAAGTGCGGGCAGGAGACCTCGGTGATCTTCGCGCCGAGTGACTCGAGTACCTCCACGGCCTCGTTGAACCTGGTCAGCACGCCGCTGGCGTAGCCCTCCCCGCCAAGTTCGGTGACCACGCCGATCCGCAATCCGGCCACGTCGGGGTTCCTGGCCGCCGCCACCACCGGCGGCACCGGGGCATCCAGCGATGTCGAGTCCCGCGGGTCGTGCCCGGAGATCGCCTGGTGCAGCAGCGCGGCGTCCAGCACGGTGCGGGCCAGCGGCCCGGGTGTGTCCAGCGAGGACGCGAACGCGACCACGCCGTACCTGGACGACCCTCCGTAGGTGGGCTTGACTCCGACCAGGCCGCAGACCGCCGCGGGCTGGCGGATCGATCCGCCGGTGTCGGTCCCGATGGCCAGCGGCGCCTGATAGGCCGCGACCGCCGCACTGGACCCGCCGGACGATCCGCCGGGCACGCGGCTCAGGTCCCACGGGTTGTGCGAGGGGCCGAACGCCGAGTTCTCGGTGGACGAGCCCATCGCGAACTCGTCCATGTTGGTCTTGCCGAGGATCACCACGCCGGCCTGCCGCAGCCGGGCCGTGATCGTCGCGTCGTACGGGGGCTGCCAGCCGGCCAGAATCCTCGACCCGCAGGTGGTCGGCATGTCGGTGGTGGTGAATACGTCCTTCAGGGCAAGCGGAACCCCGGCCAGCGGCCCGAGCGGCTGCCCGGCCGTCCGCTGGTCGTCCACCGCCTGGGCCGCCGCGAGCGCAGCCTCCTCCGCCACGTATAGGAAGGCCCGGACGTGCACGTCGGTCTGCGCGATCCGGTCCAGGTGTGCCCGGGTGACCTCCACGCTGGAGACCTCGCCGGAGGCGACCGCGGCGGCGATCTGCGCGGCGGTCATCGTGATCAGTTCGGTGTCGGCGGCCATGTCAGTCCTCCACGCCGATCCGCGGCACCCGGAACCTGTCCTGCTCGGCGGCCGGCGCCTGGGCCAGCGCCGCCTCGGCGCCCAGCGACGGGGTAATGACATCGTCGCGGAACACATTCCGCAGGTCGGCCGCGTGCGACGTCGGGGGGATCCCGGCAGCCGCGACCTCCTGAACCCGCGCGACGGCGGTGATGATCACATCTAGCTGCGCGGCGAACCGGTCAAGCTCATCGTCGGCCAGCGCGAGCCGGGCGAGCCTGGCCAGGTGCGCGACCTCATCACGGGTAATGGACACGTTCGCCATCCTAGAGGCCGGTGCGGACCAGGGCCGCGCGGATATCACCGCCGCGCGGATATCACCGCCCGGCCCGGCGCAGGCGCGGGTGCCGGCCCGGGCGGGGCGGACCCGGCGGGCGCGGACACGGCGGGCGCGGACACGGCGGGCGCGGACACGGCGGGCGCG
>JAJYTW010000167.1 GCA_021792855.1 Actinomycetes bacterium
TGGGAGAAAGACACGTCGCTGATCCTGATCAGCGGAAAATCCCGCCCGGTCCGGCTGAGGATGCCCTCGCGCATCCGTAGCCGCCGGGTGGTGAGCTCGTAACTGGTGGCGCGCCAGCGCAGGACCGGAACGCCGAACCAGGCCGCGGCGGCGACCAGCGCGACGAGCGCGATCACCAGCCGGATCATGCCCAGATTGCCGAGGCTGGCCGGCAGCACGACCAGCACGGCGATCGTCACCGCGACGATCAGGACCAGGACGGCGGCCGGGCGGACCAACGTCTTCATGTGCGGGCGCATCGTGAGCACGACCTGCTCACCGTCGACCCGACCTGCTGGACTTGCCACGAGTCCCATCATGGCAGCGAACAGGCCGATATGACAGTTCATGCGCCGGTGCGCGGCGATGCGCCGTCTTCTTGGGCGGCGGGCCGGTCCCGCCGCCGGCGGCGTCAGCGAACGTGAATCACATCGCCCGCGCTGACCGGCACCGGGTCGGCCTGGCCGTCGGGCCGGACGAGCAGCCGGCCGGTCTCGTCCACCGCGACCGCGAGGCCAACCAGGTCCGGCGCGCCGGGCAGCAGCACCCGGACCCGGGCGCCGACGGTCGCCGATAGCCGGAGGTACTCCTGGCGCAGGCCGGAAGCGTCGGCGTCGCCGGCCGGCGTATCGCGCCACGGCAGGTACCAGCGCTCGATCTCGGTCAGGATCTCGGCGAGCAGCTCGGTCCGGTCGGCCTCGCCCGCGCCGAGCAGTTCGAGCGAGGTGGCCGTGGCGACCGGAAGCTGGGCGGCGGTGCCGAGCACGTTCAGGCCGACACCGACCACGATCGCGTCGCCCGCCTGCTCCGCCAGGATCCCGGCGAGCTTGCCCGCTCCAGCCAGGACGTCGTTCGGCCACTTCAGCCGGGCCTGCACGCCGGTCGCCCGGCGGACCGCGCGGGCCACGGCCACCCCGGTCAGCAACGGCACCCAGCCCCGGGCCCCGGCCGGCACGGCGGCGGTCCTGAGCAGGACCGAGAACGTCAGCGACCCGCCAGGCAGGCTCTGCCAGCCGCGTCCCAGCCGGCCCCGCCCGGCCGCCTGAGCCTCGGCGGCGATCACGAGTCCCTCGGCCGCGCCGTCCCGGGCCGCGGCCAGCGCGTCGGCGTTGGTCGACCCGGTCTCCGCGACCACCCGGACCGCGGACCACAGCGCGCGCCCGCCGGTCAGCGCGGCACGCAGCGCCGCCTCGTCGAGCGGTCGCCGACTCGCCGGACCGCCCTGGCCCCCGGTCGCAGACATGCCGTCCATTGTGCTAAACCGGCCTGCTCACGGTGGCCAGGATCTCCGGCATCCGGCGAAATCCGATCACCGCGGCCGCCCACCGGCCGGCCCAGGCAAGCAGCGCGCCGTAGCCGAGAACCAGGACCCCGACCAGCAGCGGGGCGCGCCAGAGCGCGGTCAGCACCAGGGCCGGAGTCAGCAGCACCAGCGCGGCCAGCAGGCCGGCCAGGGTCATCAGCCCAGCCAGGCAGCCCTGCCCGGTGCCCGGACTGCTGAACACGTTGGCCCGCCGATCCGGGATCGGCACCGGATTCAGGACGCTCAGGATGCTGGCCACCCCGCTGGTCGCGCCGAACGCACAGACGATCATCGCCACGGCCCTCGCCGCCGGGCCCGGGGCGTGCAGCCACAGCCCGAGCGCCAGGTAGAGGAGCCCGAACACTGGAATCGTGATCACCGCGCCGGCCAGGTTCTTCCCGGCGATGTCGGCCCGCAGGTCCTGCCAGCGTGTGGTCGCCGCCGCGGTCAGCCAGAGCGCGGAGCCGTCCAGGCCGAACTGGTTCGCCGCGCTGAACATCCCGGCGATCGCACCGGCGAACACCGCGGGCCAGGTCGGCAGGCCGGGCGCCGATCCGCCCGGGCCACCCGGCCGGAGTCCGGGCACCGAGTCGGCCACCACGATGAACACCGGCATCGCCAGGCTGACCAGTTGCTGCTTGCGCCGCGGATCCCGCCGGTAGTAACGCAGTTCCCGGCCGGCCGTGGTGAGCGCCCGGCTGGACCATAGCCGCGGATGCGCCCGCCACCCGAACGCCGGAACCGGCCGGGCCGCCCGGCGGCGGTCCCGGCGGCGTCCGGCGGACTGCGTCGAGGAGTCCGCGGTCTCCAGGGCCCGGCGCAGGAGCACCAGCCAGAGCCAGAGCCCAAGCGCGGCGGTCACCGCGCCGGCGCCAAGCTCGAGCACGGCCGGCCCGTACCGTCCGGCAGATGCCTGCACGACCGCGTTCGCGGTCATGCCGGGCGGCGCCCAGCGGGCGATCCGTGCCACCCCGGCCAGCCCGGCTCCCAGCCCGGCCGCCCCGTGCCCCAGCATCGCCGCCCGCTGGAAGGTCAGCGTCACGGCGTAGATCCCGAGCACCAGCAGGCCGCTGATCGCCACGCCGAGGTCCCGGCCGCGCCGGGATCGCAGCAGACTCGACAGCGCGGTCACCAGCGCCCGCGACGCCGCCACGCAGATGACTAGCTCGATGGCGACGGCCGCCAGGCCGACCAGGACCGCGACCGGGCCGCGGGCCGCCGCGACCATCGAGCCGGTGAGCAGGACCACGGTCAGGATCGGCCCGAAGCCGGTCAGGGCCGCGGCCAGCAGGCCGCCGGCCAGTTCGCGGGGCCGCAGCGGCAGCAGCGCCAGCCGGGCCGGGTCCAGCGTCTCGTCGGCCCCGAACGTCATCAGCGGGAGCACCAGCCAGCCGACCGCGAACGCGGTGTACACCAGCACGATCAGGTTGTCCGCGCCCGCCCGGCCGTGCTGCGCGGCGAGCAGCAAGAAGCCGAGCGGCACCACCCAGAGCATCGTGAGCAGCGCGGCCACCAGGCCGGCGATCCGGCCACCGCGGCCCGGACCGCGCAGTCCGCCGGCGATCAGCCGCAGCTTCAGCCGGACGAAGAGCCAAGCCACGGCAGCCTCCCCGATCCGTCCTCCGGCCGGGCCCCGACCATCGCCAGGAACGCCTGCTGCAGGGTCCGGCCGCCGCGGATCTGCTCGGTCCGGCCGCTCGCCAGAACCTGGCCCCGGTTCATCACCGCGACGTGATCACAGGTGCTTTCCACCAGTTCGAGGACATGGCTGGAGAAGATCACGGTCGATCCGGTCCCGGTGAACGCGTCAAGCACGCTCCTGATCATCTGCGCGGAGACCGGATCGACGCCCTCGAATGGTTCGTCGAGGAAGAGCACCCGCGGGTTATGCAGCAGCGCCGCGGCGAGCGCGATCTTCTTGCGCATGCCGGTGGAGTAGTCGATGATCAGCGTCCGCCCGGCGCCCGCCAGGTCGAGCACCGCGAGCAACTCGGCCGCCCGGGACTCAGCCACCTCGCGATCCAGGCGGCGCAGCCGCCCCAGGTAGCTGAGCAGTTCCGGCCCGGTAAGCCGGTCGAAGAGCCGGAGTCCCTCGGGCAGCACGCCGATCGACGCCTTGGCGGCCACCGGATCGCGCCAGACGTCGGCCCCGCTGATCCAGACCGTCCCGGCGTCCGGCCGCAGCAGGCCGGTCATCATCGACAGGGCCGTGGTCTTCCCCGCCCCGTTCGGCCCGACCAGCCCGAAGAAGCTGCCCGCCGGGATCCGCAGGGTCACCCCGGCCACCGCGGTAGTCGGGCCGAACCGCTTCCAGAGATTCTCGGCGTAAACGGCATCCGCCGGCACCATGCCAGGCTCGGCCCTGCCTGCGTCATTTGCCGGAAACATCACATCAGTGTCCTTACGCCGGAGCCGCGCGGCTCACTAGCTGACCCGAACGGTACCTGACCGGCCCCTCAGCAGCGGGGCGAGCGCCCGCTACCCTGTCCGGCATGGCCACCGAAGCTGCCCATCCCACCGGCCAGGCCAACCCGGCCGGGCCGGCCATTGACATACACACCACCGCCGGCAAGATCGCCGACCTCGATCGACGCCGATACGAGGCAATTCACGCCGGATCCGCGCGGGCCGTTGAACGGCAGCACGCGAAGGGCAAGATGACGGCGCGGGAACGGATCGCGGGCCTGCTCGACCCGGGGTCGTTCACCGAATTCGACGAGCTTGCCAGGCACCGGGCGCACGACTTCGACATGGCAGCCAGCCGGCCGTACGGCGACGGCGTGGTCACCGGCTATGGCACCGTGGACGGTCGGCCGGTATGCGTGTTCAGCCAGGACTTCACCGTCTTCGGCGGGTCGCTCGGCGAGGTCTTCGGCGAGAAGATCGTCAAGATCATGGATCACGCGCTGAAGACCGGGTGCCCGGTGATCGGGATCAACGACAGCGGCGGCGCCAGGATCCAGGAGGGCGTGGTCGCCCTCGGCCTGTACGCGGAGATCTTCTACCGCAACGTGATGGCGTCCGGCGTGATCCCGCAGATCTCGCTGATCATGGGCCCGTGCGCGGGCGGGGCGGTCTACTCCCCGGCGATCACCGACTTCACGCTGATGGTGGAGCAGACCTCGCACATGTTCATCACCGGACCCGATGTGATCAAGACGGTGACCGGGGAGGAGGTCAGCTTCGAGGATCTCGGTGGCGCCCAGGCGCACAACGTCAAGTCCGGTGTCGCGCACTACCAGGCCGCCGACGAGCAGGACTGCCTGGACTTCGCCAGGGAACTGCTGTCCTACCTGCCGTCGAACAATCTCGAGGAGCCGCCGGTGCTGCCGACCGGCCTCGATCCGGACGCGGCCTGCGAGGTCACCGACTACGACACCGAACTCGACACGCTGATCCCCGATTCGGCCAACCAGCCTTATGACATGCACACGGTGATCGAGCATGTGCTCGACGACGGCGCGTTCTGCGAGATCCACGCGGGCTTCGCCAAGAACATCGTGGTCGGCTTCGGCCGGGTCGAGGGCGCCTCGGTCGGCGTGGTCGCGAACCAGCCACTGCACTACGCCGGAACGCTGGACATCGACGCCTCGGAGAAGGCCGCCAGATTCGTGCGGACCTGCGACGCGTTCGGCATCCCGGTGCTCACCTTCGTCGACGTGCCCGGCTTCCTGCCCGGGACCGGCCAGGAGTGGGGCGGGATCATCCGGCGCGGCGCGAAGCTCATCTACGCCTACGCCGAGGCGACCGTTCCCAAGGTCACCGTGATCACCAGGAAGGCCTACGGCGGCGCGTACGACGTCATGGGCTCCAAGCACCTCGGCGGCGACGTGAACCTGGCCTGGCCCACCGCCCAGATCGCGGTGATGGGCGCCCAGGGCGCGGTGAACATCTTGTACCGGCGGGAACTGGCCGGCGCGGCCGACCCGGAGCAGCAGGCCGCGATCCGGGCCGCCAGGGCGACCGAGTACGAGGACACCCTGGCCAACCCGTACATTGCCGCCGAGCGCGGTTACGTGGACGCGGTGATCCGGCCGGCCGAGACTCGCGCGGCGATTACCCGGGCCCTGCGCACGCTGCGGACGAAGCGCCAGACGCTCCCTCCGAAAAAGCACGGGAACATCCCGTTGTAGTCGGATAATCCTGTTGTAGTCAGCCCGAGGGGGGCCATGAACCGAGATCGCCGCGCCGACGGCCCGCGCCGCTCGTACCGGCTGGGGATGCCGTCGACTAGCCGGGGCGAATCAGAGTCGGAGCGATTGCGGCTCGGGCGGCGACACCCCGGCCTGAGGCCGACTAGAGTCAAAGTGATGACCGAGTCCCAAGTGCCGCTGCCGCTGCTGTCCCGATACGCGATCATGGTCGACGTCGGGTACATCTACGCGTCTGCCGGCGAACTGCTGTTCGGCGCTTCGTCGCGGCGGGAGTACCGGGTCGATGCCGACAAGCTCATCCAGGCCCTGATCAAGGAGGCCGACGACCAGGTCAGGGGCCAGTTGCTGCGGGTGTACTGGTACGACGCGGCGCGGGACCGGGTGCCGACCTTCGACCAGCGGGTCATCGCCCAGATGCCGCTGGTGAAGCTGCGGCTTGGCAACCTCAACGCGCGCGGTCAGCAGAAGGGCGTCGACGCCCAGATCCGGGCCGACATGGAGGCACTGGCCAGGCACCGCGCGATCACCGACGCGGTGCTGGTGGCCGGCGACGAGGACATGGTCCCCGCCGTCGAGGCGGCCCAGGCCTACGGCGTGCGCGTGCACCTGTGGGGCGTGGAACCCCCGTACGGCACCAACCAGGCCGAGCGGCTGGTCTGGGAGTCCGACACGGTCGAGGTTCTCGAGCGGGCCTTCATCGAGCCGTACTTCTCGCCTCAGCCGACCGCAGAGTCCGGCTCTGGCTCATCGCACGGGCATGCCCAGGCCAAGTCGGAGGCGGCGGCCGCCGCAGCCGCGGTGGCCGCGGCCGCCGAGGCCCCGCCGACGCCGAGTTCGGCGCCCTCCCCCGCGCAGTTGTTCGGCGACCGCAACCCGTTCCGGTCGCATGCCAAGCAGGCCGCCGCGCACCTCAACGCGTCGTACCTGGCAGCCTCCCGGCTCGGTCCGTCCAGGGAACGGGTCGAGGAGGCCGGCGAGCACGTCGCGCAGAAGTGGATCCTGACCCGGGGCGAGGACAACATCCGCGATCTGCTGCCCGGGCCGATCCTGCCGCCGGTGATCGACAAGGAACTGCTGGTCGACGCGGAGAAGGAACTTGGTCTCTCGCTCCGCGCCTACCAGGAGGCCAGGGAATGGCTGCGGGACGCGTTCTGGGCGCGGGTGCACCGGCAGTTCGGGGTCGGCGTCGGCAAGTCGAAGGGCTGACCGGGAATGGCCAGCACCGGGCCTGCCAGCACCGGCACTGCCGGCGTCTCGTCCGCCGCCATCTCCATCGTCCGGGGTGAGCCGACCGCCGACGAGGTGGCCGTCGTGGTCGCCGTTCTGGTTGCCCGATCCCGGGCCGCAGCCGATGAGCCCGTGCCGGTCGCGGCCCGCACCCCTGGCTGGGCCAACCGGGCGCGCCTGGTCCGGTCGCCGATCCTGCCGGGTCCGGGTGGCTGGCGGCGCAGCGCGCTGCCGCGCTGATCGGGCGATCCCGCCAACCACATCTATCTGGCTCAGGCGGCCTCACTAGACTCCTGGGAGTCGAGAAGGAGCCATTTCGTGCGCAAGGTCCTCATCGCAAACCGCGGCGAGATCGCGGTACGGGTTGCCCGCGCCTGCCGGGACGCGGGCCTGTCGAGCGTAGCGGTCTACTCCGAGCCTGACCTGGACGCGCTGCACGTGACCATGGCCGACGAGGCCTACGCGCTTGGCGGCACCACGGCCGCCGAGAGCTACCTGGACATCGGCAAGATCCTGCGGGCCGCCGCGCAGTCGGGCGCCGACGCGGTCCACCCGGGCTACGGCTTCCTGGCCGAGAACGCCCACTTCGCGCGCGAGGTGATCGCCGCGGGTCTGACCTGGATCGGGCCGCCACCGGAGGCGATCGAGTCACTCGGCGACAAGACGGCGGCGCGGGTGATCGCGATGACCGTCGGGGCACCGCTCGCGCCCGGCACCCCCGGGCCGGTCTCCGGCCCCCAGGAGGCCGCGGCGTTCGCCGCCGAGCACGGTCTGCCGATCGCGATCAAGGCTGCGTACGGCGGCGGCGGCCGCGGCCTGAAGGTCGCCAGGACCGCCGATGAGATCGAGTCGCAGTTCGAGTCCGCGGTCCGGGAAGCGGTGGCCGCGTTCGGCCGCGGTGAGTGCTTCGTCGAGCGCTACCTGGACCGGCCGCGGCATGTGGAGACCCAGTGCCTGGCCGATGCGCACGGCAACGTCGTAGTGGTGTCCACCCGCGACTGCTCGCTGCAGCGCCGGCACCAGAAGCTGGTCGAGGAGGCCCCGGCGCCGTTCCTGACCACGGCGCAGGAGGCCCTGCTGCGCGAGTCGTCCAAGCAGATCCTCCGCGAGGCCGGCTACGTGGGCGCGGGCACCTGCGAGTTCCTGGTTGCGCGGGACGGCTCGGTGTCGTTCCTCGAGGTCAACACCCGGCTCCAGGTCGAGCACCCGGTGACCGAGGAGGTCAGCGGCATCGACCTGGTGCTCGAGATGTTCAAGGTCGCCGACGGCCAGCGACTGGACTACGGCGACCCGGACCTGCGCGGGCATTCGATCGAGTTCCGGATCAACGCAGAGGACCCCGGTCGCGGCTTCCTGCCGGCGCCTGGCACGCTCACTACCTGGCGGCCGCCGACCGGGCCAGGCGTCCGACTGGACAGCGGCTACTCGGCCGGGATGACCGTGCCGCAGGTGTATGACTCGCTGATCGCCAAGCTGATCGTGACCGGCGCCGACCGCCGCCAGGCCCTGGCCAGGGCCCGCCGGGCGCTGGCCGAGTTCGAGGTCACCGGAATGCCGACCGTGCTGCCGTTCCACCGGGCACTGCTCGAGGACCCGGCCTTCACCAGCGAGCCGTTCTCGGTGCACACCCGGTGGATCGAGACCGAGTTCGCCGGCCACCTGCCGCCGTACTCACCCGACGGCGCGACCGCCTCGGACGGCGCCGGGCCGGCCGGCGAGCGCGAGCGGATCGTGGTCGAGGTGTCCGGCAAGCGCCTAGAGGTGGTCGTTCCGGCCGGACTGGGTGCGGTTACCGGCGGCCCGGCGGCCCGGCCGGGCGCCGCTGGCCGCGGGCCGGGAAGTGCCGGCCGCGGGCCGGGCCGCACCGCCGAGCGCCGGTCCCGGGGGGCCGCTACCCCGCCCGCCGACGGGGATGCCCTGGTCAGCCCGATGCAGGGCACGATCGTCAAGATCGTCGCGGCGGACGGCCAGCAGGTCACGGCGGGGGAGACGATCGTGGTTCTCGAGGCGATGAAGATGGAGCAGCCGCTGACGGCGCACAAAGACGGCACCGTGGCCGCGCTGACCGTCGAGGTGGGTCAGACGGTCCCGGCCGGTCATGTCATCTGCCGGCTGGCGGACTGAGCCGTGTCCCGACTAGCCGGGGATCCCGGCCCGCTCCGCTGGCTGCGGTTCTCGGTCGGGTTCCGGCTGCCGCCGGAGTACACCGACTGGGTCAGCCACGAGCTAACCGACGCCGGCTGGCGGCTCCGCACGGTCATCCGGCATCTGACGATCATCGTGCCGCTGTGCGCGGTGATCACGGTCGTGCTGCTCGTCCTGCTGCCCGCCCCGGTGTGGCTGGCCGCGATGATGATCGGCCTGATCCTGATCGGAAGCACGTTCACGGTAGCGGCGTACGCGGACGACATCCGGGCGTCCCGGATGCGCCAGCACGGCCTCGAGCCCCCGAACGACCCGCACCTCGGCCGCCCCGCGCACTAGCGGCCGCCCGGACCGGCTCCACTACCGCCAGACCCGCACTGCGACGGCCGGACCGGCGCGACGGCCCACGTACCACCCGTTAGGCCCATGATCACGCCCGGATTGCCTGGTTTGCGAAGCCACTAGGGGTGGTACGTCGTCGCGGCGGCCGGGCTGGGCAGGCGGCCGGGCCGGGCGGCCGGGCTGGGCAGGCGGCCGGGCCGGGCGGGTCAGTCGGGCAGGTCAGTCGGCGGGCTGCATCAGCCGGCGCGCCGCCTCGGTGATGCTGCCGGACAGCGACGGGTAGACCGCGAACGT
>JAJYTW010000168.1 GCA_021792855.1 Actinomycetes bacterium
CGGCGGTTCTACGAGCGGGCCGGATTCACGGTGACCGGGCAGAGCCTGGTCCCGGACTGGCTGGGCGGGATCGCCGAGGTCGGATACGCCCGCGAACTGGGCTGAACTAGCCGGGGGTTAGCGCACTACGAAGAGTTGGCGGCAGATGCGGCGACTTTCTCTTCGGCTTAGGCGGGCTAGCCGAAACCGGTCACCGGGATCAGTCGCTCCGTGCGGCATCGGCCGCGAGTCGATCGAAATAGGACCGGTACACCCGGTCGAACGGCTCGGCGTTGGCGCCGAGCGCGGACTGGAGAAACCCGGCGGCGCTCTCCGCCGCGGCGATCACGTCGGCCGGGTACCCGTACCCGACCTGGTGCTCGGCGAACTCGTCGGCATCGAGCAGCAGCACCGACCCGTCTCTTCGGCGGCAGACGTCCAGATCCAGGTCGACCATGGTGACCTCGCTCTCGCTCGGCCACCGCACCGGCGTGGTGATGTCGCAGTAGATCTCGAGGTCGGCAGGCTCGGCGTTGAACGCGGCGGTCCACCAGGCATCGCGCGGGAAGAGCATCACCGTCGAGTACCTGAACAGCACCGGCCGCTCGTTCCCGCGGCGCATCCGAAATGGCGCGGCGCACCCCACCCAGGCGCCGTGCTCGTCGGCGCCCAGCCACCGCCCGCTCATGTGCCAGTGCAACGCGCCGTCGTGCTTTCGGTACACCACCCGGACGTCTCGTGTCATCAACGGAATGTATCGAGCCAGGCACGGACGGCGCCAGCAGCGGCGGGCTCAGTGCAGGCGGGCTCAGTGCAGGCGGGCTCAGTGCAGGCGGCTGAGCGCGAACCGGCGCGGCGGGAAATCCGCCGCTGCCACTCCGGGCCGAGCAGCGCCCTCGGCAGCGAGGGCGGCCAACCATTCCCCGAGCAGCGGGCCGAACTTGAAGCCGTGCCCGGACGTGCCCGCGCCGATCACCACGTTCCCGATCCGGTCGATGATGAAATCCTCATCGGGGGAGTTGTCGTACACGCATCGCTCGACCGCCACCGCCCGCGGCCGCAGGCCGGGCAGCAACTCGGCCACCGCCTGCTCGGTATGCAGGCTCAACGCACTGCTCTCCGTGTGGTCAAGCCGGTCAGGGTCGGTCGCCGGGCCGCCCTGATGCAGACCGGCCTTGTAGCGGGTCGATCCCGGCACCGGCAGCCCGTACAGGAACCGCCCGCCGTAGTGCACGACGATCGGCATCGCGGGCCAGCCAGAGTCCGGTCCCGTGCTGGCGGGTTCCGTGCCGGCTGGTCCTGGCAGGTCGGGATCGGCCGGGAGAAAGTAGCTCACCTGCTCCATCGTGGCGGTCCCCGGCACGGTGATCCCGGCGGGCGCGAGCAGGCCGCCCGTCCACGGGCCGGCGCAGACCACCACCCGCCTGGCGTCGATCCGCCCGCCGTCGCCGGTGCTGACGGTGACCCGCCTGCCGTCGTCGGCGATGCCCGTGACCGGGACGCCGGTCAGGACCTCGCCCGCCAGGGCGGCGAGCGCGGCGAGTGCCCGGTCCGCGGCGATCACGGCGGAATCCGGCTCGACCAGCGCCTCGCCGGTGATCGAGACGCCGGGGAACCTGCGGGCCACCTCCGGCCCGTCGATCGACTCGCAGGCGGCGCCGGCCTGGACCAGCGCGTCCCGCACCTGCGTCAGTTGCGGGCCGAACGTGAGTTGCGGCACCGGGTGCAGCAGCCGGGTCCCGGTCTCGTCCGCAAGCTCGGACCACAGTTCCCTGGCATGCCGGGCCAGCCGGACGTAGCCCGAGTCCTCGTAACCGAGCCGGAAGATCCGGCAGGTTCCGTGCGAGCCGCCGTCGGTGTGCCCGACCGGCGCCTGGTCGACGGTCAGGACGTCGTAGCCGCGGCGGGCGAGCGAGCGGGCAGCAGCCAGCCCGGTCAGTCCCGCGCCAATCACCAGTACGTCACACTGCCGCTGCGTCATTCGCTCGCTCTCCGCTTCCGCGTGCTCCTGATCCGGACCGCTGATCCGGACCGCTGATCCGGACCGCCCGGTCAGCCCCGGTCAGCCCGCCCGGCTGGCCCGGGTCCCAAACCCGGACCGCCCGGCCGGCCTCGGTTCACCCGATCTAGCTCACCGGCCTCGGATCCCCCAATCTGGCTCACCAGCCCCGGGCCCGCCACTCGGCGAGGTGCGGCCGTTCGGCGCCGAGCGTGGTGTCACCGCCGTGCCCCGGGTAGACCCAGGTGCCGTCGGGGAGCACGGCGAACACGCGTTCTTCCAGGTCGGTGATCAGCGCGTTGAACCGCTCCGGGTCGTGATCGGTGTTCCCCGGCCCGCCGGGGAACAGCGAGTCGCCGGTGAACAGGTGCGGCGAGTCGGCGAGTGCGCCGTCCGCGTCGTAGCACAGCGCGATGCTGCCCGGAGTGTGGCCGCGCAGATGAATCACGGCCAGGGATGCGTTGCCGACGCTGATCCGGTCGCCGTGGCTGACCATCAGCGTGGGCGCGATGGGCAGGGCGGGGGCATCCTCGACGTGCGCGACCGTGTCCGCCCCGGTGGCCTTGGCGACGGCCGCCAGGGCCTCGGTGTGGTCCGGGTGCCGGTGGGTCGTGATGATCGTGCCGAGTGGCGCGCCGCCGAGCAGGTCGAGCAGCGTCTCCGGCTCGTTCGCCGCATCGATGAGCGCAAGCTCGCCGGTGCTCGTGCACCGCAGCAGGTAGGCGTTGTTGTTCATCGGGCCGACGGCGACCTTGGTAATGGCCAGGCCGGGTAGCTCCCTGGTCTGCGGCGGTCCGCCAACGCTTACGTTGCCGGTGTACGTCATGGTGTCCCTTTCGTCCGGGGTCGTCAGTAGGGGGGAACCTCGGGCAGCGCGCCTGGCGGGTCCACGGCCAGGCTCGCGCCGGTGTCACGTCCGATCAGCCAGGCGAGAAGCTCGTGATCCAGGCCGCTCACCGCGCGATCGGGCGGTGCGCCTGCCCCGATCACGTACTGCCGCCCGGTGCCGGAGTCGACCAGCATGGCGGACGGGCACTGCTCGTTCTCGGCCAGGCCGGCGGTGACCCGGTCGATCAGGTCGGCGACGAACGGCTCCGGCCAGTCCGCCGGGGAGTACCCGGCGCCGAGATCCACGTGGTGCACCTCGACCTCGGTCAGCCGCCGGTGCAGCGTGAACCAGGCCGGGTGGGCCGGCCCGCGCATCCCGCGGACCTCGGCCAGCCAGGCACCCCGGTCGAGCTCGCGGGCCTGCGCGACGAAGGCGGCGGCCGAGTTGACCAGGTCGGTCACGATCTGGCTGGTCGGCCGGGTCACGCCGGCCTCGATCTCGGCGTTCCGGACCTCCTGGCTCGGGTACTGCGGCAGCGCGATCCCGGTCTTCGCCCCGAACAGCAGGTCCCGCAGGCCGTCCGCGTTCCGCGCGAGGTGGTTCAGCACATGACCGCGGGTCCAGCCGGGAAGCGGGGACGGCGCGCGGACCTGCTCGTCGGTCAGGCGGGACGCGGTGGCGATGAGGCGCTCGGTGGCCGCGGTGATCCGGTCCAGCATCTGGTCGATCTGGCCCGCATTCGCCGGGTCGGTCATCGGGCCTCCTTCGGTGGTCCTGATGGTCATCTTCTCCTACCTGGCTCCGGGGCGGAAGCCGCGGGTCATCGGGGTGCCCGCCCAGCGACCCGACGAGACGGACAATGTCAGTGGCCCCGGATACCATGAAGCCCGCGGTGCCGAACAGGCACAGAATCCGAGCGCACAGTGGCAGGGGCACAGTGGCAGAGCGCCTGGTAGTCCGAGGTGCCCGCGAGCACAACCTGAAGGATGTCTCGCTGGACCTGCCGAGGGACGCCATGATCGTCTTCACCGGACTGTCCGGCTCGGGCAAGTCGAGCCTGGCGTTCGACACGATCTTCGCCGAGGGGCAGCGGCGGTACGTGGAGTCGCTGTCGGCGTACGCCCGGCAGTTCCTGGGCCAGATGGACAAGCCCGATGTCGACTTCATCGACGGCCTGTCCCCGGCGGTCTCGATCGACCAGAAGGCGGCCAGCCGGAACCCGCGGTCCACCGTGGGCACGGTCACCGAGGTCTACGACTACCTGCGGCTGCTGTTCGCCAGGATCGGCAAGCCGCACTGCCCGGTCTGCGGGCGGCCGATCGCGCGGCAGACGCCGCAGCAGATCGTCGACCGGGTGCTCGAACTGCCCGAGGACACCAGGTTCCAGGTGCTCGCGCCGGTGATCCGGGGCCGCAAGGGCGAGTACACCGAACTGCTGCGCGAGCTTCAGACCAAGGGCTACACCCGGGCCCGGGTGGACGGCGCGACGATCAGGCTGGACGAGGCGGTCGGCGGCAGCGGGCAGCTTCCGGCGCTGAAGAAGTACGAGAAGCACACGATCGAGGTGATCGTCGACCGACTGGCGGTGAAGGAGTCGGCGCGCCGCAGGCTCACCGACTCGGTGGAGACCGCGCTCGGCCTGTCCGGCGGCGTGGTGGTGCTGGACTTCGTGGACCTGCCGGATTCCGACCCGAACCGGGAGCGGATGTACTCCGAGCACCTGGCCTGCCTCTACGACGACCTGTCCTTCGAGGAGCTTGAGCCGCGGTCGTTCTCGTTCAACTCCCCCTGGGGCGCCTGCCCGGAGTGCACCGGCCTGGGCACCCGGATGGAGGTCGACCCCGAGCTTGTCGTCTCCGATCCGGACCTGTCGCTGGCCGAGGGCGCGATCGGGGTGTGGAGCGGCGGTCACGTCAGCGACTACTTCGTCCGGCTGATGGAGGCGCTCGGCAACGCCGTCGGCTTCAGCATCGACACGCCGTGGGCCAAGCTGCCGGCCGCCGCTAAGAAGGCGCTGCTGCACGGCTACGGCGACCAGGTGCACGTCAGGTACAAGAACCGGTACGGCAGGGAGCGCTCGTACTACACCAGCTTCGAGGGCGCGATCGGCTACATCACCCGGCGGCACGCCGAGGCGGAGAGCGACTCGAGCCGGGAGCGGTTCGCCGGCTACATGCGGCAGGTGCCCTGCCCGGCCTGCCACGGCACCCGGCTGAAGCCGCTCACCTTGGCGGTGACCGTGGATGGCCGGTCGATCGCCGACTACTGCGCGCTGCCGATCGGTGAACTGGCCAAGCTGCTGCTGACCCTGGAGCTATCGGACCGGGACGCCACGATCGCCGGGCGGGTGCTGAAGGAGATCAACGCGCGGCTCGGGTTCCTGCTCGACGTCGGGCTGGACTACCTGTCGCTGGACCGGGCGTCCGCGACCCTGGCGGGCGGCGAGGCGCAGCGGATCCGGCTGGCCACCCAGATCGGCTCCGGGCTGGTCGGCGTGCTGTACGTGCTGGACGAGCCGTCGATCGGGCTGCACCAGCGGGACAACCACCGGCTGCTTGAGACCCTGCTGCGGCTCCGCGACCTGGGCAACACGCTGATCGTGGTGGAGCACGACGAGGACACGATCCGGGCCGCCGACTGGGTGGTGGACATCGGCCCGCGGGCCGGCGAGCACGGCGGCAAGATCGTCGTCTCCGGGCCGCTGGCGGAACTGCTGGCCAGCGAGGAGTCGCTGACCGGCGCCTACCTGACCGGCCGGGAGTCGATCGGCATCCCGGCACAGCGCCGGAAGACCGCCAGGGGCAAGGAGATCGTGGTCAAGGGCGCCGCCGAGCACAACCTGCGCGGCGTCGACGTGGCGTTCCCGCTCGGCTGCTTCATCGCCGTGACCGGGGTGTCAGGCTCGGGTAAGTCCACGCTGGTCAACGACATCCTGTATGCCTCGCTGGCCAAGGAGCTGAACGGGGCGCGGATCGTGCCCGGCCGGCACACCCGGGTGACCGGGATGCACCAGCTTGACAAGGTCGTGCACGTCGACCAGAGCCCGATCGGGCGGACGCCGCGGTCCAACCCGGCTACCTACACCGGCGTGTTCGACCACGTCAGGAAGCTGTTCGCGCAGACCACCGAGGCGAAGGTGCGCGGCTACCTGCCGGGCAGGTTCTCGTTCAACATCAAGGGCGGCCGGTGCGAGGCCTGCTCGGGCGACGGCACGATCAAGATCGAGATGCAGTTCCTGCCGGACGTGTACGTGCCGTGCGAGGTCTGCCACGGCGCCAGGTACAACACCGACACCCTCCAGGTGCACTACAAGGGCAAGACGATCGCGGACGTGCTGGACATGCCGATCGAGGAGGGCGCCGAGTTCTTCGAGGCCGTCCCGGCCATCCACCGGCACCTGAAGACCCTGGTCGACGTCGGCCTCGGCTACGTCCGGCTCGGCCAGCCCGCGCCGACCCTGTCCGGCGGCGAGGCGCAGCGGGTCAAGCTCGCCTCCGAACTGCAGCGCCGGTCCACCGGCCGGACGATCTACGTCCTGGACGAGCCGACCACGGGCCTGCATTTCGAGGACATCCGCAAGCTGCTCGGCGTCCTCGGCCGGCTCGTCGACGGCGGAAACACCGTGATCGTGATCGAGCACAACCTGGACGTGATCAAGACCGCGGACTGGGTGATCGACCTCGGTCCCGAGGGCGGCTCGCGCGGCGGCATGGTCATCGCGACCGGCACGCCGGAGCAGGTCGCGGCGGTCGAGGAGAGCTACACCGGCCAGTTCCTGGCCAAGATGCTCAACGGCTAACCGCTGCGGGCGCGGCCTCGGTCCGCTCGTACAGCAGCAGCACGGCGCCGGCCAGGAAGCAGAGCGCGCCGGTGAACGTACCCAGGCTGGTCGCCGGGGCGCTGAGCGGGCCGGTGCTGCCCGGCTGGACGTAGCTCGCGACGGCCGAGACGCCGAACGCGACCGAGCCGAGCAGGTTCACCGCGGTGATCCACCACCCGATCACCCGGGGCCGCCAGGACGCCCAGCCGTGCGACACCTCGGACCAGGCCAGCCAGCTTGCCACCAGGAAGCAGATCGAGCCGATCAGGTCCGGTCGCCAGACATGGCGGCTGGCCTGCTCCGAGCCTGGCTGGGCCCAGATCGCGGCGGCCGTGCTCACGTTGAAGGCCACCGTCCCGACTAGCTGGATACCGGTGGACAGCCAGTCGATCTGGCCGGGGAGCAGCACGAACACCTTGCGGCGGTGGCAGCCGGGCACCGGCGCCGCGTCCACGGACTCGCGGTACTGCAGGAACGCGGCGACGGTGAAGAACACCGAGCCGGCGAAGAAGGTCGCCGCGTCCGGCCGGGTCCCGGCAGCCCGGGCGTAGGCCGGCAGCACGCCGAGCCCGAACAGCGCCGACCCCACCGCGAACAGCACGCCGATCCACCAGTCCCGGTCAGCCGGCGCCCACCAGGTTGACCCGGCGGCCGGCCCGGGGGACAGGTGCTTGCGGTATCGCCGGGACTCCCAGCGCTCGACCACGCCATCGGCCCTGGTCCGGAGCCGCAGCGTGGTGAACGGGCCGAGTCCGGCCGTGATCGGCTCGCCGATGCCGGTCCGGTGCCGGACCGCCGGCGGACGAGTGCCCCCCATACCTGCCGAGGTTACCGGTGCCGCAGCCAGTCGCCGAACGCGGCAAGTGCCGGTCCGGGGTCGCGGCGGCCGATGCCGATCCGGAACCGGTCGCCGGGCGTCGCCGTGAGGTCGGAGCGGAAGATGCTGGCCGGCAGCAGCAGCACCCCGGCCTCGGCGACCAGTCGCTCGCAGAACTCCTCGACGCCGTCGGCGCCGGTGTACCTGGGGAACGCGACGCAGCCGCCGTCCGGCGCCCGCCACTCGAACAGGTCGGCGAACTCGGCGAAGAACGCGTCGAAGAGCGGCAGGTTCGCGGCGATGATGTCCCGGTTCCGGTCCAGGATCTGCTTGCGGGCCTTGATCGCGATCCGGGCCAGCACCTCACTCGGCGCCGAGTTGCAGATGGTGGTGTAGTGCTTGGCGCGCTCAAGCCGGGCCAGCACCTCCCGGTCCCGGCAGGTGATCCAGCCGATCCGGAGCCCGGGCAGGCCGAGCGACTTGGAGGTGACGTTCAGGGACAGGGCGCGCTCGGACAGGTCGGCGGCCTGGGGGAGAGTCCGGTACGGGTCGATCTCCAGGCCGCGGTAGACCTCGTCGCTGAACAGGTAGATCTCGTGCTCGTCGCAGAACCTGGCGAGCCGGGTGAAGTCGGCGGCGCCGATCACCTTGCCGGTCGGGTTGTTCGGGAAGTTGACCGAGATGACCCTGGTGGCCGGCCGGACCGCGGCGATGATCGCGTCCACGTCGAGCGCCCAGTCCCGGTCCGGATCCAGGGCCACGCCGGTGACCTCGCAGACGGCCAGCGGGATGGTCTCGGCGGACTGATAGTTCGGGGTCACCACCACCGCGTGATCGCCGGCCTCCAGCAATACCCGCATCGCCAGGTACAGACCCTCCTGCGCCCCGGCGAAGCAGATCACGTCCGCGGCGTCGGCGTGGATGTAGGTGTCGGCGATCGCCTCCCGCAGCGCGGGGTCGCCGTAGGTCTCGGTGTAACCGAGGGTGAGCTCATCCCAGGCCCGGCGGTCCTGCTCGTCGGCAAGCCCGAGCAGGTCGGTCACGGTCATGGTCTGGGCGTCCGAGGCGGTCAGATGGTACCGGGCGGTGAACTCCCAGCGAGAGAAGTAGCTTTCCAGGCGAAAATCGGGCAATCGCGTCACGAGTACATCCTCTGCGCTTGACCTCATCGAGCCGAACTGCTTATACGGACTGTAGACGTCAGTGGCTGGCCAGTCCGGGCTTCCGGTGCGGACAAGCGGGACTTTAGACCCTAGACAGGGGCGTCTAGTACGAGAGAAGCTACGCTGCCCGGTGGGGCACAACGGGTGGGCCAGGCGGTCGCGCCAGGAAGGTGGGGGAATGTCGGCGATGTCCGCGGAGCGTCCTGAACGAGCCGCCGGCCGGCCCCGGCGGCTGCCCGTGATCATCCAAGGCGGCATGGGGGTCGGGGTCTCCTGCTGGCAGCTTGCCAGGGAGGTCTCCCGGGCGGGCCAGCTTGGCGTGGTCTCCGGGGTCGCGCTGGACGCGGTGGTCGCCCGCCGGTTGCAGCGTGGCGACCCCGGTGGTGACATCCGCCGCGCCCTCGCCGCCTTCCCGGCGCCAGAGGTCGCCGGCCGGGTGCTTGATCGTTACTACGTGGCCGGCGGCATCGCCCCCGGACGGCCGTTCCGGCCGATCCCGCGACTCGGGCTGCGCGCCAGCCAGCCCAGGTCCGAACTGCTCGCGGTGGCCAGCTTCGCCGAGGTGTTCCTGGCCAAGGAGGGACACGACGGGCTGGTCGGGATCAACCTGATGGAGAAGGTCCAGATGGCCACGCCGGCCTCGGTCTACGGCGCGATGCTGGCGGGCGTGGACTACGTGCTGGTCGGCGCCGGCATCCCGGTCGGCGTCGCGGGGATGCTGGACGACCTGGCCGCGCACCGGGCCGTGGCGATGCCGGCCGCGGTCGCCGACGCCCCGGCCGCCCCCGACGCCGGCCAGCCGGAGAACCCGCCTGCCGAGGACGGCGCCGAATCGGCCGACGACGGCGATCCGGCC
>JAJYTW010000169.1 GCA_021792855.1 Actinomycetes bacterium
TCACCAGGACCGTGCTGCCGTTCATCCCGGACGAGCGCCAGGTTCTGGCCGGAGGCTGAGCCAGGCACCAGGCGCGCCGGTGCCTGTCGCGACCGGTCGGCTCCTGGCTGGCTGCGGCGGATGGTTTGCCGGGGGTGGCGCGCCTCCCCGGGAGGGGGTAACGGGGACTCCCCCATTAGTCACCTATAGGCACAGACGTTTCTTTGTAATACATTCAGTGCACTTGTCTGTCCTGGTTGTCTGCACGGAGGAACGCATGGTCGCCGAGGGTACCGCCCGCACCGGTCAGGGAACCCTGGCCAGTCAGGAGAAAGCCAAGCTCCGCAAGGTGTTGCGCCGCTTCGACCTGGTGTTCTTCACCGCCTGCGCGATCGTCGGCCTGGACAGCGTCGCCGCCGCCGCGGAGGCCGGCGCCCAGGCGATCACCTGGCTGGTCGTCTCGCTGGTCCTGTTCCTGATCCCGTACGGCATGATCACCGCCGAACTCGGGTCCACGTTCCCGGTGGAGGGCGGCCCCTACCAGTGGGCGAAGATGGCCTTCGGCCGCCCGGCGGGCGCGGTGACCTCGGTGCTGTACTGGCTGTCCAACCCGATCTGGGTGGGCGGCACGCTGACCGGCACCACGATCGCCGCGCTGAACAGCTTCGTGCTGTCCAAGCCGCTCAGCACCGGCTGGGAGATCGTGGTGGCGCTGGCCTTCACCTGGCTGACCACCGGAATCGCGATCATCTCGTTCCGGGTCGGCAAGTGGGGGCCGAACATCGGGACGTTCGTGAAGATCGCCGTGGTCGGCCTGTTCACGATTCTGTTCATCGTCTTCCTGTTCCAGCACGGCCGTCCGGCCGGGGCTTCGACCGCGGCCGATCTGAAGCCGTCGCTGAACGGCTTCCTGACCGCGGTCGGCGTGCTGGTCTTCCTCTGGGTCGGCTTCGAGTTGTCCAACGGCGCCTCGGAGGAGATGCACAATCCCAAGCGGGACGTGCCGGCCATGATCGTTTCGTCCGGCATCATCGGCGCCATCCTGTACGGCCTGGTGATCCTCGGCATCGTGCTGGTCATTCCGCGGACCGGGCTGACCAGCGTGGCCGGCTTCACCGACGCCTACTCGGCGGTCGGCGGAGTGTTCCATTCCCGGGTGCTCGACGTGATCTTCGCGATCATGGTGATCATCACCCTGATCGGCAGCGGCTCGGTGTGGCTGGAGGGCGCCGACCGGACCCAAGCGATCGCCGCCCTGGACGGTGCCGCGCCCGCGTGGATGGGGCGCTTCACCAGCTTCGGCACCCCGATCGCGGTCAACCTCGCCTCGGGCGTGGTGGCCTCGGCGTTCGCGGTGATCGTGATGCTGGTCACCAAGGGCAGCCTGGCCAGTTTCTTCTCGGTGATGCTCGCCCTGGTGGTCTCCACCGCCGTGCTCAGCTACTTCTTCATCTTCCCGTCGCTGCTGGTGCTGCGCCGCCGGTACCCGGACGTGCACCGGCCCTACCGGGTGCCCGGAGGCAAGGTCGGCGCGTGGATCGCGGTCATCGTCACCGAACTGTTCGTGGTCGTCACCGCGCTCACGCTGCTGTGGCCGGGCGCGATCAACGCGATGTTCGGCCGGCCCTACTCGGTGCAGGCTTCCTGGGGCGTATCCCGGGCATTCTTCGAGCGGGTGACGCTCGGGTCGTTCGCGGCGATGATCGCGCTGGGCCTGGTCTTCTGGGCCATCGGCGAGCGCAAGCGCCGGGCCGGCCTGCTCGGCATCGAACTCCCGGCCGACGACGCGCAGGCGTGGGAGCAGGTGTGATGCCTGGCCTCGGGGTCCGCTCGATGAGCGCGCCGCTGCGGCGCGTGCTGGTCAGGCGGCCGGCGCTGACCGGGGATTTCGCCGGTGCCGCCTGGCGGGTGCCTGACCCGGGGTTGCTGGCGGCGCAGCACGAGGCGTTCTGCGGCCTACTGACGCGCCTCGGCTGCGAGGTCGTCGTCGCCGAGGCCGCGGACGGACTGGTCGACGCCACCTACGTTCGGGACCCGGCCCTGGTCACCGGCCGCGGCGCGATCCTGTTCCAGATGGCCAAGCCCGCCAGGATGGCCGAGCCCGAACTGCTCGGCACGGAGTTCGAGGCCGCCGGGGTGCCGGTGATCGGCCGGCTGAGCGGGTCCGCCCGGGCCGATGGCGGGGACTTCATCTGGCTGGACGAGCACACCGTGCTCGCCGGGCGCAGTTACCGCACGAATCCGGCTGGGCACGCACAGATCGCCGAGATCCTGGCCGGAGAGGGGGTCACGCTCGAATCGGTCGACCTGCCGCACGACCAGGGGCCAGGCTCCGTCCTGCACCTGATGTCGCTGATCTCGCCGCTCGCCGACGACCTCGCGGTGGTCTATCCGCCGCTCGCCCCGGTCGCGCTGATGGAGACCCTGGCCGAGCGCGGCGTGACGGTCGTGCCGATTCCGGCCGATGAGTACCCGTCGATGGGCTGCAACGTGCTCGCGGTGCGGCCCCGCGTCGTCGTGATGATCGAGGGCAACCCGGCGACCCGGGCGGCTCTGGAGGCGCACGGCTGCGAGGTCCACTGCTATGACGGCAGCGAGATCTCGCTCAAGGGCGACGGCGGCCCCACCTGCCTGACCGCGCCGCTATGGCGGGCTGCCTAGCCCGTCGATTCCCGCCCGTAGATGCCTGTCGCGCACCGGCTAGTGTGGCCGAGGCAAGCGACTCGCCCTCGATCTGTCATTTCCCGGTCCGGCTGCCGGTCGCTGAGACAGCTACTTCCGCCTCTCATAATTGCCATCGATCAGCATTGGAACGGCGGGCGAGCAACGTCAGCTGAGCGAGATGGGTGAGTGGTACCTCCTTCCCAGTAGCCCGATTCGCAGTTAGACTCCGCACTTATTGAATGGATGATCCGATAGCGCCAAGCACGGGTTGCGGACGGAGGTAATAGGTGGGCGAGAACGGTCAGGATGAACTCGTTCGTGACCCAGGGGAGGTCGCCGGTCAGCGCGATAAGGCCATGCGGCGACTAGCGGAGGCCTGCGGATCAGGACGGCTGACCCTCGCTGAGTTCAGCCGCAGGACGCGATCCGCACGCGAAGCGGGGAGCGAGGCTGTCATCCAGTCCCTGACTAGCGACCTACCCGCCGCGGGTGGGCCAGTGGGGCCGGCAACGTCCTGGCGACTGAAGCTCTTCAGCGGCTTCAGGGTCCGCGGACCCTGGCAGATGCCGCGCAACGCCTACTTCGTCAGCATTATCGGCGGAGCTGACCTGGACTTTAGTGAGGCACGGGTCGCCTCGCCCGAGGTGACGGTGACGAAGATAGCGCTCATCGGCGGGATACACCTGCGGGTCCCGGACGGAGTGAACGTCACCGTAAGTGGCTTTCGCCTTCAGGGCGGCACGCATCTCGAACCGGGCCTGCTGACGCCGTCGCCTGGCGCGCCAACGATCCGCATCCGCGGGTACGCGCTGAATGGCGGAATCCGGATCAGTCGGTTGGGCTAGCCCGCGGGCGATTGGCGTCCACCACGGCGAAAGTGCCTGCGGCGCACTCGCTGTCTCTCGGGATCGATCCTGGGTATGACCGTAAGTATGCCGACGCACTCAGGTACGTAATTGGGCTTGGGTGCATACGCATATGTAATCGAACGGGTAAGCACTCTTGCCAGGCGGGCCAGCAGGAGTGTCTGGTTTCTCCGTTAAGTTATAGTACAAGTATCGAACGCAATTGCGCTGCTGGAATTCGCAACCGAACCATTTCTGAGACATAATAATCTACGGCACCCGTCACGTCAGCAGGGCATCGCGTGACCGGCCGTGTACGCATCGAACGGGACCGCCACTCGGCGGGGCAGGAGCGGTATCACCTCACGGATATGGCCTGACCGATGAGAAGCGGCGGATGAGGAGCGCTGGAGTGCTGAGACGGTTGCTGCATCGGGATCACGACCTCGCGGTGGCGGATGCGGCGCTTGGCGACCTCCACCGCGGCGAGCTAGTCACCTTAGTCATCGAAGGACCGCGAGGCATCGGGAAGTCGGCGTTCCAGCGGTACGAAGCGCCGGTAGTAACCGAGCACCATTCCGAGCGCGGCGGCGCCGCACTCGACCGCTTCCATCTGGATGACGGTCGGGGTTCGCTGTCGCCAGCGCCGTCGCCGCGTGCTCCCGCGGTCTGCCCGGAGCATGGGCGACCGGGCACCCCCGGCGGTACCTCCGCCGTCGCCGGGCGGGGTGCCAGGGCTAGCGGCAGAATTGTCCGTCGCAACCTGAGCCATCTCGCGGACCCCTCGCTTACTGGCCAAACAAGAACGAGATCGGTCGCTGGCTGCCGAGCGAGATCGTGCCGACAACGCCGACCTGAGACTGCAGCGGCAGCAGTGGTCCATTCGTCGACGTCCACGCGTAACCGCTGGCGGTGCTCGCAGCCTGCTGGAGGCGAACCACCACGAGCATGGGCGCGGTCACGCGCGCGTAGGTCGCGGTGGCCAGATTGCCGCCGAGCAAGCCGTCGAGCGCTTCCTGGGTTAGGGGATACGGGCTCACCGCGCTGATCCGGCCGCGCAGCAACCCGTAGACCGACGATGGCGCGGTCGACACCGCCAGGTCCACCTGCTCGCCCGGCCGCACCCCGACCGACTGGCTCTCCGGCACGAACAGCATGGCGACGAGGTGGCCGCCCGAGGTGCCCGATCGCCCGACCGTCGCTACGGTTGTCCCGACGCTGACCACCTCGCCGGTCACCACACCAACGCTGATGACTATCCCGCCGAACGGGCTCGCGATCTGGCGCTCGGCACCACCCGGCCCGCCGATGTCGGCTAGTGGCATGCCCGCGGTGACTGCCGTCCCCGGCGAGACCAGCACCTGCCGCACGGTCCCCGCGTACGGACTCTGCACCGGTGCGGTACCCATCGGATAGGTCAGCAAGCCCGACGCCCGGACCGCGATCGGCAGGCTGCCAAGCACAGACCAGCCGACGGCCCCCGCTAGCACGATGAGCAGTACAAAGACGGCCACCCAGCCACGGGGCGCCGCCAGGATCAGCGGAGTGTCGAGTTCATCCGGCTCCCGCATCCGCTGCAGTGCCTTGAACCTGAACTGCATCTCTCAGCCGCCCGAACTCAACTGGTCGCTGCGGCTTCCGATCGTCATTTCCCCGACGCTGCCCTCGGACCGCGGATCAAGGCCCGCCGCGGCTGCGAATGTGGCCGCGTCACCGCCGCCGAGTCCGCACACCGCCAGGCCCATGGCGCTCGCAACCAGGTAGATGGTCTGGTAGAGCGCGCCGACATCCTTGAGCACCAGCGAGTAGGCAATCGTTGCGTACTTCCACATCGCGCGGCCGAAACGCGCAGTCACGATCAGCACGACCTGCGGGTCCGCGGACATCACCGAACTGGCACGTGCCGCCGCCACCAGCGCGGCGGTAGCCGGGGACGGGTCGGACACCGCCTCGAGCTCATGATCGGCGCTCGCATAGTGCCAGAGCCCGCCGGGGATCCCGTCGCAGCGGTTGATCAGCGGGTAGATCTCCAGCGCGTGCAGCGACCCTCCGCTGGGATACGGCCGGTCAGCGACCTCCTGGCCGTCCGTGCCGCGGAACGTGCGCCTGGTCCGCGCGGCACGGTAGAGCAACTCAGCTAGCTGGTCCGCGGTGATCGGAGCGTCGTCATAGTGCTCGCGGACCGATCGTCGGTTCTCCAGGACCGCAGTGAGCGGCGGATCGGCGCGGGCGGTCTGGTCCAAGTCTGGCGCGGCTAGCGCAAGCCGCCGACCAGGACGGCGCGGGGGTACGGCGGGCAGCGGCGGGAACCGGTCTGCCAGTGGGTAGCTGCCGCCGTACCCGCTCTGGAGTCCGGGGCTCCTGCTCCGCGCGTGCAGCCACAGATCATGGACGGACCACTGGGCTAGTTGATAGTCCGTGCTCTCGTCGTCATGATCCGGGCCGCCTGGGGCGAGTGCGCCGGCAGCGCTTAGCAAGCCGAGTATCGCCGCGGCGACGCTGGTCGTGAGGCCGGGGACCGCCGCCGCGACAGCTTCCGGATTGGTCCAGTCGGTCAGCGTTCCCGCCACTGCCAGACCTTCCCGGCAGAGGTCGACCCTGGCATTCCCGAACGGCACGGCCAGCGTAAGCGCGCCCTTGTCGGCGCGCAGCACGGCGAACCGGGACAGCTTCACCATGACGTCCCGGCCGACCGGCGTGGCCCTTGCCACCGGACCGGTGCCCGTCGGCCGCAGCCTGGCGATGATGTCGCCGGCCTGGCCGATCGCGTGCTCCAGCAGGCCAGCGCCGTCGAGTTTGAACACGAGCGCTTGCCAGCGCAGGACGGCCAGGTCTCCGTCATGCTCCCGGACCGTGCGCACCAGGTCGGCCTCGGCGCAATCGGCCCGCGCCAGCAGGCGGAGGGCGGTTCGGGCGCCGCCCCCGCGCGCCGGTACCGACAGCGTGCGCCCGGCGATCTCGATCCGGGTCGGCTCCTCCGGGTCGGACGGCTCGGTCAGATCCGCGTCCTGCCGCAATCGGATTCTCGCCACCGCGACCGCGCTGGTGAGACCTGCCAGTTCCGTCGTCATGGCCGCGCCATCAGAAGTAGACGTTCTTGGGGTTGAGCGCGGACTCCGGCTGGGCGGCGGGTAGCCAGCCGAGCCTGGCCGGCACGTCGTAGAGCCGCCCGGGCCCCAGCCGCCGCCAGAAGTGCCGAAGCCCGGGAACAACGACCTTCGCAACGCTGAGGTCCAGATCAGGCTGGGTCTGGTCGATGACGATGACTTCGAGGCCCGCCGCCCGTGCGCGGTCAACGCAGATCATGACCGCTTCGGCAAGGTCAGCGGGCGGCTGGTGGTCAAAGTCCGCCAGCGACCGGACCCGGGCCTCGGGGTCGGGTACCAGCCAGGGTTCCTCGTCGACCCGTGTGTTCTGGTACCAGTCCAGCGTCGCCACGTCGTCCTCGAAGTACAGGGTCGCGCCGCTCTCGTCGCGCCGCTCGACGGCCGGAAGCGACTGGTTGACCTCGGTCAGCGCCCGCATCGCAGCGACTCGGGGATCCAGATGTGCGCCAAATCCGACGATGACATCGTGGACCGGATGCCCGACCCGCCGTGATATTCCGGCGAAGGTCGGGATGCCCAGGTCGGTGGTGATATCCAGTAGCCAGAGGTCGCGGTCTTGCTGACGGTAAAAGGCACGGAGAGTCTGAACGTAGGGCTCGTGCAGCGAATCCAGGTCCAGCGCTGGTCGCCGCAGCCGGTTGTACCACCAGATCGCGACGGCGTCGCGCTCGGCAAGCTCGCAGAATCCCTGCAGGATGGCTTCTTCGAGGGTGTTACCCGCCGCGTTGCCGTTCGAGTCGCTGATGCAGAAGAAGTGATCGTCCAGATCCGGATGGCCGAACCAGGCATACGCCGCCGGAATCAGCCGCTCGCGCTCACGAGTCAGCGACCAGCCCGCTGTCCAGTCGATGGGGGAGTCGACGCGAAATCTCTCCGGCACGATTTGCAGCCGGTTGGCCGGATCGATGTTCCACGAGTCCCGGCTCGCGAACTGCTGGTCGGAATAGTGCAGTAGCTCGTCTGGGTGAATGGCGGCTCCGGACGGCAGGTTCTGGTAGGCGGCCCGCAGCACCGGTTCATCGCCGCGCCAGACCCCGGTGTAGCGCTCGATGGCCTCGCAGACCGCGCTGACCCGGGCCTGTTCCTCGGTACGCCCCTTGCCGCCCGACTGGCCCCTAAGGTTGCGCTTGAGCATGTTCAGGCTGTCTTTGATCAGCGCGAAGTTGTGGCCGGCGGTCAGGCTGTAGGTGATGCCGTTGTCTACCTCGGCGTAGTTCCGCACCGATGTCACCGCGCCCAGATAGGGGCTGATCTGCCGCTCCATCCGTCGAAGCGTGTGACTCGGTGGCTCGGACCGATAGCCGCTGTCGCCGCGATGGGCGATCGGCTGAGGGGTGAGCGTCACCTTCGGGCTGCGCTCGCCGACGAGTGCGGGGTCGCCGCAGGCCGCGCACTGCGGGCGCCGGACCAGCATGTGCCCGGTCGTCTCCAGCGTGCGCATGTCTAGCGTGACGAGTCTCCCGTCAAGGGTCTCCGATGAGCCAACTCCGGCCAGCCGCTCGACCTCTGCGGCGAGCATCCCGGCCAGGATTTGCGGGGCGGCCAGCGCATGGGCGAGCGGCGCCGCCGTCGAGGTCATGGCCGCGCCCTTGGCGTGAACGAATCGCTCGACCTGCCGGTTCGCCTGCAGTCGCTGTTCCAGGCACGCCCAGCACCCGGTCCGGTCCGCTGTCATCAGGGGCCCGAGCCATAGCACTTGGCCGGATGGGCGGGCGAGCATCCACGGTGTGCCGGTAGCCAGGCAGCTGGCATTGATCGCGGCGAGGGCGGGGTCGAGATAGTCGTTGGTCAGGACGATCAGGAGGTTTCCGAGATACGCGGGGTCGGACGGCGTCGGTCCCGGGAAGGGCAACTCGGTGGCCTGCACGCCCGCGTCGCGGAGTGCCGTGATGACCGGCGCGACCGACACCCCGGGGAGCGCGAGTACCCGCACCTCGAGGCTGGAAACCGCGCGGGTCGCGGTCGCCGGGTCCACCCCCAGCGCGTCCCAGTACGCAAGTTCACGTGGTGACAGGTCCGGGCGGCCCTCGGCGAGCAGGCCGAAGGCATCGAATTTGCGGATAGCCAGGAACGTCTCCGCGACCTGATGCCGGTCGCGCAGCGCACCGACGATCTCAGCGACGGTATGCAGCCCATCGAGAAGGGGAAGGACCGCAACGGCACCGGCGCCGCGCAGTGCGAAGCGACTGTCTTCGCTAATTACGAAGAGCTGATCGTCGGTGACGATTTCGGCACTGAAGTTTGCCTTGAGGCGGGGCCGCTCCAAACTCGCCTCCTCATCGTATGTGTTAACTAAACGGGTTGATTCTTTCATTGGCAAACATCAGATGAGAAGACTTATATTCGTAATCCGTAGTCTATATATCGAGCTACGCATATGCCTTCCAGGTAATGGCATTGATCTGCTAATACGGAATCTCCGGGCACCGGATGCTGACTCGATACGTATCCGCTCGGGCGCGTCGGCAGCGGCGGTGCGTATGCGGTCTGGCGGCCGACGGTACGTGCTAGCGGACCCGGGCTTGGCAGGACTGGCCCCGGGTAGGGAGGCTGGGTGCGGGGTATCAGCCTTAATGAGAAGTCAGCAGGGGGCTGATCCGCCCGGCTTCCTGGCATCATCGCCGTGCTGCCCCTTCGGCCGGGTTTCCGGCCACTAGGCTGGCAGCCGTGCGAATGTTCCAGGGGATGGACGCGCAACGATGAACGAGCCAGACGCCGGCGCCGTCGATGAAGGTTTGCCGTACAGCATCGTCGCCATCGCGGCCTCGGCGGGCGGCATCGCGGCGCTGGGCAAGGTTCTCGGCGGACTGCCGGTCGGGTTCCCGGTGCCGGTCGTGGTCGTGCAGCA
>JAJYTW010000170.1 GCA_021792855.1 Actinomycetes bacterium
GCCCTGGGTCGGCGGTTGCTGGTCTGACTGCGGGGTTGTCGCCATGCGCCCATGCTAGAAGGCCCGGTCAACATGATCGAACCGGCGGCCCGCCGGCAGCACGCCAGCGGTGCCGTATTGGCTGTCCGGACCGCTGGCGGGACCAAAGTCAGCGCGGCCGAAGGACTCAAGTTCGGTGCGCGGCGGCCTGCGCCGGCGCACAGTGGTGAGATGATCGACATAGCGTCAGGAGGGCTGGCCACGCCGAGGTCGGCCCGGGGGAATGCCGCGGCCGTCGGGGCGGCGCGGCGATCGGCCAGCAAGCCGGGGGGATAGCGGCGATGGAACTCACGTGTCCTCGGTGCGGTGCCGCCGTGGCCTCGCCGAACGCATGGTCGAGTGCCTGGCGGTGCGACCGGCATGGCGACGTCTACCCGCTCAGGCAGGTCCAGAGTGTCTCCCACGAGGGACTAGCGGGCCTGCTGCGGAACGCCCAGGTCCCGGTGATGCTGCCGTGGCCGCTGCCGGATGGCTGGCTGGTGACGGGTTTCGCCGCGGCGGGCGACGAGCGCACCGGAACCAGGGGCTGCGTGGTCGCGCTGTCCGGCCCCAACCCGGTGGGCGGTCCGGGCGAGATGCTGCTGGTGTCGGAGGAGCTAGGCGTCGGCCTGGGTGCCGCGTGCGCCGGGCTGGCCGGGCCCGATCCCGGCGCGGGCTTCTCGGCCGGGCCACCGCACGCGCAAGTGCAGTTCGGCAACCACGAGTTCCCGCTCTGGACCGTGGACGCTCCGGGCTGCGCGGCATTCGCTGGCGAGGTGATGGGCATCTGGCTGTGGGTCTTGCTCTGGCCCGACACCGCCGGGACACTGCTCGTCGAGCCGCTGCAGCTTGTCGATCTGCGCGACCCGGGTCTCGATCTCGATCTCCCGTTCGGCGCCCGCTCGCCCCGGCTGCCGGGCTGACGTCCGCTACTCTCGCGCGATGAGCGTTCTGCTGTCGGACGTCAAGTTCTTCTGGGAATCGTTCATCACCCTGGTGGTGATCACCGACCCGCCGGGCGTCGTGCCGGTATTCCTTGGCATGACCGCGAACCGGCCAGCGGCCGAGCGGAAGCGGCTGGCCTGGCAGGCGGCGCTGGTCGCATTCGGCGTGATCGTGGCGTTCGCGTTGTTCGGCCAGTCGATCCTGGCCTACCTGGGGGTCGAGATCCCATCGCTGCAGGCCGCCGGCGGCCTGCTGCTGCTGCTCGTCGCGCTCGAGTTGCTGACCGGCAAGTCGTCTGACCCGGCCGAGCTGGAGACGGCCAAGGCGAACGTGGCGTTCGTGCCGCTCGGGACGCCGCTGCTGGCCGGGCCCGGCGCGATCGTCGCCACCATGCTGTTCGTGCAGCGGGTCGGCTCGATCGGTAGCGGGATCGCCTTCGCCATCGCACTGATCGCGGTGGCCGTGGTGCTCTGGCTAGCGATGCGGTTCTCCGGTGTGATCCTGTCCGTGCTGCGGGACTCCGGCGTGGAACTGCTGACCAGAATCGCCGGCCTGCTGCTGTCGGCGATCGCGGTGCAACTGATCGTCGACGCCGTTCGGGCCCTGATCCGAGCCGGGATCGGATAGCCGCGGCCCGATGTCGCTGGTGACCCGCCAGGCCGGCGGGCTGCCTCTACGATGGAGCCTCGGCGCTGGCCCGGGTCCGCAGCAGCGGCATCGGCCAGCCAGGCGCCGCCACGTCGTCGCGTTCGGGAGAGCAGGCTGGCATGCAGGCGCGAATCGATCGGGTCACCGGAGCCGTCAACACCTGGATCGTGGGTGACGACGAGGAGGTGATCGTGGTGGACCCGGGCGAGGAACCCGACCCGGTGCTCGCGGCCGTCGGCGACCGCGAGGTGCTCGCGGTGGTCTGCACGCATGGTCACCAGCGGCACGCCGCGGCGGCCCGCGCGGTGGCGGAACCGGATGAGGCGCCGGTAGCGCTGCATCCCGCCGACCGGCTCGCCTGGCGGGAGATGCACGCGGGCGGTGAGCCGGATATCGATCTGGCGGATGGCGGCACGTTCGAGGTGGCTGACGTGCGCCTAGAGGTCGTTCACGCGCCCGGGCACACCCCCGGCTCGATCTGCCTGTACAGCGAGGAGCTAGGCGTGCTGCTGGCCGGCGACGCGGTCGGCCAGGGCGGGCCGGTGCCACATCGCGGCGTAAGCCCGGACTTCGCTGAGCAGCTCAGCTCGATCGGGGCCGCGGTGCTGACCCTCGATCCCGATGTCCGGATCCTGCCCGGCCACGGCGACGAGTTCACGGTGGCGACCGCCGAGCGCCGGTTCGACTCCTGGGCCGCCGCCGGTCCGGAGGGTCCGGGCGGCTCGGCGGATTAGCCGGTGCCGCAACTCGGGTTCGACGCCATGCCGGCCAGGCTCTATTCGTGCACCCCGACCCGGCTGCGGACCTGGCTGGACTGCCCGCGACGGTACCGGATGACCTACCTGGACCGCCCGGCGCCGCGCAAGGGACCGCCCTGGGCGCACAACAGCCTGGGCGCGAGCGTGCACAATGCCCTGGCCGGCTGGTGGCGGCTGCCGCGCCAGCGGCGCACGACGGGTGCCGCGGGGCAACTGCTCGAGCGCGGCTGGCTCACTGACGGCTACTCCGACGGAGCCCAGTCCGTCCGGTACCTCCGGCTAGCCATGGACATGGTCGAGCGCTATGTGGCCGGCCTGGACCCGGACCAGGAGCCGGTGGGGGTGGAGCGGACGGTTGGCACGAGGACGGACCGGATCGCGGTATCCGGGCGGATCGACCGGCTGGACGATCGGCCGGTCAATATCGGGCCGCTGCCCGGCCGTGACCGTGAACTGGTTGTCGTGGACTACAAGACGGGCAGGCGCCCGCCCACGGCTGATGACGCCCGGTCCTCGCTCGCGCTCGCCATCTACGCGATCGCGGCTGGCCGGGTCCTGCACCGGCCATGCCTGGCCGTCGAACTGCACCACCTGCCGACCGGACAGGTGATCCGCGCCGAGCACACCGGGGAGTCGCTGGACCGGCAGCTTGGCCGCGCCGAGGACATCGCCGCCGAGTGCGCCCTGGCTGACCAGGCGTTCGGAGCGGGCCAGTCCGGTACGGAGCAGTTCCCGCCGCGGCCTGGGCCCGGGTGCGGCTGGTGCGATTTCCGGGCGCACTGCCCGCAAGGACAGGCCGCCGCGCCCGCCCGGCGCCCGGACGAGGGCCTCGCCGCGGCGGACGGGAGCGGCTGAGGCCGGCGGACGGGAGCGGCTACCCGCCCGCCTCGGACCGATTCCAGAACGCGGTCAGCATCGCGGCAGTGGTCTCCGGCGCCTCGACGGCCGGGGAGTGCGCGGCGCCCGGAATGCACACCCGCTCGGCGTCAAGCCGCCTCGCCATCGCATCCTGCACGGCCGGCGGCCAGGCATCGTCATGCTCGCCGTAGCTCACCAGCATCGGAAGACCGGAAAGCTGGGCGAGATGATCGGTGCGGTCCGGGCAGTCGAGCAGTTGCGTGGCCATCTCCACCAGTCCGACCGGGCAGTTGCCCAGCGTGCGGTCCCGGAGAAATTCGACGATCTCGGCCGACGTGCCGTCAGCCACCGCCTGGGGCCGCAGCCTGCTCTCCCACAGGTCGGCGATCATCGGTGCGAGCGCGGTCCGGTCCGCGCCGGCCGGGCGGAGGTAGTCCAGCAGTTCCCGCAACGCCGCCGCCCGCTCGCCGCCGATCGTGCCAGGCCCGGACCCGAGCAGAGTGAGGGAACTGAACCGATCCGCCTGGGTGATCGCCGCCTGCCTGATCACCAGACCGCCGAAGGAGTGCCCGAGCAGATGCACCCGGCCCGCGCTCCCGCCGATCGCGGCGGCGACCGCGACGACATCATCGGCTAGCCGGTCAAGGCGGTAGCCGTCGCTCGCCGGAGCCGGACCGGATTGGTACTGCCCGCGCAGGTCGATCGCGACCACCCGGCGGCCGGCCGAGGCCAGCGAGTCCAGCACCGCCAGGAAGTCCTCCTTGCTGCCGGTATAGCCGGGAACAAGCAGGGCCGGCAGCCGCTCATCGACTCCGGTCGCGGAATCTGCCGCCAGCGCGGCAAACGACCCGCGACCGGTCTCGATCGCGACGAGCCGGACCTGCCGGGACATCCGCAGTGATCTTGGTGTGCTCACGGGTTGGCAGCCTACCTAGCCGTCAGCCGGCACTACGTGCGCTGCGCTCAACGAGCGCTGTCTGTCCGCCGCGCTCATTCGATGCCGAGATCCCGCCGCTCGGCCTGGTCGGCCGGCCGGGTCGAGCGCGGTGCGTCGGGTCGGCGTCCGGCGGGTCGCCGGGAGCGGCGCCGACGCCGTGGACCGGCCGCCTGGCCGTCCGCGTCGGCCTGCCCCGGCTGCCGGTCCGCGCGTGCTGCGCCGTCCTCGGGCGCGCCCTGGGCCCGGTCGGCGTGCTCGGGCTGGCCCGGGCCGTCCGGCTGGCCGGATACCGGCGCACCGCTCCTGGTGCGCCGACGGTTGCGGTTCCGGCGGGCGCTGGCCTCGCCGTCGGCCGATCTGGCGGTATCGCGCGGTGAGTCCGGTCGGCCACCGGAACGCGATCGGGTCCGGCCGGTCTCGCCGATGTCCTCGAGTGCCTCGGCATCTAGCCCGGCACGTTCGCGCTGGCTCCTGGGCAGCGAGCCGGTTACCCCGGCCGGGATGCCGAGGGCGGTGTACAGGTGCTCGGAGGTGGAGTAGGTCTCCATCGGCTCGGGCCGGTCGAGCCCGAGGGTGTCGCTGATCAGCTTCCAGCGCCCGACGTCCTGCCAGTCGACGAATGTCACCGCGGTGCCGGTGCGGCCCGCCCGACCGGTCCGGCCGATTCGGTGCAGATAGGCCTTCTCGTCCTCGGGGCATTCGTAGTTCACGACGTGGGTGACATCGTCCACGTCCAGGCCGCGGGCCGCGACGTCGGTCGCGACGAGCACATCGACCTTGCCGCTGCGGAACGCGCGCAGGGCCCGTTCCCGCTGGCTCTGGCCCAGGTCGCCGTGCACGGCCGCGGCGGCGAAACCGCGCTCGGTCAGGGCCGAGGTGACGTGGTCGCAGGACCGCCTGGTGCGGCAGAACACGATGGTCAGCCCGCGGCCCTCGGCCTGCAGCACCCGGGCCAGGACCTCGATCTTGTCGAGCTGGTGGGCGCGGAAGACGTGCTGGTCGGTGGTCGGCACGTGGGCCGGCTCGTCACCCTGCTCGGCCCGGATGTGCATCGGCCGGTGCAGGTGGCGCCGGGCCAGGGTGACGATCTCGGCCGGCATGGTGGCAGAGAACAGCATGGTCTGGTGGTGGTCGGGGGTGAGCCGCAAGATGGCCTCGACGTCGGGCAGGAAGCCCAGGTCGAGCATCCGGTCGGCCTCGTCGAGCACCAGGATCTCGACCGCGCCCAGATCCAGGTTGCGCTGCCTGGCCAGGTCGAGCAGCCGCCCGGGCGTGCCGACCACCACGTCGACGGTGGCCAGCGCCTCGATCTGCGGCTCGTAGGCTCGTCCGCCGTACAGCGTGACCACGTTCATGTCGGTGCGCGCCCCGGCGGTGCGCAGGTCCTCGGCGACCTGGATGGCCAGTTCCCTGGTCGGCACCACGACGAGCGCGCGCGGGGCGGTTGGCTTGCCACGGCCGACCGCCAGGCAGTGCTGCAGGATCGGGATACCGAACGCGAAGGTCTTGCCAGTACCAGTTCTGGCCTGCCCGATCACGTCCTGCCCGGTCAGCGCGACCGGCAGGGTGAGGGCCTGGATCGGGAACGGGGTGGTGACGCCGGCCGCGGCCAGCGCGTCGATGATCGGGGCCGCGATTCCGAAGTCGCCGAAAGTGCCCGTGCCAGCCGACGCGGACACCGCCGTGGCTGCGCCGGCCGGATCCGCGCTGGTCACGGCCGAGTCTGGCGCGCCGGGCGCCGTTCCGAGGTCAATCTCCCGCAGGGGGAGGTCTTCTGTTCCTGTTTCGAGGTCGTGCGTAGTCAGGGCTTTCGCCTCCATCGGTGGCCGGCGGCCGCCAGGCGTGCTAACGCCTGATCCTGGTGCCGCGGGCGGCGGTTGGACTCATCCGAGGGGCATCCATCAAAGCGGCCCGGGAGTCGGTGCCAGCGGGCGCTGGACGCGAGATCGCCCGGAAGAGCCGACGCGGCGGTATCGGGCGACACCCGCCGCGCCTACCGCTACAACGCGCTTCCTGACGGCCACATTCCTCGATGACGTCGCTGCCGAGTGTAGCAACGAGCCAGGTCCTTGCCCATGCGGTAGCGGCTGTGCCGTGATTTTCGGGGCTAGGCTGCGGGTGTGACCGATCGCGATGGCGCGGCCGAGCCTGCCGCGGACGGAGTCGTTGACCTGCTCGGACTGCTGGCGTACGCGTCGCTGGTGGCGTTCTTCCGACTGGCCGACGACGCGTCGCTGGCAGTCTCGCTGCCGGACAAGGCCGATCTGGCCGGGATGGCGGTGACCCAGTTCGGTCACTTCCAGGTGCTCAGCCGCCGGATCGGCGAGCTTGGCGCCGACCCGCAGCAGGCGATGGCGCCGTTCGTCGAGGCGATCGACGCGTTCCACGCCAGGACCGCGCCGTCGGACTGGCTGGAGGGGCTGGTCAAGGCCTACGTCGGGGACGGGATCGCGGCCGACTTCTACCGGGTGATCGCCCAGTTGCTCGACCAGCCGACCCGGGACCTGGTGCTCGAGGTGCTCGCGGACTCCGGCCATGCCGAGTTCGCCATCGCCAGGGTCAGGGAGGCGATCACGGCCGACCCTGCGGTGGCCGGCCGACTGGCCCTGTGGGCCCGCCGGCTGGTCGGTGAGGCGCTCAGCCAGGCCCAGCGGGTCGCCGCCGACCGGGCGCCGCTGGCCGGACTGCTGGCGGGCGGCTCAGCGGCGCAGCTTGGCGAGATTAGCCGGATGTTCGCCGCGCTGGCCGACCTGCACGCCCAGCGGATGGCCGCGCTCGGCCTCGCGGACTAGGCGCCGAACCCGACGCGACGCTGCTCGCCCTGGCCGAGTTCGACATAGGCGATCTTGTCGGCCGGCACCAGCACGGTGCCGCCCTTGCTGTCCGAGAGCACGAACACCTTGCCGTCGGTCAGCGCGCTGGTCAGAGCCTGCTCGATGTCCTGCTCGGACGCGGTGGTCTGGACGACTAGCTCGCGGGGAGCCATCTGAATACCGATCTTGACTTCCACGGTCATCTCCAGGTGGTGTTCGGCGTGGCCGGCCCGATCCTGGCCGGCCGACGATTCGAAGGCTAATCGCCCCGGGCCGGCCGCCCGGCCGGACGCGCCGGGCGCTGGCCGACGGCGGTCCGCGACGTCGGGTCCGTGGCTAATCGGCCCCGGAATCGGCCAGCGGCCAGCCGCTGATGCCCCGCCAGGCGAGCCTGGCGAGCAGGTCCTCGGCCTGCGACTGCGGGATCACCCGATCGGTGCTCAGCCAGTACCGGGAGCTGACCTGGGCCATGCCGACCAGTGCCATGCCGAGCAGGTCGGCCTCCTCGTCCGAGACCCCGGCGTCGGACCGGATGAACTCGCTCACCATCCCGGCGCATTCGTACATGGTCTGGTTCAGCCGGGCCCGCACGGCGGGCTCATTGCTCAGGTCGGATTCGAAGACCAGCCGGAACGCCTCGCCCACACCGCTCACGTAGTCGAAGAACGCCCGGAAGGTGGCGGGCACCCGCTCGCGGTTGTCGCTCGTCGACGCCAGTGCCTGGGAAACGGCGTCGATCAGTTCGGCGGCGCTCTCATCGAGCAGGGCGAGGTAAAGCTCGAGCTTGCCGGGGAAGTGCTGGTACAGCACCGGCTTGCTGACCCCGGCCCGTTCCGCGATCTCGTCCATCGCCGCCGCGTGGTAGCCCTGGGCAACGAATACCTCGCGGGCGGCGCCCAGCAGTTGCCTGCGCCGTGCCGGGCGCGGCAGGCGGACGTTGGCAGGCTTGGCCTGCGGCGTCGCGGTCACACGAATCTCCGGAAGTTGCTCGGGGCGGACGACCAGGACTTGGCTGTCATCCTATGTCCGCTCCGGGCCGCCCCGGCGTCAGCGGTAATCGTCCTCGTCCAGGCTGACCTCGCGGGTCTGCTCGGCCGTGTCGGCCTCGTCCGCCTCAAGCGGCACCTGCTCGGGCAACTCGCTGTCCCGCCCGTTTCCGGCACCGGGAACCGCCTCCTGCTCCTGCTCGACCGCGTCAGCCTCCGCCGCCTCGGCACGTGGGTCGCCTCGCCCGTCGTTGGTCATGTGCCGCTTCCCCTCTGCTGACCTGCGTTGATCCGCGTGATCGGTTGGTCACTCAGATCGAACATATTGCCGAATGCCTGCTATGGAGTAACCCTGGTAATAACAGTGCTGGTGGTATCAGTACCCGATCTGCCAGGGTAGGGAGATCTCATGCACAGCATGTGGAAAGGTGCCATCTCCTTCGGACTGGTCATGATCCCGGTGCGACTCTA
This sequence comes from Actinomycetes bacterium, assembly GCA_021792855.1. GTDB lineage: Bacteria > Actinomycetota > Actinomycetes > Streptosporangiales > Streptosporangiaceae > Chersky-822. Next base: position 8,435 of record JAJYTW010000170.1, read on the forward strand.
CGCCGCTACCGAGCAGAACGATTTGGCCTTCCGCCAGGTGCACCGGCCCGATGGTGGCCGGATCAAGTTCCGGCGGTTCTGCTCGGTCTGCGGCGAGGAGGTCCCGTATCAGGACGTGGCCAAGGGCTACGAACTGCCGACCGGCGAGGTCGTGATTCTGGACGAGGACGACCTGAGCAGCCTGCCACTGCCGACGATGAAGTCGATTGAGGTGCTTCAATTCGCTCCCGCCGAGCAGATCGACCCCATCTTGTTCAACCGCAGCTACTACATCGAACCGGAAGCCTCCGGGGCCAGGGCCTATGTGCTGCTGCGGGACGCCCTGGAGGCCTCCGGCCGGGTCGCGGTCGCCCAGGTCGCGCTGCGCCAGCGCGAGTCGCTGGCGACCGTGCGCTGCCGGGATGGCGTACTGGTGCTCGAGACGCTGCTCTGGCCGGACGAGGTCAGGACCGCCACGTTCGGGTTCCAGGAGCAAGATGTCGAGGTCCGTCCGGCCGAGTTGCGGATGGCCCGGTCACTGATCGACTCGATGACGGCGGACTTCGAGCCAGCCGAGCATCACGATCGGTACCGGGAGGCGCTGACCGGTCTGGTCGAGGCCAAGGTGCGGGGCGCGGAACTGCTCGCGCCGGAACCGATCGAGATCGCCACCGGCCCGGCCGCCAACCTGACCGAGGCGCTCCGGGCTAGCCTGGCCGCCGTGCAGGGTTCGGCGGCGGGCGGTTCGGACGATGGCGGTTCGGATCAGGACGGCGGCGGCGCCGAGGAGTCCGGGACCGCGAAACCCCGTGCCAGGAAATCCGCAAGCGGCACCTCCGCCAGGGGCCGGTCGGGTGCGGCCAAGCCGGGTGCGGCCAGGTCGGGTGCGGCGAAGCCGGGCGCCGCCAGGTCGGGTGCGGCGAAGCCCGGTGCGGCGAAGCCCGGCACCGCCGGGAAGCAATCCGCCGGGCGGCGGAAATAACGCGAGGATCGAGGTGTTACATGAGCTATGTG
>JAJYTW010000171.1 GCA_021792855.1 Actinomycetes bacterium
AAGCCGACCGCGATCGCCCGGCCGATGCCCTGCGCGCCGCCGGTCACGATCGCGCGCAGGCCGGCCAGCCTAGGCATCCGCGTCAGAGGCGGGCTCGGGCAGCTGCTCGGCCGCCGCCGCGCCGGGCTCGGGAGCCATCTCGCCGGCTTGGGTCGCCACGTTCGGGCGCATGCTGAAGAACGGCGCGCGCGTGATCCGCTTCACCAGCCAGGCGGCCGGGAAGATGAGCACGAACATGGCGAGGAACGGGTAAAGGGTCCAGCCTGGAGTGGTGGGAATGGCCGTGAGCGCCGCGTACACCAGTCCGGCGCCGCCGATGAACGGCAGTAGTCCGGCCGCGATGAACTGGCGGGCGCTGGAGAGCAGGGTGCGGCGGTAGTACCAGAGGCAGGCCAGCGCCCCGGCCACGTAGATCACGATGTACAGAAAGCCCGCGGTGCCGCTGACCAGTCCGATTGTCTTGCCGGCGGTCGCGTTTCCGAGGTAGGCGATCAGCAGCAGGACGGGCAGGACCGCGGCGAAGGCCAGTGCCAGGGCGGGCGTACGGTGCCGGCTCAGTTTGCCGAGCCACTTGGGGAGCAGGCCCTCCCGGGCGAGTCCGAAGCTCATCCGGCTGAAATTCTGCAATTGCGATTGGGTTACCGCGATCACCGACGACAGGACCGCCAGGGACACCAGGCTCGACCAGGGCTGCGGCCAGATCACACCGGCGCTGTAGGCGATGATGTTGCCCGCGTTGGCGACCAGGTCCTTGACCGGCGCGATTGCCTGGATGCCCATCGTCAGGAAGATGAACCAGACGATGCAGAAGACAACCGAGATGATGCCCGCACGGCCGGGATTGCGCCGTGTGTCGGTTCCTTCCTCCGAGAGGTAGACCGAGGCCTCCCAGCCGCCGAACATGAAGACGCCAAGCACCACGCCGTTCGTGAGCGCCGAGAAGCTAGGCGCCGTGCTCGGCAGCAGCCAGGAGAGCCTGGGGTGCGTGGTTCCGGCGGTACCGGTGAACTCGGCGACGTAAAGGGCGACACCGAAGGCGAGGATGATCGCGTATTCGATCCAGACCACGATCGTCTGGAATCGGATAGCGCGACGAACTCCCTCGACCGCGACGAAGAGGACCAGTCCGGTGGCGGCGGCCGTGCATATCCATTGCAGGATTGTGTTGTTCTGCTCGCTCGGGGCGATGATGCCGAGCAGGTAGGGTCCGAAAAGCGTGATGTTGCTGATGTTGGACGCCAGGGTCATAAGGATCACCGCGAAACCGACCGCCAGTCCGACGACTGGCCGGAATGCGCGGGCCGTCCACATCGCCTGGGCGGCCGCCGATGGCTGCCACAGGTTCATGTAGTGGTAGGAGATCGCGATGCAGAGCATGAGCAGTCCGACGATCACCACGACACTCGGACTGGCGAGACCGGTAGCGCTCATAATCGCGCCCAGGGTCAGCGCGATGCTGGTGGACGGCGCCACATTGGTAATGCCCGCAATGAAGTCACCGAATAGCGTGACTTCGCTCGCGGCAAGGTGAGTTGGATGCTCGGACTGGTTCGTCGGGGAAGTGCTCATAGTGGTTCCCGTTCATGCCTAGCCAGGGCCGATCCGGAGCGCGGCATATCGACTGGCTCAGTGCTATCTATGGTTCTTTGTAACCGTTGGCTTGCCGGGACCATACTCTGCACTTCTGGATCCAGTCAAGGATAGCTAAGAGTAGATTATAGTGTTATATACCTTATCTGAAGTGCTAAGATGCTCAGGTTGGATCCAGTTGGCTTAGGTTTGCGCGGTGGTCGACGCGCCGTCGCGGGCTGGGGAGGAGCGCAAATCATGTCCGAGGCCGACCTGTACTCTGGCGACTCACTCGCCGAGTCCATCGCCGCTGACCTTAAACAGCGGATCGTGACCGGCCAGCTCGCGGCCGGCGAGCGAATTGTGCAGAATGCCGTTGCCGAGCAGTACGGCGTAAGCCGCCTTCCGGTACGCGAGGCTCTGCGTGCTCTGAGCAACTCAGGACTGGTGGATCTCGAGCCCAGCCGTGGTGCGCGGGTACGCCCTTTCGACCGGGCCGAGATGCGCGAAGTCTGCCTGATGCGCGAGCAACTTGAGCCGATGGCCATCGCTGAGGCGGTCAGCCGGATTACCCCGGCCGACCTTGAGGAGGCGGGCGAGATTCTGGCCCGAATGGAACTCTCCAGCCCAGAAGACGGGAATTGGCTGGCCCTGGACCGGCAGTTTCACACCCTCTGGTATGACCGGCTGGGAATGCCGATGCTGCACCGGACCATCGATCAGTTGTGGGATCTCGCCCATCGTTATCGGGCGGCGTTCAGCATGACATCCGGTGCGAGAGAGATTTCCGATCTGGAGCACCGCCTAATGCTCCATGCGATACGGAGGGGCGCGGCAGAGGACGTCGCTGCCATTCTCGGCGTGCACCTGAGGCACGTCCGGAACTCGCTGGAGAAAGGGCAGTGAGCTGCCTAGGCCCGCACGCCGTGGTGCCCGCGCAGGGTTACCCGCCGGCGGTGGCGCGCGCGTCCGCCTCGGCGAGGAAGTCGGCGAGCCGGGTCAGGTAGGCGTCGGCTTCCTCGATGTGCGCCATGTGCGAGCTGTCCTCGAACACCGCCAGCCGCGCGCCGGGCACTAGGCCGGCGAAGTAGCCGGTGGACTCCGGGGTCGCCTCGTCGTGGCGGCCGCAGGTGAACAGGACCGGCAGGGCTAGCTCGGGGAGTCGCGGGGAGAGCGCTACGTCCCGCAGGTTGCCGGTGAGGGTGAACTCGCTCGGCCCCCACATGGTCGCGTAGCACTCGACGCCCATGCTCGCCAGCGCCCGCTCGACGTCCGGCGGGAACGGCTGGATCCGGCAGACATGCCGGCGCCACCACTCCAGCGTGGCGGCGGCGTACTCCGGGCACCCGGTGAAGCCACGGGCCTCGTGGTCGTCGATGACCTCCTGGACCTCGGCGGGCAGCGCCGCCTTCAGCCTGGCGCAGTCCGCGATCCACCGGTCGGTGTCGATCACCGGGCTGGCGAGCACCAGGCTGGTCAGGCCGGACGGTGCGGTCAGCGCGTACATCGCCGCGAGCATGCCGCCCCAGGACTGCCCGAGCAGATGAACGCGGTCCAGCCCGAGCGCCTCGCGGACCTGGCCGACCTCGGTCACGAACCGCTCGGCCCGGTACGGCGAGGGGTCGGCCGGCCGGTCACTGCGGCCGCAGCCGAGCTGGTCGTACAGGACCACCGGGCGCTGGCCGGCCAGCGCACGCAGGCTGTCCAGGTAGTAGCTCGGCACGCCGGGGCCGCCATGCAGCACCAGCAGCGGCGTTCCCGGGCCGTCACCGACGATCTCGGCCCAGACCCGGCCGCCGGTGACGTCGATCATCTGACCGGACATCAGTACCCCTTTCGCACCAGACTTAGCGGGCTTATACCCGTTATCCGGCGGGTATGTCGGCAGTCTGCGCGGAGCGGAGCGGGGTGGAGCGCGGTGGACCGACGCTGGCAGTTCTGGATCGACCGGGGCGGCACGTTCACCGATGTCGTCGCCCGCCGCCCGGACGGCGCTCTGGTCACCCGCAAGCTGCTCTCGGACAATCCCGGGCGCTACGAGGACGCCGCCGTCGCCGGCATCAGGGACCTGCTCGGGCTCGGCGCCGGGGAACCGGTCCCGGCCGAGGCGATCGAGGCGGTCACGATGGGCACGACCGTCGCCACCAACGCGCTGCTGGAGCGGGCGGGCGAGCCGACGGCGCTGGTCATCACCCGCGGGTTCGCGGACGCGCTGCGAATCGGCTACCAGAACCGTCCGCGGATCTTCGACCGGCGGATCGTGCTGCCGGACATGCTGTACGGCCGGGTCATCGAGGTCGACGAGCGGGTGGACGCGCGGGGACGGGTGCTAGTGCCGCTGGACGCCGGGCCGGTCCGGGCCGGGCTGGAGCGGGCCTACGCCGACGGGTTCCGCGCCGTGGCGGTGGTGTGCGTGCACGGCTACCGGTACCCCGGGCACGAGCGGGCCATCGGGGCACTCGCGCGCGAGATCGGGTTCACCCAGGTCTCGGAGTCCCACCGGGTGAGCCCGCTGATGAAGCTGGTTCCCCGGGGCGACACCACCGTCGTCGACGCCTACCTATCCCCGGTGCTGCGCCGGTACATCGGCGGGCTGAGCGGCGAACTTGACGGCGTCCGGCTGATGTTCATGCAGTCCAGCGGCGGGCTGGCGGAGGCCCGGCACTTTCTCGGCAAGGACTCGATCCTGTCCGGCCCGGCGGGCGGCATCGTCGGCATGGCGCGGACCTCGGCGATGGCCGGTGCGGGCAGGGTCATCGGCTTCGACATGGGCGGCACGTCCACCGACGTGTCGCACTTCGCCGGCGAGTTCGAGCGCGTCATGGAGATGGAGATCGCTGGGGTACGGGTGCGCGCGCCCATGCTGGCCATCCACACGGTCGCGGCGGGCGGCGGCTCCGTGCTGGGCTTCGACGGGGCGCGGTTGCGGGTCGGCCCCGAGTCGGCGGGCGCCGATCCCGGCCCGGCGTGCTACCGGCGCGGCGGCCCGCTCACCGTCACCGACGCGAACGTGCTGCTCGGACGGGTGCAGCCGGAGTATTTCCCGGCCGTGTTCGGCCCCGGCGCAGACCAGCCGCTGGACGGCGAGGTGGTGCGGGAGCGCTTCTCGGCCCTGGCCGCGGACGTCACCGGCAGCACCGGGACGGCGACGACCGCCGAGCAGGCAGCCGCCGGCTTCCTGCGGGTCGCGGTGGCGAACATGGCCAACGCGATCAAGAAGATCTCCGTGCAGCGGGGCCGGGACGTCACCGAGTACGTCCTCACGACGTTCGGCGGCGCGGGCGGGCAGCACGCGTGCGCGGTCGCGGACGCGCTGGGCATCTCCCGGATCCTGGTCCCGCCGCTGGCCGGCGTGCTGTCGGCGTGCGGGCTGGCGCTGGCCGACACGGTCGCCATCCGCCAGCGGGCCCTGGACATCGAACTGGACGAGGCCGCGCTGGCGCCCATCGCGGACCTGGCCGCCGCGCTGGAGGCCGACGCCCGGGCCCAGCTTGCCGATGAGGGCATCGAGGCCGGCCGGGTGCGCGTCGCGCACCGGGTGCACCTGCGGTACGAGGGCGTCGACACCAGCCTGGCGGTCGTCCGAGGGCCGGCCGATGCGATGCGCGCCGAGTTCGAGGCCGCCTACCAGCGGCAGTTCTCGTTCCTGATGCCGGGCAGGCCGATCATCGCCGAGTCGGTGACGGTCGAGGCGACCGGGCTTGCCGAGCCGCTTGACCTGCCCGAGCCGGGCGGAGCCGGCCTGGTCCCGCTGGCCGAGGTGCCGATGTACTGCGCGGACAGGTGGCAGCGGGCGCCGTTGTACCGGCGGGAGGACGCCCGCCCCGGGGACAGCGCCGACGGCCCGGCGATCCTCGTGGAGGACGGCGCCACGACCGTGGTCGAGCCCGGCTGGCGGGCCACTGTGACCGGCCACGGGCACCTGCGGCTGGACCGGGTCGCCGCCCGCGTGGCTCGCGCGGAGGTCGGCACGGCCGGTATGGCCGGCGATCCCGCGGGCACCGCGGTCGACCCGGTGATGCTGGAGATCTTCGGGAACCTGTTCATGGCGATCGCGGAGCAGATGGGGGTCCGGCTCCAGGCCACCGCGCACTCGGTCAACATCAAGGAGCGGCTTGACTTCTCCTGCGCCGTGTTCGATGCCGACGGCGGCCTGGTCGCCAACGCGCCGCACATCCCGGTGCATCTCGGCCCGATGGGCGAGGCCATCAGGCAGATCATCGCCCGGCGCGGGGGGACCATGCGGCCCGGCGAGGTGTACGCGCTGAACGACCCGTACCACGGCGGCACCCACCTGCCCGACATCACCGTGGTGACCCCGGTGTTCGGGATCTCCCCGGGCGGGGACGCCGGCCGCGAGGTGCTGTTCTACGTGGCGGCCAGGGGCCATCACGCCGAGATGGGCGGGCTCACCCCCGGCTCGATGTCGCCGTTCAGCCGCACCATCGAGGAAGAGGGCGTGCTGTTCGACAACTGGCTGCTGGTGGCCGGCGGCCGGTTCCGCGAGGCGGAGACCAGGCGGCTGCTCACCTCGGCCAGGTACCCGTCCCGCGATCCCGGCGCCAACATCGCGGACCTGCGGGCGCAGGTCGCGGCGTGCGAGACCGGAGTGCGGGAACTGCGGGCCATGGTCGGGCACTTCGGTCTCGACGTCGTGCGGGCGTACATGGGGCACGTGCAGGACAACGCGGAGGAGGAGGTCAGGAAGGTCGTCGCCGCCCTGACCGACGGCAGCTACCGCTACATCCACGACACCGGTTTCGTGATCAGCGTGGCCGTCACCGTCGACCCGGCCGGGCGGCGCGCGCGGATCGACTTCACCGGCACCTCGCCGCAGCTGGAATCGAACTTCAACGCGCCCTCGTCGGTGGCCAGGGCCGCCGTGCTGTACGTGTTCCGGACCCTGGCCGGCGGCGACATCCCGCTCAACGACGGGTGCATGAAGCCGCTGGAACTGCTCATCCCGGCCGGATGCATGCTCGCCCCCGAGTACCCGGCGGCGACCGTGGCCGGGAACGTGGAGACCTCCCAGGCCATCACCGGCGCCCTGTACGCCGCTCTCGGCCTGCAGGCCGAGGGATCGGGCACGATGAACAACGTCACCTTCGGCAACGACCGGCGCCAGTACTACGAGACCGTCGCGAGCGGTTCCGGCGCGGGCGACGGCTTCGCCGGCGTTGACGTCGTGCAGACGCACATGACGAACTCGCGGCTGACCGACCCCGAGGTGCTCGAATGGCGCTATCCGGTCCTGCTGGAGAGCTTCGCGATCCGGCGCGGCAGCGGAGGCGGCGGGACGTGGCATGGCGGCGACGGCGGCGTGCGGCGCATCCGCTTCCTGGAGCCGATGACCGCGGGAATCGTCTCCGGCCACCGGCGGGTACCGCCGTACGGCATGGCCGGCGGCGAACCGGGTGCCTGCGGGCGCAACTACGTGGAGCGCGCCGACGGCACCCGCATCGAGCTAGCGGGGGTCGCCGAGACCGACGTCGGCATCGATGACGTGCTGGTCATCGAGACGCCCGGAGGCGGCGGTTACGGGGTCTAGAACGACCGGATTGAACGGGCGTAGCCTGTTTCATCAGCTTTCCGAGCCGAAGGACGTTCTCCGTGGACTCTGCGCCCTCCTACCGACCGGCGGACCTGCTGCGCTTCGTTGACCTGCTGGGCGGCGCCCTGGTGCCAGGCTCGCCCGCCGTGGTCTACGTCGCGAACACCTTCGACGGCGAGGCGGCCAGCAAGGACACCGCCCTGTGGGTCGCGGACGGCGGGCAGCATCGCCGGCTGGCCCCTTCCGGCGGCGCCCAGTCCCGGCCGGCGGTGTCACCGGACGGGGCGCGGGTCGCGTTCCTCCAGGTCCAGGCCGATGCCGACGGAAACGAGGCCGCCCAGCTCTGCGTGGCCCCGCTGGCCGGCGGCGAGACGAGGGTGCTGACCTCGTTCCCGCGCGGGACCGGCCCGGCCGGCCCGGCGTGGTCGCCGGACGGGCGGTACCTGGCGGTGGACGCCTCCGACGCGCCCCGGCGCGACCCGGGGCTCGCCTACCGGGTCACCCGGCCGGTCTGGCGGATCGACGGTATGGGACTGGTGGATGATCACCTGACCGACGTCTACGTAGTCCCCGCCGCGGGCGGGCCGGCTCATCGCGTGACCGACGAGGGCGGCGTGATCTCGTTCCTGGAATGGTCGCCCGACGGCCAGGCCATTCTGTACGGGACGTTCGGCGCTCCCGGCTCGACCAGGTACGAGATCAGGATCGCCGAGTATCCGTCCGGGACCACCACGGACGTGACCAGCGCGGACTTCGACGTTTCCACGGCGGTCGCGGCCTGGCTGCCCGACGGCCGGGTGGCGTACTCATCGCCGTGGCAGATCAACCGGCGGCTCGACCTGCTGGTGTTCGACCCGGTGAGCGGAGCGAGCGAGAGCCGGCTCCCGGACTCCGACGGGCAGTTGTTCGGGCTGATGCACGACGGCTTCGACGGGCGCGCCATCGAGCCGCGCATCGTCGCGGACCCGGGCGGGGGCTGGGCGTACGTCTACATCCAGAAGGGCGGCAGCATGCTCGCCTGCCGGGTCGCCCTCAGCGGGGAGATCCGGGTCGAGGCGCTCACCGAGCCGTCGTACTCGGCCGTGCCGCTCGCCGTGGACGGCACCCGCCTGCTGGCGCTGCGCACGGCGCACACCGAGCCGGCCAACCTGGTGGTCATCGACACCCAGACGAAGGCGGCGCGGGCGGTCACGGAACTGAACCGGACCTGGCTCGCGGAGATGCCGTTCACCGTGCACCACCTGAGCTATCCGACCGCCGACGGCGAGACCGAGATCGAGGGCTGGTACCTGGCGCCGCGGCACTCGGCCGCGCCGTATCCCACCGTGCTGCACATCCACGGCGGCCCGTTCGCCGCCCACGGCGAGGTGTTCAACCTCGACAACCTGCTGCTGACCGCCGCCGGGTACGGCGTGCTGTCGGTCAACTTCCGCGGCGGCTCCGGGTACGGCGACGCGCACGCCGCCATGCTGATCGGCGACTGGGGCAGCTACGACATGGCCGACCTGCTGCAGGGGGTCGACGTGGCCGTCGAGCGGGGGCTTGCCGACGGTGATCGGGTGGCGTCCTTCGGCCTGTCCGGCGGCGGCTACCTGACCTCCTGGCTGCTCACCCACAGCGACCGGTTCCGGGCGGGCATCGCCGAGTGCCTGGTCTCGGACTGGGCCGGAATGCTGGCCTCGGACATCCCCCAGGTGATCGGGACGTGGATGGACAGCCAGCCGGGCCACGGCGAGGCGTCCATGGCCCCGTACGTCCGGATGGCGCCCTCGACGTACGCGGCGCAGTGCTCGGCGCCGCTGCTGATCCTTGAGCACGAGGCCGACCTGCGGTGCCCGATCAGCCAGGGGGACATCCTGTTCAACGAGCTGAAGCTGGCCGGGAAGGAGACCGAGATGCTCCGGCTGCCCGGGGTCCCGCACTCCCCGTTCGGAGCCGACTTCCGGATCCGCGTCCAGCGCGCCGAGGCGCTGATCGAGTGGATGGACCGCCACCTGAAGGCCGCGAGTGACTAGCTGCCAGCCGAGCCGCGCTAGGTCGGGTTGAGCTGCCCGCGCCGCTCAGGTGGGGTCGCGCAATTCGAAGGCGTCGGCGGTGATGGCGATGTGGAACTCCACTCCGAGGACCCTGGCTAGCCGGGACAAGGTGGCCAGGGACGGCTCATGGTCGCCGGCCTCGAGCCTGGCTACCGCGGACTGATGCATCCCCAGCAGGCGGGCTAGGGCGGTCTGCGACAAACCGTGCTCGGTGCGGTAGCCGATGACACGCAGGGCGACCGCGTGCGCCAGTGCGGTCCG
>JAJYTW010000172.1 GCA_021792855.1 Actinomycetes bacterium
CCGCGCGGGTGGCCGCGCCGGTCCGTGCGCCGCGCCCGGGCCAGGCCGGACCCGGGCCGGGCGTCCCGGGGGAGCGGTCGCCGGCCCGGCCGGACCGCCCGGTCATCACCGTCGAGGAGGCGATGGCCGAGCTTGACGCGATGATCGGGCTGGCCGCGGTGAAGGAGCAGGTGCGGTCGATCGCCGCCTCGGTCGAGGCGGCCCGCCGCCGGGCGCTGGCCGGCATCGGGACCGAGAAGCCGATGCAGCATCTGGTCTTCCTCGGCCCGCCGGGCACCGGCAAGACCGCGGTGGCCAGGATCGTCGCCAAGATCTTCTACGCGTTCGGGCTGCTCGACGTGCCAACGGTGGTGGAGGCGCAGCGCAGCGATCTGGTCGGGGAGTATCTGGGCGCGACCGCGATCAAGGCGAATGAGCTGATCGACTCCGCGCTCGGCGGCGTGCTGTTCATCGACGAGGCCTACAGCCTGGTGAACGACGGCGACGGGCAGAGCGACCGGTTCGGCAGCGAGGCCGTGCAGGCACTGCTCAAGCGTGCGGAGGACGACCGGGACCGGCTGATCATCATCCTGGCCGGTTACGAGCGTCAGATGGAGACGTTCCTGTCCTCCAACCCGGGCCTGACCTCGCGGTTCGCGGTCCGGATCAAGTTCCCCGGCTACGCGCCCGCCGAACTGCTCCAGCTAGCCGATCTGACCGTGGCGCGGCGGGGGGAGATCATCGACCCGCAGGCCAGGCCGGTGCTATGGCGGATGTTCGAGGACGTGGGCCGGCGCAGGCTGGGAGACGAGCTTGGCAACGGCCGGTTCGTCCGCAGCCTGCTCGAGCGGGCGGGCCAGGCCCGTGACGTCCGGGTGATGAGCGCGGCGGCCGACCCGGATCCCGGCGAGCTGATCACGCTCCGGGCCGCCGATCTGGAGCACGCCTTCGCCGAGCTGACCTCGCGGTACCGGGGCTACGACGAGACCCCGACGCTGGAGAGCGCGCTGGCCGAGCTTGACGCGCTGGTCGGCCTGGAACCGGTCAAGCGGCAGGTGCATGAGATCGCGGCCCAGCTTCGGGTGGCCAGGCTGCGGGACGCGCACGGGCTGACCAGCCAGCCGCCGGCCAGGCACTTCGTCTTCACCGGCCCGCCGGGCACCGGCAAGACCACGGTCGCCCGGATCCTGGCCAGGATCTTCGCGGCGCTCGGCCTGCTGGTCCGGCCCGGGGTGGTCGAGGCGCACCGCGCCGACCTGGTCGGGGACCATCTGGGCGCCACCGCGATCAAGACCAACAAGCTGATCGACTCCGCGCTCGGCGGCGTGCTGTTCATCGACGAGGCGTACAGCCTGTACAACGACGGCTACTCCGGTGGCGACGCGTTCGGCGCCGAGGCGGTCGCGACGCTGCTGAAACGCGCCGAGGACGACCGGGACCGGCTGGTGATCGTGCTGGCCGGCTACACCGATGACATGACCAGGTTCCTGCGCACCAACCCGGGCCTGGCGTCCCGGTTCAGCGTCCGAGTCGGGTTTCCCAGCTACCAGCCGGATGAGCTGGCCCGGATCGCGCAGATCTTCGCCGACCGGGCCGGTGACAGCTTCGCGCCGGACGCGCTGCCGGTGCTGACCGAGATCCTGACGGCGGCCTGCGAGCAGGGCCGGATCGACGAGCTTGGCAACGGCCGGTTCGCCCGGTCGCTGTTCGAGCGGGCGTGCGCCTCGCGGGACCTGCGGGTGGCGGCGCTGGGTGAGACGGCCAGTGCGGCCGATCTGACCACGATCAGCGCGGCGGACGTGACCGCGGCGTATCAGAGCCTGGCCGGCTGACCCGCGCTGCCCGGACTGCGCTTGCCCGGCCCAGGTGCCGGGGAGCTTCAGCCTGGGCGGAACCACACCTGGTCGCCGGGCCTGAGCTGGCCGGCGAGCCTGAGATCGGCGCTGTGCACGACGGCGATCACCGGATAGCCCCCGGTGGGCGGATGGTCGGCAAGCAGCAGGATCGGGCTTCCGTCGTGCGGCACCTGGAGCGAGCCGGTCGCCATCCCCTCGCTGGGCAGCTCGGTGTCGTGACGCCTCGGCAGTGCCGGGCCGTCCAGTCGCAGGCCGGTGCGGTTGCTGGCGGGCGTCACCGTGTACGGCGAGCCGCACAGGGCGGCCAGCGCGGCGTCGTCGAACCAGTCCTGGCGCGGGCCGGGGAGCACTCGCAGCCGGGTGGTCTCGCCCCGTCCGGGTATCCGGGCTGCGGCCGGTCCGGCGGCCCGGCCGCTGTCCGGCCTGGTGCCAGGGCCGCTGCCGGGCCCGGCCGCCGACGGGCCGACCGGCAGTCGGTCACCGGGCCGCAGCGGCCCGCCGCCCAGTCCGGACAGCAGATCGCAGGACCGGCTGCCGAGCACCGGGTCGGTGGCGATCCCGCCGGTCACCGCGAGATAGCTGCGCAGGCCCGCGGCGGGCGCGCCGAGCCGGACCACCCAGCCGCCGGGGACCTCGAACGGCGCACCGAACGGGGCTGGCCGCTCGCTACCGTCCGGCGCGGCCAGTCCGACCGGCACCGGCGCTCCGGTGACCGCGAGCCGGGCGTCGCCGTCGCATCGGATCGCGGCACGGCCGAGGGTGAATTCCAGGCCGGCCGCGCCGCCCGGGTTGCCGACCAGATGGTTGGCCGTGATCAGCGCGGCCGGGTCGGCGGCGCCGGAGGGCGGCACGCCGACCGCGCCGAGACCGGGCCGGCCGAGGTCCTGGACGGAAGCGAGCGGTCCGGTCCTGATGATCTCCAGGTGGCTGGCGGGTCTGCCGTCCGGAGCGGGTCTGCCGTCCGGAGCTGGCCGGACCGGAGCGCGGGCGTCGCCCGGCATCTGCGCTGCGGGTGCGGGCCCGCCGTGGTCTGCCCGGTCCGCGCGGAACCTGACCCGCCGACCCGGCGTGAGCAGGGACGGCTCGGCGCGCCCGGGATCCCACAGCCGGGCGGTGGTCCTCCCGATCAGCCGCCAGCCGCCGGGCGAGGCCGACGGGTATACCGCGGCCAGGCCGCCCGCGATCGCCACCGATCCGGCCGGGACGCTGACCCGCGGCGTGGCCAGCCTCGGCACCCGCGCGAGCCGCGGATCGAGCCCGGTCAGGTACCCGAAGCCGGGGGAGAACCCGAGCCAGCCGACGGTGTACTCGGCGGCCTGATGCGCCTCGATCGCCTCGGAGACCGACATCTCGGCGAGTGCGGCCACCTCGGCCAGGTCGGGCCCGTCGTAACGCACGGGGATCTCGACCGCCGGCAGGTCGGCGGCCGGGTCGTCGTCGACCGGGAGGCCGGCGATGGCCGCCGCCAGGTCAGGGTGCCGCCACCGGCCAGGCTCCCAGGTGACCAGCACGGTCCGGGCGCCAGGAATCACGTCGGCGATCCCGGCGAGCCCAGCCCTGGTGATCGCGGCGGCGAGTCCGGCCGCTCGGCCGTCCGCCTCGATCAGCAGGGCGCGATCGCCGGCCGGCCTGGCATCGGTCATGCGAAGGAGGCTAGCCGCACGCCGGAGTCCGCCAGCGCGAGCCGGACCGCGCGGGCGAGCGCGATCGCTCCGGGGGTGTCCCCGTGGATGCACAGCGAGCGTGCCGTGATGGCGATGTCGCTGCCGTCGGCGGCGGTCACCACGTTGCGGGTGATCATGCGCACGGCCCGGTCCGCCACCTCGGTCGGGTCGGTCCGCACGGCCCCTGGCTGGCCGCGCGGCACGAGGGTGCCGTCCGGCCGGTACGCCCGGTCGGCGTAGGCCTCGGACACGACCGTGATCCCGGCCTCGGCGGCGATCCGGGCGGCCTGCCCGTCGCGCTGGGTGAGCAATGCGAGCGAAGGGCTGTAACTGGTGATCGCCGCGACCAGCGCGCCGGCCTGTTCCGGGTCCCTGGCGACCCGGTGGTAGAGCGCGCCGTGCGGCTTGACGTAGCGCACCGAAACGCCCTCGGCCCGGGCGATCCCGTCTAGCGCCGCGATCTGGTAGAGCACCTCGGCGGCCAGTTCATCCGGCGGCACCTCCATCTCGCGCCTGCCGAATCCGGCCAGGTCGTGGTAGGAGACCTGGGCGCCGATCGTCACGCCCCGGACCGCGGCCATCGCGCATGCCCGGCGCAGCGTCAGCGGGTCGCCCGCGTGGAACCCGCAGGCGATGTTGGCGCTGGTGATGATGTCCATCAGGGTGGCGTCGTCACCGAGCGTCCAGGCGCCGTAGGACTCGCCGAGGTCGGCGTTCAGATCGGCCGTCCGGTCACCAGCGCTCAATCGTCCCGCTCCGGTGGCAGGTCCCCGAGCGCCAGTCGGAGCGAGCGGTCGTCCGGGCCCGCGCCGTCGATCGCGCCGATCAGGGCGTGCATCACCTCATGCCGTCCCAGGCCCAGGTCCAGCAGACGCTGCGCGGCCTCCCACAACTCGGGCGGGTCGCCGCACCAGAGCCGCCGGGTCAGCGCCAGGTGGGCCTCCAGGTGCTTGGTGCCGGTCAGCCGGCCCGCCGCCGCGCCATCGTGGTCGGCGGCAAGCAGCACCCGCCGGTCCTCCTCGCTAGCCGGGTCCAGCGTGCTCAGGTCGGTGCCCCGGAAGGTGCCCTCAAGCACGCCGAAGGCGAACGCCCGGCGCGGCAGCGCCTCCAGGTCCCGATCCGGCAGCAGCCGCGCGACCAGGGCCGGCTCGAGCCCGAACGAGACCGGGTCGCGGTAGACCCTGGTGAAGGTGGCCATCGAATCGAACACGGCGTCCAGGGTCTTGCTGATCGCCGTGATGTCCAGCCCGGACCTTGCGCCCGCCCAGCGCACCCAGGACAGCAGCACGTGCGGCATCGCGTGCTGCTCCGCGGTGGTCAGCATCACCTTGCGGGGCAGCCAGTCCAGCAGGAAGGTCTCGGCCTTGGCCGGGCTGACCCGCTCGGGACGCCCGAAATCCTGATCGCAGCCGTAATCGATGATGTGGTCGGTGCACCGCCCGGCCGCCTCCAGGTCGGACAGGTCCTCGGCCTCGTCCGAGGCGAGGAACTCCGCGGCCAGCATGGCGCGGCGGTCCCGGCGCCAGACCGGCCGCCGGCCCGCACCCGGGCCGATCATCCCGGTGCCCGGGGCGATCACCGGCCCGGCCGGTGCCGGGCCCGGGGTGCGCCGGGCCAGCGAGGACCAGGCCTGCACCGGCGGCAGGATCCGGATCCGGGCCCGGATGAACGCGTGGTAGGAGGGGAACGACTTGCTTACCGGCGGATCGGCCATGGTCTCGGTGACGCTCAGCGCGGTCTCCAGCAGGCGCCGGGCGTTCGGCGGCGCCACCTGGCTGAACCGGGCCTTGCCGCCGTCCTCCGCCGGGGCCTGCCCGCGGCAGTACTCGAGCAGCTTGCCGACGTGCGAGGTCACCCAGCCGTCCCGGATCATGCCGCCGGCGTTGTAGTCCACGACCACGACCAGGGCGTGCTCCTCCTGGCCGGCGTAGCTGAAGACGCAGATGACCTCGTCCCGGTCGCCGTAGGAGTCGGAGTTGACGTAGCACTGCGCCGACTCGACGGCGCCGGCGTGCTCGGCCCACCCGGGCCTGGCGACACCACTCTCGATCAGCGCTAGCGCCGCGACCTCGGCCTTGGCCGCCTGCCTGGGCGTTCCTAGGCAGGCGATCCCGGACAGCAGAGCCAGCGCGGCCGGACTCTGCTCCGCGGCCGCGTAGTCGACCAGGCCCTCGCCGACCAGTTCCTCGATGTCGGCCGGCCGCCGCCGGAGCCGCGGCCGGCCGGGCCGCTCCGGGCGCTGCCGCCACCAGGTGCCGAGCAGTTCGCTGACCATAAGCTCGGCGTCGAGCGGGCTGCGCACCGCCAGCAGTTCCCTGGCGGCCCGGAGCATCTCGGCGAACAGGGCGTTGGGCGGCGGCATGGCAGCGCCGCGGATCAGTCGCCCGGCAGAGCCAGAGCGACCTGAACCGCCCGGGGATTCGGCGCGTCGGCTCTGGGGGCTCACTCGTCTAGTTTTTCAGATTCGGCGATGCCGATGCCACGTTGACGACGGCGCGCCGCCGGAATGGCCGCGCGAGCCGAGGGTACCCGACGACTCCGGGCCGCCGGGTCTACGCGAGCAGGAGGTTAGGACGCCTCGACGGCACGTATCAACGTAATGTCGCGGCATAGCGGCAAACACCAGGAACTCGGTCGATACCCTGGCAATTGGCGGCGACCGGGTCGTGCGCTGGCGGCGGAGGACGGATCCGATGCCATCTCGAAGTGCCAGCGATCAGCCGATAATTGGGACATAATTCCTCCTTGGTAGAGCATGGCAGGTGCCCGGTCGCACGTCGATCGCCGGCGGGAGACGAATCATCGAGGGAGTTGCGGCCTATGTGGCGCGCCGTTGAGCGACACGGAACACCCGGGCGGCCCGCACGGCGCTCCGGCCGGCTGGTCTCGGCGGCGGCCGGACTGGGCTGCCTGGCCCTGGTGGCCGCGGGGTGCGGGCAGACCTCGGCGGGTTCCGGCGGCCCGAAAACACCGGTGTCCGGCGGTGTGGTGACCTACGCCCTGCCGGCGAACGTGCTGCCGAACTACATCTTTCCGTTCACGCCCAGCCAGTACTTCTCGATCGTGAACTCGGACAACCTCCAGTACCTGACGTACCGGCCGCTCTACTGGTACGGCGACGGCAGGCTGCCCTACCTGAACAAGCAACTCAGCCTGGCGTACCCGCCGACCTACCACGGTCAGGTCGTCACGATCAGGCTGAAGTCGTACAAGTGGTCCAACGGCGAGTCGGTGAACGCCGGTGACGTGCTGTTCTGGATGCACATGATGCAGACGGACGCCGCCAGCAACTGGGGCGGGTACGTGCCGGGCGAGCTTCCGGACAACATCTCGAGCGTGCGTGCCGTGAGCGCGACCGAGGTGCAGATGACAATCAAGGGCAAGTACTCGCCGCTCTGGTTCACCGACAACGAGCTAAGCCAGATCACCCCGATGCCGCGGGCCTGGGACCTGTCCGGCGCGGGCCAGAAAAGCGACTGCACCCACGTGGTCAGCGACTGCCCGGCCGTCTTCAACTACCTGAACAGCATCGCCACCAACCCGTCCTCCTGGCCATCCTCGCCGATCTGGAAGATCGTGGACGGGCCGTGGCAGCTGACCGGGTACAACTCCCAGCACGCGCTGACCTTCCGGTTCAATAAGGCGTATTCCGGGCCGGTGCCCAGGCACCACATCAGCACCTTCGTCGAGGTTCCGTTCACCTCCGAGGAAGCGGAGTACAACGTGCTGCAGGCCGGCGGCAGCAACCGGCTGGACGTCGGCTACCTGCCCACCGTGGATGCGCCGGTGCCACCGCCCGGGGCGCAGGTGGGACAGAACCCGGTGCCCGGGTACCGGCTCCAGCCGCTCTACACCTGGGGCCTCAGCTACTTCCCGTACAACTTCAACCCGGCCGACAAGCAGCTTGCGGTCATCAGCCAGCTGTACTTCCGCCAGGCCCTGCAGCTGCTGGTAAACCAGGCCGCCATCATCCAGGGACCGCTGCACGGATACGGCAAGCTCACCACCGGGGTAGTCGGGGACTACCCGCGGACCCGGTACCTGTCGGCCGCCGCGCTGCGGGGCGACCCGTACCCGTTCAACCCGACACAGGCCCGCAAGCTGCTCACCAGCCACGGCTGGAACGTGGTTCCGGGCACGAACGCGACCTGCGCGTCCCCGGGCGCCGGCCCGGGCCAGTGCGGCCCGGGCGTGCACGCGGGCGCCCAGCTGAACTTCACCCTCGTCTACGCCACCGGCAACGCCTGGGAGGAGGCCGCGCTGCTCCAGCTGAAGTCCAACGCGGCCCAGGTGGGCATCAACATCGACCTGATCCCGAAGACGTTCAACGGCGTGCTCAGCGAGATCGTCGGCGGCTGCGGGTCCAGCGCCGCGCCCAGACCGTGCCCATGGGAGCTGGCGGACTGGGGCCAGGGCTGGAGCTACGTGCCCGACTACCTGCCGACCGGCGAGGAGCTGTTCCAGACCAAGTCGGCGGGCAACCTGGGCCAGTACAGCAACGCCAGGGACAACACGCTGATCGCGGCCACGCTGCACGACGCCAGCCTGCGGGCGATGTGGAAGTGGGAGAACTACCTCACCGGGCAGCTTCCCGTGGTGCTGCAGCCGGAGGCGCCGGCCGCCCTGATCGAGAGCGTCGCGAACCTGCGGATCGGCGCGCAGAGCCCGACCCTGGCGATCACCCCGGAAGACTGGTACTACGTGCGGTGAGCCCGGCCCGGATCCTGGCCCGGGCGTGCGGGCGGCACGGCGCCCCGGCTGAACCGCGGCGAGGGCGGAGCGGCAGCGGAGCGTGATCACCTACCTGATCCGGCGAGTGCTGCAGGCGATCGCCGTGCTGGTGATCGTGAGCCTGCTGGTATTCGCGTTCCTGTGGCTGCTGCCCGGCGGCCCGCGGCAGGCCATGCTGAGCGGGATCGGCTCGCCGGCCCGGCTGGCCGCGCTCCGGCGCGACTACGGGATCGGCCAGCCGGCTGTGGCCGCCTACCTCAGCTGGCTGGCCCAGGTGCTGCATGGCAACCTGGGTTACTCCTACCTCCAGAACACCAGTGTCGGCTCGCTGCTGACGGCCAGCCTGCCGCGGACGCTCGTGCTGACCGTGCTGGCCACAGCGCTGGCCGCGGTCGTCGCGATCCCGGCCGGCCTGATGCAGGCGGCCCGCCGCGGCTCGCCCGCCGACCTGGTGCTCCGCGGCCTGTCGTACCTGGGTTACGGGATGCCGTCGTTCTTCCTCGGCTCGATCCTGATCCTGGTGTTCGCCGTCCGGCTGCGGCTGCTCGGCGCGGAGGGGCCGCAGGCGGCCGGGCTGGGCGGGATCGTGACGGACTGGCGTGACCTGCTGCTGCCGGTGATCACGCTGGCGGTCCTGACGACCGCGATCTTCGCCAGGTACGTGCGGGCCGCTGCCGCCGACAGCCTGGGCGCCGACTACGTGCGCACCGCGCGGGCCGCCGGCTCCGGCCAGGCCGGCGTGCTGCGCAGGCATGTGCTGCGCAACTCGCTGATCCCGGTGATCACGCTGGCCGGCCTCAGCCTGCCGCGGATCCTCGGCGGCGCGGTAGTAGTTGAGTCGCTGTTCAACATCCAGGGCATGGGCTGGCAGCTCTGGCAGGCCGCCCAGAAGCACGATTTCCCGGTGCTGCTCGGCTTCATTCTCGTGGTCGGAGCCGGGGCGGTGCTCGGCTCGCTGCTCGCCGACGTCGGCTACCTGCTGGCCGATCCGCGGGTCCGGCGCGGTGCGGCATGACCGGGCGGCACGCGGCGCCGGCCCGTCCGCCCCGGACCGGGCGCGGGCGGGCCGGGGACCTGCCGGGCGGGCGCGTGGCGGCTGGCCGGGCG
>JAJYTW010000173.1 GCA_021792855.1 Actinomycetes bacterium
AGGCCCTGGCCGAGGCCGCCCTGGTCCACTCCGCCAGTACGTACTCGCGGCCCGCCGCGCCCATCCGCTCGGCGGACGCCGGGTCACCGGCCAGAGCCGTTAGCGCGGAGGCGAAGGCCCGCGGATCTTCCGCGGGGACGGTAAGGCCTGCCTCCGCCTTCGCGACCAGATCCGCCGAGTCTCCCGGCCCGGTGACGATGACCGGGCGGGCCGCGCCGAGATAGTCGAACAGCTTGTTCGACACCGCCAGGTGCGCCCAGGGCAGGGCGCGCAGCGGGACGACGCAGATATCCGCGACCCGGCAGATCAGCGGGACCTCGGCCTTGGCGACGGGAGCCGGGAAGAGCACCGGCAGTCGCTCGCGGGCACAGCGCTCGACATAGTGCGGCTTACGCTCGCCCTCGCCCATGATGACGACGCCGAACCGGTCCCGGTCCACCAGGGGCAGCGCGCTGAGCAGCACGTCGAGGTCATACATCTGGCCGAGGCCGCCCGCGTAGAGCACGATCGTCCGGTCCGGCCAGCCGAGCCGATCCCGGACCGCGGCCCGGTCGATCGCGGGCAGGTCCCCGGCGGGCCCGTCGTAGCCGTTCGGCGACAGCACCACCTTGGCGGCGGGCAGACCGCGCTCGATCAGCAGCGACCGCAGGCCGGGGGTCACCGCGACCACCGCGGCGGCCCGGTCGTACATCAGCCGCTCGACCCGCCTGGCAACCCGCAGCAGCGGCACCGGCAGCAGTCCCGCCTGCTGGGCGGCGTCCAGGGCCAGGTCCCGCTCGTCCACGACGAACGGGATGCCGCGGGCCCGCGCCGCGCAGCAGGCGCCGATGCCGAGCACGCTCGGGGTGAGGCCGGCCACGACCACGTCGCAGTGGCCCTGCCGCCAGGTCAGGATCGCCGAGCCGATCAGCTGCTCGGCGTAGTACCGCAGCCGGGACGCGATGCTGTCCCGTCGCAGCGGCGACGTCGGAATCCGCACCACGCGGACGCCGTCCGGCAGGTCCGGTCCGCCGGTGCCGGGACGCTCGCCGGTGCCCGGCTGTCCGGCCCCGGTGAATCCGGCCCCGGTGAACAGGTAGTGCCCGGCCGGTGCGATCACCACGACCTCGTCGCCCTGCCCGGCCAGGTGCCTGGCTAGCTGCCAGGTGCGCAGGATGCCCGGCTGGCCCGGGGAGGAGAAGTGATCGGAGACGAAGACGACCCTCATCCGGCCGCCTCGAGCACCTCGGCGGCCACCCCGGCGATCCGCTGGGCGGCCGGGACGCCGTCCGACTCGAACGGGTCGTCCCAGTCGCGTGGTGCCGCGATCATCGCCAGGCAGCCGTCGATCAGTTCGGCCGCGGTCACGCCGGCCACCAGGTTCGCGCCCGCCTCGACCGTCTCGGTCCACTCGGTGCTGGTCCGTGCCGTCACGCAGGGCACCCGCAGGATGCAGGCCTCCTGCTGGATCCCGCCGCTGTCGGTTACCACCAGGGCGGCATCGGCAAGAAGCCTGGTGAACGCGCGATGTCCGGCCGGTTCGACAAGCGTGACTCCCGCCGCGCCGGCGACGTCACCGAGCAGTCCGAACTCGGTCAGCCGCGCCCGGGTGCGCGGATGCAGGGGCCAGGTCAGCGGCAGGCCCAGCTTGCCGGGAAGCGCGCAGACGCCCGCGGATAGCTCGGCGAGCACCGCCGGATCATCCACGTTCTCCGCCCGGTGCAGCGTCACCAGTACGTAGCCGGGGCTGTGCCCGGGAAGATGGCCATCGGCCTGGTGCGGATCGGTGACCCGATTGGCGGCGTTGCCGCCGCGATCCAGCGATGACCGGAGCGCCGCTGCCACGGTGCTGCCGGTGACCAGCACGTGGCCGCGAACCCCCTCGGCCTCGGCCGTGTCCTTGGCGTGTCGGGAAGGCGCGAACAAGATGTCGGAGATGTGGTCGATCATCACCCGGTTGTGCTCCTCGGGCATCCGCCAGTCCCGGCTCCGTAGCCCGGCCTCGACATGACCGACGACGAGCCCCAGCTTGCGGGCCGCGAGAGCACCCGCCAGGTTGGTGTTGGCGTCGCCGCCGACCAGGACCAGGGCGGGCCGTTCCCGCGCCAGGACCCGCTCGATCCCGGTGAGCATCTCGGCGGTCTGCTCGCCCTGGAGCATCCCCGGCCTGCGGTCGCCCACCCGGTACGCGGGTGCGGGCAGGTCAAGATCGGTGAAGAAGACCTGGTCCATGTTGGCCGAGTAGTGCTGACCGGAGTGGATCGCGAAGTGCGGCACCCGTGCCGCGGCGAGCGCGTGCAGCACGGGTGCGAGCTTGACGATGCCCGGCCGGGTGCCGAGCACCACGGCCACCGCCGCCCGGCAGCCGGCCGGCACCGTCCCGGGCCCGGCAGTGACCGTCATCGCTTGGTCCCCTGGCCGGTCGCGATCACGCGGACCGTCCTTGCCATGATCGCCAGGTCCCACCGCAGGGTCCGGCGCGCCACGTAGTCGAGATCGAGTTCGAGCTTGTCCGGGATGGCCAGGTCGTCCCGCCCGTTCACCTGTGCCCAGCCGGTCAGCCCCGGGCGGGCCAGCAGCACCTGCCGCTGCCGCGGCGAGTAACTGGCCACGATCGGCACAAGTTCCGGCCGCGGCCCGACCAGGCTCATCTGACCGGCCAGCACGTTCAGCAACTGCGGCAGTTCGTCCAGGCTCCACCGGCGCAGCAACGAGCCGACCCGGGTGATCCTGGGATCGCCATGCTGGGTCAGCGCCGGGCCGATCCGGTCCGCGCCGGCCAGCATGGTGCGCAGCTTGATGATCCGGAACGGCCGGCCGCCGAGTCCGCTGCGCCATTGCAGGTAGAGCGGGGAGCCTGGCGTCTCAGCCACGATCGCCAGGCAGGCCGCGACCAGGATCGGCAGGCAACTGGCCAGCAAGATGGCCGCTGCCAGCAGGTCCACCGCCCGCTTGGCGGCCCGGGCCGCGGGCGGCTGCCTGGTCCAGGCTCGGGCCGCTGCCGGGCCCGAGGCCCCGGCCTGACCGTCCGGTGCCTGACCGTCCGGTGCCTGACCGTCCGCACTGCCCGGCCTCGGCGCCGCCCCGGTGGCCGGGTCAGCGCGCATACCCGGTGATGAGGTCGGTGACAGCGGTGATCACGCGGTCGACGTCGCGATCCGACATCGCCGGGTACAGCGGCAGCGAGAGCACCCGCGTGCCAACGTCCTCGGCGATCGGGTACTCCCCGCCGGTGAAGCCGTATCGCTGCCGGAAGTGCGAGGTCAGGTGGAGCGGGACGAAGTGCACGCTGGTCCCGATGCCCCGGCCGTCCAGGTCCGCGATCAGCCGGTCGCGGCTGTCCCGGACCTGGCCGGCCAGCCGGAGCGGGTACAGATGCCAGGCTGACCGGGCCCCGTCCTGCTCGGCCGGGAGGTCGACCAGGTCACCGAGCGCGGTGCCCAGCGCGTCGCCGTAGCGCGCCGCGATCGCCGTCCGCCGGGCCCGGAGGGCCGGCTCACGGCGAAGCTGACTGAGTCCGAGCGCGGCCTGGATATCGGTCAGATTGGCCTTGAAACCGGCCTCGGCCACGTCGTAGCGCCAGGTCCCGCCCGCGCCGTACCTGCTCCACGCGTCCCGGCTCAGCCCGTGCAGCCGCAGGCTCTCCACCCGGTCGGCGACCGCGTCGTCCCCGGTGCAGAGCATGCCGCCCTCGCCGGTGGTGATGTTCTTCGTCGGATAGAACGAGAAGGTGGTCACGTCGGCGATCGCGCCGACCGGGCGGCCAGAGACGGCGGCGCCGAGCGAGTGCGCGGCGTCCTGGATTACCGCGGCGCCGTGCGCGTGCGCCAGCTTCATGATCTCCTCGATCTGGCACGGGTGACCGCCGTAGTCCACCGCGATGATCGCCCTGGTCCGAGAGGTCAGTGCGGGCGCGATCCGATCGGGGTCGATCTGCATCGTCAGCGGGTCGATGTCGACCAGCACCGGGGTGGCGCCGGTGTGCTCGATCACGTGCGCGCACGAGCAGAACGTCATCGGCGTGGTGATCACCTCGTCGCCTGGCCCGACCCCGAGCGCCACCAGCGCCAGGTGCAGGGCGGCCGTGCCCGAGGACAGGGCCACGGCGCGCGGCGCGTCAACCGCGGCGGCGAAGGCCGCCTCGAATTCCCGGCAGCGCGGCCCGTGGGTGAGCCAGCCAGACGCCAGCACCTCGCGCACGGCGGCGAGGTCGCTCTCGTCGATCACCGGGCGGTGGAACGGCAGGTACTGCTGGCCGTCCGCGGCCCGGTCGTGGTCCGCTGCCGGCCGGCGGCCGGGGGCGTGCGCCGCGGTCGCCAGGTCCGCGCTCGCGAGGACCCGCCCGGCGGCTGCCGGGGCGCGGTCGGCGCCGGGTGCCGCGTCCGCGCCCCCGTCCAGGTCGGCGGGTGGCGTCCACCGGGCCGAGTCCGGTCCGGCCAGGTAACCGACCCGCCGCCTGCGCTCGTCCTCCCACCGGACGTCCGGCAGCAGCGCCTGGACGTGCGCGGCGATCCGATCCCGATGCGGCCGCAGGTCGGTGAGCATGGCGCGGACCTCGGCGGCGACGTCGGTGCTCGGCTGGTAGCCGAGGTCGCGCAGGTGCTGGTGGTCGGGCCGGTAGTGGTGTTCCTCCCGCTCGACCGCGGCCCGGGGGTTCTCCACCGGCGTGATCTCGGCCTTCATGCCGAGGTCACGGGCCGCGTCCCGGACGACGCCGGCTAGCTGCCGGATGCTGTAGGTCTCGGCGAACTGGTTGAAGACCCGGTACTCGCCGGCCTGCGGCGGGTTCTCCAGCCCGAGAGTGAGGCATCCGATGGAGTCGGCGAGCGGCAGGAAGCCGCGCACCTGCCCGCCAGACCCGTAGGGCGTGATCGGATGGCCGATCACCGCCTGGCACGCGAAGCGGTTGATCGCGGTGCCGAAGGCCTGGTCGAAATCCAGCCGGGTGCACAGCCGCGGATCGTCCGCCATGCCGTCGGTCCGGGTGCCGAAGACGACTCCCTGCATGACGTCGGTGGCGCGCAGGCCCCAGATCTTGCAGGCGAACATGATGTTGTTCGAGCCGTGCACCTTGGACCAGTGGTACCAGCTAGGTGCCTGGCGGGGGAACGGCATGCGATCGGTCCGGCCCCGGAAGTCGACGTCGAAGAATCCCTCCGGGATGTCAACCTCGGGCGTGCCGTACTCGCCCATGCTGCCCAGCTTGAGCAGGTGCGCGCCCGGCGCTAGGTCGCGCATGGCGAACAGCAGGTTGAACGTGGACTCGAGGTTGTTGAACTGGACGAACGTCGCGTGCTCGCGGTCGATCATCGAGTACGGAGCGGACGGGCACTCGCCCAGGTGGATGACGGCCTCCGGCTGGAACTCCCGGAAGATGCGCTCGATCAGCGAGTAGTCGCGCAGGTCTCCCCGCCAGAATGGGATCTCCTGCTTGGTCTGCTCTCGCAATGCGCGCAGCCGGTCATTTATCGGAGCGATCGGGATGGCGCTATCCGATCCCATTTCCCGGACCCATGACCGCCGGAGCAGGTTATCGGCGCCCGCGACCTCGTGACCGCGCCGGGCAAGATGCTGAGCTAGCGACCATCCCAGGTAACCGTCCATGCCCGCGATGAACATTCTCATCGTGCTCGCACCCCCGTGACGGTGTTGTCGGCTGTCTTATATTGCGCCTGATGAGACAAAACCCCGTCAGGCGCTTACCCAAGCCAGAGAACAGTTCGCGGGTGGATTAACCCGCTCAGCGGCCCGTACCCGCGGCGTGGGCACCGCGATTCCCCCGATACTCGCTGGACGCATGACGCTACATCATCACCGGCCGGCAGGCAAGCTAGGCAACCATTCGGAATAATGATCGTCATGGATAACTATGATCGGGTGAAAACCCGGACGACCCGGCGGTCGCCTGGCCGCTCTGATGGTGCATTAGCCGCGGCGTCGAGAAGATGAAAACGAACCGTTGCGAAACACCCGCCCGGGCCGCCTGCGAGCGGATGCGCACTGATGACCGGGTGGTCAAGGACAGCCCGAGTGTACCGGTTAACGGACATCTAGAATCAGTGTAAAACATACTAAAACACTCAGTCGGCTCTATGTGGCCCAGCCTCGACGACTGTTTCCTAAATTCCTTTCCATGGGGCTGTCCGGGGCGCTCTCGTTAGTTATTTATATTGTTCACAATGCCGCAGTGCCAAGAATTTGCCGCCGGTACTCACGTGCTTTGCCCAACCTGGTTACCGGCCCGCCGGCGCGGTGTCTGGCAATGGTCCGGAGCACCGCCCGAAACAGGCCCGACTGCTATGCTTCGGTTGGCGTCCGCCGCCGGACCTGCAAAGAGGCCGCCCCCGGCGGAGTCGATTCCGGAATCTATCGTGATCGAGGCCGCTGGCCATCCGGTTACCTCATCATTACTCAGCCTTTGTGCCGAACATCTAGAAACTGTGTCATGAGAACGAGACGCCCGGGAAACCATCTAGATGGTGGTACTCGGCGATAGCCTGGGTACAAAGACTCAGCGCGAGGGTCACCGGAGTTCGCGTCACTGGCACTGTGCTGAGAATTGACTAGCCTCGACAGATCGCTTCCGCTGCATTATGGTGCGGAAATCGGGGTCGCTAAAGGAGCAATACACAAAGAGAAGATGCCGGAGCTGCTCGATCCGGCGATGGGGGGCAACAGGGCATGTCGGATACTTCGCTACGCGACCTGTTCACCAGGCGGCGGAAAAAGTCATCGGCCACGCACTCTCCCCGGCCGGGCCGGGCCCACCGGATCCGGCGGGTGCTGCTGGTATCCGGGGCCTCGCTGGTGGTCCTCGTCGGCGTGCTGGCTGGCGCCGGGTTCCTGTTCGTCAACCATCTCCTTAGCGGCATTCACCGGATCGGCCACATCGCCGCGCTGACCGCGACGAACCAGCCGGTGATGCCTAAGGCGACCAGCAAGAGCATGACGGTGCTGCTGACCGGGTCGGTGACCCTACCCAGCGATATCGGCGGCAACGGGGCCCTAGGCTCGTCCACCGCGCCGCAGGAGCCAAGCGGGCTGATCGCACTGGTGCACCTGAACGCCAACGGGCACACCGGCGCTGTGGTCTCGATCCCGCCGAATGTGGTCGTGTCGGTGCCGGGCCACGGCCGGATCAAGCTTCAGGACACCCTGACCCTGGGCGGCCCGTCGCTGCTGATCAGGACGGTCGAGCGGATGACCGACGTCCGGGTCAACCATTACTCCGTGCTCGACTTCACCGGCGTCGGCAAGATTGTCTCCGCGATTGGAGGGGTCAATGTTCACGTGCCGTACCCGGTGACCAGTTATGGGCACACATTCCATGTCGGCGAGAACCACCTGACGGTAGCGAACGTGCTTGCCTACGTCCGGCAGCCCCAGGTCAGCCAGGTCGGCCGGGTGCTGCTGCAGCAGAATCTGATCCGGGCCATCCTGGAGAAGGCGGCGAGGGTGAATCTGGGCGGTGACTACTCCCTTGTCTCGGCTATCTCCGGGGCACTGAGCGTGGACAGCGACTTCACCAACTCGCAGATCGCTTCGCTGGCCTTTCGGCTGTCGCACTTCAGCAGCAAGACCGCGGTCTTCGTGACCGCGCCCACGGTGAACGGATCGCCGAACTCCGGTGGCGGGCAGCCACTGAGCCTCAACCGGAAGATCAGCCGGAAATTGTGGAACGCTGTCAGGCACGACGCGGTCGCGGCGTTCGCGCAGCAGTACCCGTTCACGGTGACGTCCAGGGATCCCGGCTGACCGGCTTCGGCTGACCGGCTACGGCTGGCGGCGGGCGGCCCCGGGTTCCCGGGCCGCGCGCCGAGCATGTCCGGGCCGCGCGCCGAGCATGTCCGGGCCGCCCGCCGCAGCTGGAGGGGCCGGGGTTCGGGGCAGACGCCGTGGTGACCGGCGCCGCGAGGCTCCGGGCCGGCGATCTGCCGTCCGCGGCAGACTGGTTACGCGTACTGTTGGCGGCTCCGGCGTGACCTCTGGAGCGGTGCTTCGATGGGTAGCAGCCACAAGGCGTTCGAACTGCCCGTGGTCGAGGCGGCGAGCCTCGCCGCGTGGTGCGCGGAGCATCTGGGCAGCCCGGCGGAGAGCGAGCTGTTTCGAACGGGGCACCTCACCCGGGTAATCGGAACCCGGCTAGCCGACGGGCGCGAGGTCGTGGTCCGGGTCCGCCCGGTCGCTCCGCGGATCGCCGCGTGCACCGAGGTGCAGCGCCGGCTCTTCGACGCCGGCTATCCCTGCCCGCAGCCGCTGGCTGGCCCGGCGCCGCTGGAGGAGTACGAGGCCACCGCCGAGAGCCGTGTCTCCGATGGCGTGCCGCTGCCGGATTCCGGCCGCGCCGCCCGGCCTTTCGCCGCGGCGCTCGCGGAGCTGGTGCGCCGAGCACCGCGACCCGGGCAGGTGCCCGCACTGGCGCCCGCACCAGCCTGGGCGGCGTGGGACCACGGCGGGGGCGGGCTATGGCCGAGGCCCGATGACCTCGACGTGGACCTGGCCGACGTGGCCGGGCCCGGCTGGATCGATGCGGCGGGTCGGGCCGCCCGGCAGAAGCTGCGGTCGGGGCATGCGGAGCAAGCAGATGAACGGCTGCGCCGGGCTGACGCGCGCTGAGCCGAGAGGCGCCAGGTGCCCGGCTGATGCGCACGCCGGCCATGGCCGGCTGGCGGCGGCCCCTGGTTGCCGGGCCGCCCGCCACGCATGATGTCCGGGCAGTTCCGCCGTCCGGGGCGCGTGCGACAATGTGGCACTGACAGGGACCGCGAGCGGCAGGGGCGGATGTGCGTGCTGGACGGCTGTGCGAGCTAGGCAGCGGGACAGGCCGTGGCTGAGGTGAGACCGCGGCCGGCCGGGCGGACGGCGGGCGGGCCTGCTCGGGTCGGACCGGACGGGGACGGCCTGGACTGGCAGTACGCTCCGGCTCCCGAGTCGGCCTCGGTGGTGTCGATCGCGGCCGAGTACGGCCTGTTCATCGACGGCCGCTGGGAGCCTGCGGCGGACGGCGCGACGCTCGCGACCGTCAACCCGGCGACCGAGGAGACGCTCGCGCGGGTGTCCCTGGCCGGGGCGGCCGACGTGGACCGGGCCGTGCGGGCCGCGCGGGCCGCGCACGAGCGGGTCTGGGGCCCGATGCCGGGCCCGGAGCGGGCCAAGTACCTGTACCGGATCGCGCGGATCCTGCAGGAGCGCTCCAGGGAGTTCGCCGTCCTGGAGTCGATCGACAACGGCAAGCCGATCAGGGAGACCAGGGACGTCGACGTGCCGCTGGCCGCGGCGTACTTCTTCTACTACGCGGGCTGGGCGGACAAGCTTGACTACGCGGGC
>JAJYTW010000174.1 GCA_021792855.1 Actinomycetes bacterium
GCCAGGGTCAGCACCCGGTCGGCGTCGGCCGTCAGGGTCAGGTCATGGCTGACCTCGAGCACGGTCCGGCCAGCCATCAGCCGTCCGAGCACGGCCGCCAGATCTCCGGCCGCGCCGGGGTCCAGGTGGGCGGCCGGCTCGTCGAGCAGCACCAGGGAAGCCTCCCGCAGGAACGCCCTGGCCAGCGCGATCCGCTGGCGCTGGCCGGAGGACAGCCCGCCGCCGCGCTCGCCGAGCGGCGTGTCCAGGCCCGCAGGCAGGGCCGCGATCAGGTCGTCTGCCCCGGCAAGGTGCGCCGCCCGGGCGATCTCCGCCCTGCTGGCGGCCGGGCGGCCGAGCGCGATGTTCTCCGCCAGGGTGCCGGCGAATAGGTATGGGTGCTGCGGAACCCAGGCCAGCCGTTCCCGCCAGCGCCGCGGGTCGATCCGCGCCAGATCGGCGCCGCCGACCTCGATCCGCCCGGAAGTCGGCTCGGCCAGCCGGAGCAGCAGGGCGAGCAGCGAGCTCTTGCCCGCTCCGCTCGGCCCGGTGATCACGATGTGCTCGCCGGGGGAGATCTCCAGGCTGACCCCGGCCAGCGCCGGAGTCGCCCGGCCCGGGTAGGAGAGCCCGACGTCCCGCAGCACGATCGGCACGCGGCCCGGGTCGGGAGCCGCCGTCCGCCGCTCCGGGTGGTCCGCGCCTGGCCGCTCCGGGACCGGTACCGCCAGGATGGTCAGCGCCCGGTCGGCCGCGGCGGCGCCCTCGGCACTGGCGTGGAAGTGCAGCCCGACCGCCCGCAGCGGGATGTAGGCCTCCGGCGTCAGCAACAGCACCAGCAGCGCGGTCCGGTACGGCAGGTCACCGCCGAGCAGCCGGAGCCCGACCTCGACCGCGACGATCGCGGTGGACAGCGTCGCCGCTAGCTCGAGCACCAGCGAGGACAGGAACGCGGTGCGCAGCGTGCGCATCGTCGCCAACCGGTGCTGCTCGGTGACCTCGGCGATCACCCGTTCCTGCGGCCCGGACCGGCGGAACAGCTTCAGCGTCGGCAGTCCCTCGACCACGTCAAGGAAGTGCCCGGCCAGCCGGGACAGCAGGTCCCACTGCCGCTGGGTCTGAGCCCTGGTGTGCAGTCCCACCAGAACGGCGAAGATCGGGATCAACGGCACCGTCAGGCCGATCACCAGCGCCGAGATCCAGTCCGCCAGGGCGACCCTGGCCAGGACCGCCACCGGGACGATCACCGACAGCACAAGCTGCGGCAGGTACCGGGCGAAATACCCGTCCAGCGCGTCCAGGCCGCCGGTGGCCACGGCGGTGATCTCACCGGCCTGCTGGCGGCCCAGCCACGCCGGGCCGAGCCGTAGCACGTGTGCGGCCAGGGCCCGGCGTAGCTGGGACTTCACCATGGTGGCCGCCCGCAGCGCCGCCGCCTCTCCGCCAAAGGCGGCGAGCGCGCGGGCGGTCACGATCATGCCGAGCAGCGCCAGCGGCCCGGTCAGAGCCGCCGCCGCGCTCCCCGCGGCGCCGGACAGCAGCCCGGCCAGGACGCTCGCCTGCGCCATGATCAGCGCGGTCGTCGCCAGCCCGAGCACGACGGCGCCGATCAGGTAGCCGCGGGCGGCTCCGGACCGGCGCACGAGCCGCCAGTCAATCGGTTTCATCACACGGGTCCAGCTTCACGAGGCGGAGTTCGGCATGGCGGGCCGGGTCAGCCGGGACCGATCATGACGTCGCCTGCCGGTGCCCGGAGCGCGCCGCGGGTGACGGCCCGCCCGGCCGCTGACCGGAGTCCCCGTGCCCGCCCGGCCGGATCACCGCGCCCGCCGAACTGACCGAGAAGTCGGTGACCCGCAGCCGCTTGCGGAAGACCCAGTAGGTCCAGGCCTGGTAGGCCAGCACAACCGGAGTGAAGATCAGCGCCACCCAGGTCATCACCACCAGGGTGTAGTGCGCCGAGGAGGCGTTCGCGACGGTCAGGCTGTAGGCGGGGTCGGTCGTGGACGGCAGCACGTTCGGGAACAGGTCACCGAACAGCGTGACCACGGCCAGCAGCAGGGTCACCGCGAGGCCGGCGAAGGCCAGGCCCTCCCGCTTGCGCAGCAGCATGGCCACTCCGGCAAGCAGCGCGGCCGCCGCGAACGCCGCGGTCAGGTCCGTCCAGGCGTTGCCGTGGGCGACCTGGCTGACCAGCAGGAACGCCGCGGCGATCGGCACGGCGGCGATCGCGACCCGGACTCCGGCGGCACGGGACCGGTCCCGCAGGTCCCCGGTGGTCTTCAGGCCGAGGAAGACCGCGCCGTGCAGCGCGAACAGGGTCAGCGTGGCCAGGCCGCCGAGCAGGGCATACGGGTTCAGCAGGGTGAGCAGGTTGCCGGTGAACACCCCGTCGGCGTTGATCGGCACGCCGCGCACGATGTTGCCGAACGCGACGCCCCAGAGCAGTGCGGGCAGCGCGGAGCCGACCACAATCGCGAGGTCCCAGCGCGCCCGCCAGCGCGGGTCGTCCACCTTGCTGCGGAACTCGAACGCCACCCCGCGCACGATCAGCGCCAGCAGGATGATCAGCAGCGCGAGATAGAACCCGCTGAACATGGTCGCGTACCAGAGCGGGAAGGCGGCGAAGGTCGCACCGCCCGCGGTGATCAGCCACACCTCGTTGCCGTCCCAGACCGGGCCGATCGCGTTGATCAGGGTGCGTCGCTCGGCGTCGCTGCGGCCGATCACCGGGAGCAGGATGCCGACCCCGAAGTCGAAGCCCTCAAGCACGAAGTAGCCGATCCACAGGACCGCGATCAGGATGAACCAGAAGTCGGCGAGAGTCATCTCGTTCCTCGTCTCTGCGCTAATCGGGTCAGTAGCTGAAGACCGGCGGTCGCTCGCTGTCGGACGGGGCCGGGACCTCTTCCGGAGCGCCGTTGCGGATGTGCGCGAACGCGAGCCTGATCGCGATCGCGGCCAGGACCGCGTAGACCAGCGTGAACGCGGTCATCGAGATGATCACCGACGAACTCGTCACCCCGTTGGAGACGCTGGCCGACGTGGTCAGCACGCCGAACACGGTCCACGGCTGACGGCCCATCTCGGTGAAGATCCAGCCGAGCGCGCTGGCCAGGTAGGGCAGCACGACGACCCCGAGGGCTGCTCGGTAGAACCAGCGGGATCGCGGGATCTGCCGTCGCCTGGTCAGCCACAGGCCGATCGCGCCGAACAGCGCGGCCAGCAGGCCGAGACCGACCATCAGCCGGAACGACCAGTAGACGACCGGCACGTACGGCTTGTAGTCGCCCGGGCCGTACTTCTTGACGTACGCCTTCTCGACGTTGTTGATGCCTTGCACGGTGCCGTTCGGGTCCATGGTGGCGATCAGGGACAGCAGGTAGGGGACCTTCACCGACCAGATCTCCTTGTCGCCGTTCAGCGCGCCGATCGTGATCAGCGAGAACGGAGCGGGTGAGGCCGTGTTGTACAGCGCCTCGGCGGCGGCCATCTTCATCGGCTGCTGGCTGTCCATCAGCCTGGCCTGGAGGTCCCCGGTGATCGCGACCGCGAGGCCCGCGCCGAGGGCGAGCGCCAGGCCAGCCCGCAGCGACTTGCGGAACACGTCGGTGAATTTGCCGCGCGCCAGGTTCCAGGCACTGGCCCCGATCATCACCACCGCGGCGGTCAGCAGCGCGGCGAAGAACACGTGCGTCCACGCGTTGATCGCGGTGCTATTGGTCAGCACCGCCCAGATCGACGTCAGCACCGCGCGGTGGGTGACCGGGTCGATCCGGTAGCCGACCGGATGCTGCATCCAGGAGTTCGCGGCCAGGATGAAGTAGGCCGACAGGCTGGTCCCGATCGCGGTCAGCCAGATCGTCGCCAGGTGCAGGCGCGGGGACAGCTTGTCCCAGCCGAACACCCACAGGCCGATGAAGGTGGACTCGAGGAAGAAGGCGAGCAGCGCCTCCATCGCCAGCGGCGCGCCGAAGATGTTCCCGACGAACCGGGAGTACTGCGACCAGTTCATTCCGAACTGGAACTCCTGCACGATGCCGGTCACCACGCCGACGGCCATATTGATCAGGAACAGCTTCCCGAAGAACTTCGTCATCCGCAGGTAGACGTCGTTCCTCGTGCGGAACCAGGCGGTCTGCATGCAGGCCACCACGAGGGAGAGCCCGATGGTCAGCGGCACGAAGATGAAGTGGTACACCGTCGTGATCGCGAATTGCCACCGGGCAAGGTCCAGAACACTCACCGGGGCTCCTTCAGAAGGTCCGCGAGGGCGCGCCTGAGGTGGCTCACCGGCAACTAGCCCACACCGGCGACCGGCCGCCGGGACAGTGATGACCGGCACCAGCAGCCGGGACCTAGGTCCGGGCCGGGTTACCCCGAAGACCCGCTGAGGCGCATGGGGCGGAAGTCCGTCCTGATGGTGTTCCGGCGACCGGGCCGGCGAATCGGTAACTTAATGCACTTGTGCCCTTACTGAACGGCATGAAATGTTATACACCGTGATCGGACATGTTCTCTCCGCGACGACGCCGTCGCATGGCAGCGCGCCGCTGCTGTCCAACGCGCAGATGCTCTGGGTCGGCCTGCTGGCCGGCCTGCTGGTGGCACTGCTCGCCTCCGAAGTGATCGCCTGGATCCTGGTGGCAATCTCGATCGCGGCGCTGGGCGGATTGCGCCTGATCGGACATCACCTCGGCGGCACGTTCGCGACCTGGCTGCTGGTGATCGCCGGTTCGGTGGTGCTCGGCGTCATCATCGGCCGGGTGCGCGGCCTGAAGCACCTCGGCGTCTGGGAGTTCGGCAACCGGCTAGCCGGCGTCAAGAAGGTCAGCCGGTTCTGAGCCGCTGATCCTGGCGGCCCCGAGATCCCGGCCCACCAGGTCGGCGAGCGCGGCGAGGTCGACCGCGCCGACCCGGGACGGCACGGGCCCGTGCGCCGCGACCCGCGCGGCGAGTTCCGCCCGGCAGTCGGCGACCAGGCCGGGCGAGGCCAGCAGCCGGCCGGCCGCCAGCGCGAGGGCCAGCGAGGCCATGGCCGCGCCGCGCCAGGCCGCGTCCGTGCCGAACAGCGCGGTCGCTGCGCCGCTGTGCAGCGGCAGTCCGGCGGGCACGGCCCAGTTCACCCGGCCCACCGGGATCGTCCAGCTCACCTCGCCGTCGTCCTGGCCGTACGGATCGACGCCCTCGGTCAGCGGGCCGAGTTCGAGATCGGCCCGCGTCCCGGCGGCCGGGTCCGCGGCCAGCGCGGCCATCTCCCGTAGTTCGCCCAGGGTCCAGGCGGGCGGGCCGGCATCCCGCAGGCAGCGGCCGAGCAGCCGGCCAATCTCGTCGTTCGGCAGGTACCCGCGACTGCAGGCGAGCAGCGTCACGGTCGCCTCAGCGCCGGCCGCCGCGGCGGCCTGGCCGGCCACGGCGGCTAGCTGATCGAGCGCCGCGAGGGCCCGATCGACCTCCCGGTGCCGCAAATAGCACCAGATCCCGGCGTGCCCGGGTGCCACGTTCGGCACCACCTGGTCCCGGGAGACCGGGACGTGCTCCACCGACACGCCGGGCATCCGGTGCGCGCGCAGTCGCTCCATCGTGGCGGTGAAGATCTCGGCGGCGTCCAGCGCGTTGCCGTCGACCACCCAGCCGGTATGGCCTGGCCGGCCGGCGAAACCGAACTCGGCGCTGACCACCGCCGCGCACGGCCGGGACAGCGCCGCGTTCTGGTAGTCCGGATGGCTGGTCAGCAGCACCTCGGCGGCGTCGAAGACGCCCGCCCGCAGCATCGCCAGCTTGCCGGCGAAGAGTTCCTCGGCCGGGGTGCCGAAGACCACCACCTGACCGGGCGCGCCGGACTCCCGCAGCACCCGGGCGGCGGCCACCGCGGCGGCGACATTCGCCGCGGCGATCAGGTTGTGCCCGCAGCCATGGCCGGGACCGCGCCGCCGGGCCGCGGCGCCGGGACGCGCGGCGCCGGCACACGCGGCGCCATCGGCGGCCAGGCCCGGCAGCGCGTCGTACTCGGCCAGCACGCCAACCGTCGGCCCGCCGGTCCCCGCCGTCGCGACGAACGCGGTGGGCAGCCCAGCCACGCCGGACCGGACCGTGAAGCCCTGGCCGGCCAGCCACTCAGTCAGCAGGCCGACCGCGTAGTGCTCGGCCAGGCCAGGCTCCGGCCGCTCCCAGAGCAGCCTGGCCACCTGCCGTGCCCGGGGCTCGGCCTCCGCCCAGGCCCGCCGGGTCGTCCGGGTCACAGCCCGGGCGCCTCGCCCGGGGCGGCCACGAAGATCGAGAACCGCGCGAAGCCGGCCTCCCGGACCGGGTAGCCGAGGTAGTCGGCGGCCGGATGCAGTTCCGCCTCGCCGGAGACCACCCGCTCGAACCCGTCGGCCACCTCGGTCAGGAACCCGGGGTCGACGGCATAGCGGACGAAGTGCGGCACGTACACCACCCGCACCGAGCCGGCCAGGTCGGCCAGGCGGCGGGTAGACCTGGCGAACGCCGCCACGTCGGAGTCGCCAAGCTGGGCGTAGATCGGGCCGGTGTTGATCGTGTCCCCGCCGAACAGCACGCCGTTCTTCTCGTCCAGCAGGCAGATGCAGTCCGGGGTGTGGCCGGGCGTGTGCAGCACGGTCAGCTCGCGGCCGCCGAGATCGACCTTGTCGCCGTCCCGCAGGGTGCGGGTCGCCGTGGTGGGCTGGTAGCTCCAGGCGGCCGGGTCGAAGCCGTCCGGCAGCCGCCGCGGCGTGGTCTCGTCGCTGAGGAAGTGGAAGTACTTCTCGTCCAGGTCCCGGAACCTGGGCAGGGTGTCGGTGAGCTCGGTGATGAACCGCGCGTAGCGCCGGTACACCTCCTGGTCGACCGGCCGCTCGATGGCCGCCGCCCCGGCCTCGTGGATCAGCCGGGTGCCGAACTGGTAGTTCCCGCCGCTGTGGTCGAAGTGATAGTGCGTGTTCAGCGCGAACACGTCATGACTGGCCAGATCCTCGGCGACCTGCCGGATGTCGGCGATGCCCAGGCCGGTATCGATCAGTGCCGCCCACGAGTCGCCATCCACCAGGAAGCTATTCACGTGCACCGGCTCGCTGACCAGGAAGATCCCGGGCTCCAGCCGCCGGGTGGCAAACCAGTTCGTCATTCGAGGGTTCCTTCCGTCGCCAGGCTCGGCGCGTCGCTGACGGTGGCCGCGGCGGCTAGGTCACGGTTCTGGCGGCCGATCGCCGAGCGCATGAGCAGGTAGTAGCTGACCGCCGACACCACGAAGCCGACGTAGATCGAGATGTCGCCGTTGCCGATCAGGCCGATCAGCGGGCCCTGGAACAGCGGCGCGTTGGCGAACATCAGCGCGGCGACCAGGCCGATCACGAACGAGAAGATCGCACGCCAGTTCCAGCCACCGGAGTACCAGTAGGTGCCGTTCTTCTCGAACAGCGCCTCGGCGTTGTAGCGGACCTTCCGGATGAGCATGTCGGTGAGGTAGATGCCACCCCAGGGCGCGATCCAGATGACCATCAGGGACAGGAACTCGATAAAGGAGTTGGTGAAGTTGTACACGAACACCGCGTAGACGGCCATGGCGCCGCCGACGACCGCGTCGAAGATGATCGACCAGGCGCGCGGCATCTTGATGCCGACCGAGAGCAGGCTCAGCCCGGAGGAGTAGGTGTTCAGGAAGTTGTTGGTGATCCCGCCGCCGACGATGATCGCCAGGTAGATCGTGCCGAACCAGGTCGGCACGAGCCGCTGGATGCCGGCCACCTGGTTCGTCATGTTCGTGGCGGTGCCGGCCGCGAGACCGACCAGGGTGATGAAGACCGCCGGGATCAGGCAGCCGAGCGTGGTCCAGATCACCATCGGCGCCGCCTTGGTCCGGCGGTCCAGGTACCGCGAGTAGTCCGCCGGGTAGTTCACCCACGAGAACGCCCCGGCCGCGATCACCAGCACGGCGAGCAGCCAGGATGCGAACGGCGTCCGCGCGGCCAGTGGCGCGGTCGCGAAGTGCAGGTGCAGCTTGGGGAAGACGAACACCGCGAGCACCAGGGTGCCCACGCCAAGCGCGATCGAGAACCAGCGCTGCATCACCACGATCGTCTGATGACCCCAGACCGCGACCACGAACGTCACGACCATGATCAGGATCAGGCAGGCGGCCTTGGTCACGGTGCCGCCCGGCAGGTGCACGGTGACCGCTAGCTGATAGAGCGCGAAGGTCGCGATCACCAGGTTGACCGCCTCCCAGCCCACCACGGTGATCCAGGACAGCAGCGCGGCCGGGATGTTGCCGAGCACGCCGAACGCGCTCCGCGAGACCAGCAGGGTAGCGGTGCCTGCCCGGGGCCCGGCGATGGCGCCGAGGCCGACCAGGATCATGAACAGGTTGCCGACCACGATCGCCAGCACGGCCGGCCAGAAGCTCAGGCCGAAGCCGAGGATGATCGCGCCGTCGATCACATAGGTGAAGATCACATTGGCGCCGAGCCACACCCAGAACAGGTCGAACGGCTTGCCGTGGCGCTCTTCGTCGGGTATGAGATCCACGCCGTGCTGCTCGACGGCGAACGCCTTGTCGCTGCCCGCCGATGTGCCGTTGGCTCCGGATCCAGACATGGCAAGCCACCTCCCCTGTGACTGTCCGTGCTGTTGCGCGCGGGCCGGGTGACCCCGGTCCGTGGTGTGTCATCCTAGGATTACAGGTTTACCTGGGTCAATGGGGTGGACCAGCCATTTTCGGGCGGGACGCGGCCGGCGGTCGCTAGACCGGGAGGCGGAGAATGCGGGCGGCGTTCTCACCGAGAATGGCGTCCTTCTCGGCCCGCGACAGCAGGGGCAGGTCCTCGACGAGTTCCGCGCTGTGCGCGGGCTCGTACCAGGGATAGTCCGAGCCGAGCAGCACGCGGTCCGGCCCGATGTCCCGGACGAGGCCGGCCAGTTCGAGCGGGGTCGGCGCGCCGGGCGCGCCGGCCCAGTCGATGATCTCGCACAGGTCGAACGCGGCGTTCGGGAAGGCCCGTGCCACCTGAAGCGTGCTCCGCCACGCGGCGCCGCCGAGATGCGCGAGGATCACGGTGAGCCCGGGGAAGTCGCGCAGCACCGGCGCGAAGTCCGCCGGGGTGGCCGACGGCTGACCCGGGTGCGCCGGGCCGGTATGGGACAGCACCGCGAACCCGAGTTCTGAGCACGCCGCGTAGACCGGCAGCATCCGCGGATCGGCGACCTCGAAGCGCTGCAGCACTGGGTGGATCTTGACGCCCCGGGCGCCGCGTTCCGCCATCTCGCGGAGGTGGGCTACGTTCCGGCCCGGCGGCAGCGCCCACGGATCGGCCGCCGGGAAC
>JAJYTW010000175.1 GCA_021792855.1 Actinomycetes bacterium
CGCGCCGTGATCGCCGGCTTAGTCTACCGCGCCGCCGACTGCTCCTTCGCCGACCCCGCGGACTTCTACGCCGCGCTCGACCTGGGCTACGAGGGCTCGGAGTTCCGGCCCGACATGGCCGAGATCTACATCCTGCGCTGGACCGCAGCCACACCCGAGGCGTACCAGGTTCCCTACTCCACCGAGCATGGGGGCGACTGGACCGGCAAGCCGCCGTTCACCGGCACCGGCTTCACGTCCTGGCCAGAGCGCCCGATCCCGGAATTCTTCGTTGACTTGATGCCGATACCGGTAGGAGCCGAGATCTACCGGATCAGTCCAGGCCAGGCAGAGTTCATCGCCCGCTACGACGGGCAGGTCTGGCTGCGTCCCGCGGAGGGGATCTGAGCCGATGCGATACCGCCTGCTCGCCAGTTACCAGGACGCTCCCTATGAGGCCGGCGTCGGACCCGAGCACACCGACGTGGTGCTGTTCGCCGCCTGCCCGCCGCCCGAGGAACTCCGGTTCGAACCGGCCACCGGGCACTGGCGCAAGCACGTCTCCCGCAGCACCGTGCAGGCGATCTACGAGTCCCGGCCGGTCGGCGTGTTCCGCGGCGAGCCCTGCGTGGTGCTCGACGACCTCACCGACCGGCTGCACATCGCCTACCTCGGGCACGACGCCTATCGCGCCGAGCAACTCGGCTACTGGGAGGTAGACCGGGGCGTCTTCGAGCTGATCACGCCCAGGCACGAGGTCACCGACATCGTGGAACAGCGGCTGCCCCTCGATCATCCGGCCGACGACGGGCCGCCCGGAACCGGGCGGCCGGCACCGGCCGGCGAGGCCCGCCGGGCTGGTGGATACCCCGCCGACGTGACCCTTCCCGCGGTCGACGAGCCGCCGCTGCCGCTCGAGGCCGAGGCGCTCCGCGCCGCCACGGCCACGGCGTATCCGGCCGAGCCGGCGGGTCCGGGTCCGGCGGGTCCGGTGGCTACCGACATGACCAGCCAGGCCGCTGCCGGGATCTCCGAGCCCGTGGTCGGCCTCGCCGCCGCCATCCAACCGGTGGTGCCGTCGTGGACGCCGCAGCAGCACGTGGCACACCCGGCCGAGCCCGCTCGGCCCGTTGAACCCGCTCGGGCGGCCGGCTCGTCGACGGCTGCCGCGCCCGGTCTGAGCGTCCAGGTACACATGCAAGATGGCGGACACGCCGACGGCGGGCCTTCTCTGGGCGGGCCGGCCCGAAGTGACGCGCCGGCCGGGCAGCCAAGTACGGTCTCCTCTGGCCAGCCAGTCCAGCCAGTCCAGCCAGTCCAGTTGGCCCAGGCAGGACGGGCTGTCGCGACGGCGCCGAGGACCGGTCAGGCCCGGCCATCTGCCGCGGCCTTCGTGCCGGCCGAGGCAGCGGCCGGGGTGATGGTCCAGCGCGGTCCGGCGCTCGCAACGGCTCCACTGGCCGCGGGCCCGCCGACCGCGGGCCCGATAGCCCGGCCCGCACCGGCACCGGCACCGGCACCGGCGGTACCCGCACCCGCACCGGCACCGGCACCGGCGGTACCCGCAACCGCCACTGCGGCCGACCGCCCGTCAGCCACCCGCGACGTGGTCCCGGCGCAGCCGCTGGTCTCGGGTCAGGCACCGCTGCTGACCCGCCGAACCGCCACGCCGGCAGTCAAGGTCGCGCCGGCACCCAAGGTCACCCCGGCACCCAAGGTCACCCCGGCACCCAAGGTCGCGCCGGACGAGGCGACCGCCCAGGCCGGACCGATCCGGTCGGCTGACCCGGATGCCGGGCGCCCGGATCTGGTGCCCGCACCGACCGTCCCGGTCGCTGCCGCGGGCGGGATCGCGGAAGGGCTCCAGCCAGTTCTCGGCCAGGCTCCGCAGGCCCCGGCGGCTGATCCGGCCGCGATGGTGTTCGTGGCGCAGGCTCCGCCGGTGCCGCAGGCACCCGTCGTCGTGCCGGTGCCGGAGGCTCCAGTCACCGGGCCAACGCAGGAGGCACCGATCGTCGTGTCGGCGCCTGTCGCCCGGCAGCAAGCCCAGGTCGCTGACGCGCACCAGCATGGCGCCGAGGCCGGACCCGGTCCGGCGGGCACCGCGGGCCAGGAGACCGCACGCCCGCGGAGCCGGCGGTCGAGCCGACGCCGGATGCCGACCCAGCAGATTTTCTCCGACCTCGCGGCCCAGGCGGCGATCCCGCCGACGGCGTACTCGATCGGCGAGGAAGTCGACGGTGCCATGTGCCTGATCGAGACCGACGGCGGCTATGAGGTCTTCACCTCGGTGGCCGGCGCCAGGCACGAGGTCCGCGGCTTCGCCGACGAGGAGTCGGCGTACTTCTACCTGTTCGGCGTGCTCGTGGCGGACTCGGTGCGCACCGGGGCGCTCGCGCCGCAGGCAGTGGTCGCGCGCCCGGCATGATCACGGGCGATTCTCAGAGCGCGGGTGATTCTCAGTCGTAACTGCTGAGAATCACCCGCGATCATGCAACTCGATCGGCCGGAACGGGGGTCCGGGCCGACGAAGCGGGCAATGATGAGACCATGACCGCGTCAGCGTCCCAGTCATGGCCGGACAGCGCCCCGAGCCCGATCGACCCGGCAGGCCCGGTCGACCCGGCAGGCCCGGTCGACCCGGCAGGTCCGCTGACCGACCCGCCGGCCGGGATCCCGATCCCACTCACCGGATCGCAGTTCGTCATCCGGGCGGGTGACTACCGGGCCGAGGTGACCGAACTCGGCGCCGGCCTGCGGACACTCACCTTCGCCGGCCAGCCGCTGATCACCGGCTACCAGCCGGATGAGCTGCCGCCGGCGGGCTCTGGCCAGTTGCTCGCGCCGTGGCCGAACCGGATCGACGGCGGCAGGTACTCCTTCGGCGGCGCCGAGTACCAGCTAGAGCTCAGCGAGGCCGCTCGCGGCAACGCCATCCACGGCCTGACCCGGTGGGCCAACTGGCAGCCAGCGGGCCGGTCCGAGCGCCACGTCACGCTCACGCACGTGCTGCACGGGCGGCCTGGTTACCCGTTCTGCCTGGAGCTGTCCATCACCTACCGGCTCGACCCCGGGCAAGGCCTCCAGGTGACCGTGACCGCGCTGAACGCGGGTTCCCGGCCGGCTCCGTACGGCACCGGATCGCATCCGTACCTGACCACCGGCGCGGACCTCGTCGACGACTGCTCGCTTCAGCTAGCGGCCAGCCACTGGCTGCCGACCGACGACCGGGGCATACCGTCGGAAGCCCCGCGCGAGGCAGCCGGATCGGAGTTCGATTTCCGGTCTGCCCGGCCGATCGGCGGCACCCGACTGGATCACGCGCTCACCGGGCTGGCCAGGGACGACCAGGGACGCGCCTGGGCCCGGCTGGCCGGTAACGGCACCGGAGTCGGGCTCTGGGCCGGCCCCGGCTACCAGTGGCTGCAGGTCTTCACCGGCGACGCGCTCGGCCCGGACCGGCGACGGCGGGCACTCGCGGTCGAGCCGATGACCTGTCCGCCGAACGCGTTCGTGACCGGCCAGGACCTGATCACACTGGGGCCTTCCGACAGCGTCAGCCACCAGTGGGGCATCACCGTCCTGCGGCCCTAGCTCAGGCCGGGCCGGCGATCAGGCCGGCGATCCGGCGCAGATCATCGCCGGTGTCCACGTCGTCCGGGCGCCCGGTGTCACCGCACTCGACCGACGTGACCAGCCCGGGGTTAGCCCGCAGGAACGGCCGGGCGCCGGTATCCCCCCGGGCGGCGTCCGCCACCGCCGCCCAGTGCCGCCTGGCGATCAGGACCGGGTTGCGCGGCTGCCCGTCGTAGCAGGCCACCGCGACGGACGCACCGTCCCGGAACGCCGCGATCAGCCGCCGCACGGCGGCCGGGCCGATCAGGGGCTGATCGACCAGCGCCACCACGGCCGCCTCGCAGTCGTCCGGCAGGGTCGCCAGGCCGGCGCGCAGCGACGAGCCCATCCCGGAGCGCCAGTCCGGGTTGTGCGCCGTGACCACCCCGGGAAGGCTGACCGCCGCCGCGCCGGTCACTACCACCACGGGTTCCGCGCCGCCGTCCCTCAGCATGGCGACGCCGCGGGCCGCCAGGGTCTGGCCGCCCACCTCGATCAGCGCCTTGGGCTGGCCCAGCCGGCTCCCGGTGCCGGCCGCCAGCAGCAGGCCAGCGACCCGGGTGTGCTCCAGGTGCCGGACGACGACCGGGTGCGCGGCGGCGGGCTCGCCGGATCCCGGCTGTGCGCTCTCCGGCCGCGCGGTGTCAGGCTGCACCCTGTCAGCGTACGGCGACCGTGCTCAGTCGTGATGGATGCGGCCGTCGGTCGCGGTCAGCGGCTGCCCCGAGCCGCCCCAGCGAAGCTGGATGAGTTCGGCGGCGATCGCCACCGCGGTCTCCTCCGGCGTCCGCGCGCCCAGATCCAGCCCGACCGGCGATCTCAGCCTGGCCAGTTCCTGCTCGGTCATGCCGACCTCGCGGAGCCGGTCAAGCCGGTCGGCATGGGTGCGACGGCTGCCCATCGCGCCGATGTAGGCGGCGGGCGCGCGGAGCGCGACCTGCAGGACCGGCACGTCGAACTTGGGGTCGTGGGTCAGCACGCAGATCACCGTGCGCTCGTCGGTGCTGATCCTGGACAGATACCGGTGCGGCCAGTCGGTGATCACCTCGTCGGCGTCCGGGAACCTGGAGGCGGTCGCGAATACCGGGCGCGCGTCGCACACGGTGACCCGGTAACCGAGGAACTTCCCGATCTTGGCGACCGCCGCCGCGAAGTCGATCGCCCCGAACACCACCATTCTGGGCGGCGGCGCGAAGGACTGAACGAAGACGGCCAGATCGTCCCGGCGCCGCTCGCCGTCCGGGCCGTACCGCCGGACCCCGGTCAGGCCCTGGGCCAGCATCCCGCGCGCGTCATCGTCGACGGCCTGGTCCAACCGGTCGCCGGAGCCGAGCGAGGCGGCCGCAGGCTCGTCCTCATCGGGCCAGATGAGCCGCCGCGCGCCGATCCGGCCGGGGCCGGAGATCACCGTCGCCACCGCGACCGGCCGGCCGGCCCGGACCGCCGCGGCGATCTCGCCAAGCTCGGGGTAGCGTTCCCTGGTCACCGGCTCGACGAAGATGTCGATGATCCCGCCGCAGGTCAGGCCGATCGAGAAGGCGGATTCGTCGCTGACGCCGTACCGCTGGAGCACGGCCTGGCCGGCGGCGGTCACCTCGCCGGAAAGCTCGAAGACCGCACCCTCGACGCAGCCGCCGGACACGCTGCCGACCACGTCGTCGCCGGGGCCGACCGCCATCGCCGCGCCGGGTTCGCGCGGTGCGCTGCTGAACGTCTGCACGACGGTGGCGAGTCCGAAGGTCTCCCCCGCATCCCACCATTTGACGATCTGGTCGAGGATGTCTCGCACTGCCGGTCACCTCTGGGCTCGGTCGGTAAGTCCCCAGCCTACGTCGCGGCCCGGCGAACCGCGATCTGGCCTCAGCGGGTGACGGCCCGCCGGGCCAGGCGTTGCCGGACGCTATAGAACGCGATCAGCACGGCGGCCAGGTAGGCCACGTAGACGACGGCCTGGAGCACCGTCGGGCTCTGCGCGTAGCCGAAGAAGCTGTGCGCGATGTCCCCGAGTGCGCTGTTCTCGTTCAGGATCGCGCCGGTGTGCCAC
Source organism: Actinomycetes bacterium (assembly GCA_021792855.1). Taxonomy (GTDB): domain Bacteria; phylum Actinomycetota; class Actinomycetes; order Streptosporangiales; family Streptosporangiaceae; genus Chersky-822. The sequence goes on from JAJYTW010000175.1 coordinate 5,639, forward strand.
AACTGCCGGGTCGCCACCGGCAGCCAGCCGAGTTCCTGCATGTTCTGCACGGCGTCGACCAGCAGGCCGGCCGCGAACACCATCAGCAGCGTGCCGACGATGGTGAAGAACCGGCCGATGTTGATCCGGTGCCCTAGCCGGTACATCGCCACCGCGATCGCCAGCGCGATCGCCAGGCCGATGGCACCCCCGGCGAGCATGCCGCCCCGCGCCGTGGTCGAGAACGCGATCGCGAGCGTGAACACCACCGTCTCCACGCCCTCCCTGCCGACCGCCTGGAAGGCGAGCAGCGACAGGCCGGTCCTGGTGCCCCGTCCCATCGCGGCATCGGCCCTGGACTGCAGGTCCGCCTTCAGGCCGCGGGCGTGCGAGCGCATCCAGAACGTCATGTAGGTGAGCAGCACGGCGGCGGCCAGGAAGGTGATGGTCTCGAAGATGGTCTGCACCCGCGATCCCGCGTAGGTGCGGATGGTCAGGTAGGCGACCACCCCGGCGGCACCCGCGAGCAGCAGGGCCGCGCCCACGCCGATGAACACATCGCGGAAATAACGCCGCTGGCCGGTGCGGTTCAGGTAGGCGAGCAGGATCGCGACGATCATGCTCGCTTCCACTCCCTCGCGCAGGAAGATCACGCCGGTGGCGAGCATGCAGGGGTCCTCCGAGGTCCGGTCGGTAATTCCGAACTTAGGATAGCCTAACATCTGGTGTCGGGCCGCCGGGACCCGTGGGGGTTGCCCGCAAATGGCGCTAGCCGCGCAGCTCACGCAGCACGAGCGCGGTCTCCAGGGCGGCGAGCACGGCATCGGCGCCCTTGTCCTCAGCGCTGCCCGGCCCGCCCGACCTGTCCCTGGCCTGCTCGATCGTGTCGCAGGTGAGCACGCCGTTGCCGACCGGCGTCCGGGCATCCAGGGCCACTCTGGTCAGCCCGTAGGTCACCGCGTCGCAGACGTAGTCGAAGTGCGGCGTCCCGCCCCTGATCACCGCGCCGAGGCAGACCACGGCGTCATGCCCGTTCGCCAGTTCGGCGGCGACCACCGGCAATTCGACCGCGCCGGCCACCCGGACCACCCGCAGCGCCTCGACCCCGCATTCCCTGGCCGTCGCGACCGCGTGCTCAACCAGGGCATCGGTGATCTCGGCGTTCCATCGCGAGGCCACGATGCCCAGGCTGAGCCCGGCCGCGTCCAGGGCGGCGGCGTCCGGCCGGCCCGCGCCGCTCACCGGCCGCTCCCCGGCTCCGGCTCGGACAGCTCGATCAGGTGCCCGAGCCGGTCCCGCTTGGCGATCAGGTAGCGCAGGTTGTGCGGGGTCGGCGTGACCGGCAGCGGCACCGTGCCGGTCACCTTCAGCCCGAACTCGGCCAGCCCGCGAACCTTGGCCGGGTTGTTGGTCAGCAGCCGGATCGAGGTGACCCCGAGGTCGGCCAGCATCTGCGCGCCGGCGGAATACTCGCGGGCATCGACCGGCAGGCCGAGCGCGGTGTTCGCGTCGACGGTGTCCACGCCGCCGTCCTGCAGGTGGTAGGCCCGCAGCTTCGCCAGCAGCCCGATGCCGCGGCCCTCGTGGCCGCGCAGGTACAGCACGATCCCCCGGCCCTCGGCCGCGATCGCCGCCATCGACGCGTTCAGCTGGGCGCCGCAGTCGCACCGCTGGGAGCCGAACACGTCGCCGGTCAGGCACTCGGAATGCATCCGGACCAGCACATCGCTGGCCGGGTCGTCGCCCTCGGCGGTCTCGGCGATGTCGCCGAGCACCAGCGCCAGGTGCTCGGTGCCGTCGATGTCGCTGCGGTAACCGACCGCCCGCCACATCCCGTACTCGTTCGGCACCCTGGTCTCGACCACCCGGGTCAGCAACTGCTCGGAATACCGCCGGTAGTCGATCAGCTGGGCGATCGAGATCAGCGCCAGGCCGTGCTCGTCGGCGAACTCGCGCAGCGCCGGCAGCCTGGTCATCGTGCCGTCGTCGTTCACGACCTCCGACAGCACCCCGGCCGGCGGCAGCCCGGCCAGCCTGGCCAGGTCGACCGCCGCCTCGGTGTGCCCGGGCCGCCGCAGCACCCCGCCGGGGGTGTACCGCAGCGGGAACACATGGCCCGGGCGGACCAGGTCGCCCGGCCCGGTCGCCGGGTCGGTCAGGGCCAGGATCGTCCGGGCCCGGTCGGCCGCCGAGATGCCGGTGGTGACGCCCTCGCGGGCGTCCACGGTGATCGTGAACGCGGTCCGCATCCGCTCGTTGTTCTGCGATGTCATCAGCGGCAGCCCGAGCCGGTCCAGGTCCTCGCCGAGCATCGGCGCGCAGATCACCCCGCTGGTGTGCCGGATCGCGAACGCCAGCAGTTCCGGCGTCGCCTTGGCCGCGGCGAAGATGATGTCGCCCTCGTTCTCCCGGTCGGCGTCGTCCACGACGATTACCGGGCGGCCGGCCGCTATCTCGTCGATCGCCCGCCGGACGTCGTCCAGCGGGATGTCCGCGTCTCGCGCTTCGGTGGTCGGCCCGGTCATGCCCGGTCACCGCCCGCCAGCAGGCGCTCCACGTACTTGGCTATCACGTCGACCTCGATGTTCACCCGATCGCCCACAGACACGCCGCCGAGCGTCGTCCTGGCCAGGGTCTCCGGGATCAGGCTGACCTCGAACCAGTGCCCGGGATCGGCGCTGTCCGCTCCCCCGGCTCCGGACGCCGCCGACACGGTCAGGCTGACGCCATCGACGGCGACCGAGCCCTTCTGCGCGATGTAGCGAGCCAGATCGGCGGGCACCCCGATCCTGAGCACGTGCCAGCGGTCGGCCGGTCGGCTCTGGGCCACCACCCCGGTGCCGTCCACGTGGCCCTGGACGATGTGGCCGTCCAGGCGCCCGCCGGCCGGCACCGGCCGCTCCAGGTTCACCCGGTCGCCCACGGCCAGCGCGCCGAGGCTGGACCTGGCCAGGGTCTCGCCCATCACGTCCGCGGTGAACTCGCCGTCGTCCGCCGCGGTCACCGTGAGGCAGACGCCGCTGACCGCGATCGAGCCGCCATCGGCGGCGGTGGCGGCCACGACCGGGCCCTTGATGGTGATCCTGGCCGAGTCGGCCAGCCGTTCGAGCCCGGCGACCGTGCCAAGCTCCTCGATGATCCCGGTGAACACCGGCGCCTCCCGTGCCCTCTGGCTCCGGGGTACGCGCCTGAAAGACGCATCGTGCGCGGCCCACGGGTCAGCGGACCCGGCCGCGTCGCGCGCTGCCTCCCATCCGGACTTTAACCGTCGGTACCGGAATTTCACCGGTTCAGCCGGCCGATGGCATCGGCCGGGTCGCGGACTATCACCGCCGGTTCGGAGTTTCACCGACCCCGGAGCACGCAATTTCGACTGTTCCAGTATGCCACGGCCGGCGGCGCGGTCCGCTACCGCGCCGCCGGCCGTGGCCGGAGCTAGCGACTTGTGGTGCTGCCCCTGCGGGCGACCGCGTCCAGGGCGACGGCGGCGAGCAGCACCGCGGCGGTCCAGATGTTCTGGGCCGCCGGGCCGAATCCCAGCAACTGCAGGCCGTTGTAGATCGCGCCCACGATCAGGCCGCCGAGCACGGCACCGACCATGCTGCCCCGGCCGCCGAACAGGCTGGTCCCGCCGATCACGGCGGCGGCGACCGCG
>JAJYTW010000176.1 GCA_021792855.1 Actinomycetes bacterium
ACCGAGGGGCTGCTCCAGGCAGCGGTCGTGCACGGGTACTTCCCGTGCGTCAGCGACGGCGACGACCTGATCGTGCTCGATGCCGACGGCGGCGAGCGGGAGCGGTTTACGTTTCCGCGGCAGCGCCGGGACCGCCGGCTGTGCCTGGCGGACTTCTTCCGGCCCGCCTCCTCCGGCGAGACCGACGTGGTGGCCTTCCAGCTGGCCACGATCGGGCCGAAGATCAGCGAGGCGACCGCGGAGCTGTTCGCCAAGCACGCCTACCGGGACTACCTGGAGCTGCACGGGCTGTCGGTGCAGCTAGCCGAGGCGCTGGCGGAGTACTGGCACGCCAGGACCAGGCAGGCGCTCGGGATCGGCGGGGCCGACCCCGACGACATCGAGGACATCCTGCGGGTGGGCTACCAGGGCTGCCGGTACTCCTTCGGCTACCCGGCCTGCCCGGACCTGGAGGACCGCGCGAAGGTGATGCGGCTGCTGGACGCGGAGCGGATCGGGGTGACCCTGTCGGAGGAGTTCCAGCTCGCGCCCGAGCAGTCCACCGACGCCGTGATCGTCCATCACCCCGAGGCGAAATACTTCAGCACCTGATGTACGCGCCGACCGAACAGACCGCCGGTCGTCCCGGCGGCCAGATCCAGGCCGTCCTGTTCGACATGGACGGCCTGCTTGTCGACTCCGAGCCGCTCTGGTTCGAGGCCGAGATGGCCGTGATGGACCGGCTGGACGGCGACTGGACGCACGACGACCAGCTTGCGCTGTTCGGCGGCTCGCTGCGCAAGAGCGCGGCGTACCTGCTGAGTCGCGGCCGCCGGGAAGCCACCGTCGACGAGGTGGCCGACTGGCTGGTCGGGACCATGGCCGGGCTGGTCACCGAGCGTGAGCTGACCCTGATGCCCGGCGCGCTCGAACTGCTCGCGCAGGTCCGCGCGGCCGGAGTGCCCACCGCACTGGTCACCTCGTCCGAGCGGGTGATCGCGCAGGCCGTGCTGGCCCGCCTGGACGGTCATGGCGTCACGTTCGGCACCACGGTGTGCGCCGAGGACGTGCGTAACCACAAGCCGCACCCGGAGCCCTACCAGCGGGCCGCCAGCCTGCTCGGGGCCGATCCGGCCCGGTGCGTGGCCCTTGAGGACTCCCCGAACGGCGTGGCCGCCGCCGAGGCGGCCGGTTGCGTGACCGTCGCGGTGCCTGGTCTGGCGGCGATCCCGGACGCCCCCGGGCGGCTGGTGGCCAGGTCGCTCGCCGAGCTTGACCTGGCCACCCTGGCCGGGCTGGTGGCCGGCCGCTGAGCTAGTCGCCGGTGCCGCGCTGGTCGTCAGCGCCGAGCGGCGCGCCGGACGGCGCGGCGACCGGGACCGGTTCGGGTCCTGGTCCGGGGTCCGGACGCTCGGCGGGCAGTCGCCGGGCCAGCATCCAGGCCAGTGCGATCGGCAGCGCCGCCACGAGCGCGGCGAGCCTGGTGCCGTCGGCCAGGCTGACCGTGGTCGCCTGGGCGATGGCCGGGCGGGCGGTAGCCGGCAGCGCGGCGAAGGCCTGGCCCCCGGCTGCCGGGTCCGCCGGGCTGGCGGCGATCGCCGCGGCCACCGCGGTGCGCTGGTGCGCCGGAAGCTGCGGCAGCCGCCGGCCGATCTGGTGCGGCAAGGTCAGCGCGAGCACCCCGCTGACCACGGCGGTGAGCACCGCCACGCCGATCGCCGAGCCGACCTGGCGGGCGGTGCTCGACAGCCCGGACGCCTGGCCGATCCTGGTGAACGGGACCGCGAGCAGGGTCGCGGCGGTCAGCTGGCTGATCGCGAACCCGACGCCAATGCCGTAGACCAGCAGCGGCGCGGACAGCAGCCAGAGCGACCCGGTGGGGGAGATGGCCAGCGCGGCCAGCAGCAGGCCCGCTACTTCGAGGCCGAGTCCGATCAGCACCCAGGTCCTGGCCGGAGTGTTCGGCCGGCGCGCGGTGATCGGGGCCGAGATGAACGAGCCGAGCGCGGTCGGCAGCAGCACGACCTGGGCGTGCAGCGGGGACAGGCCCCGGCCCACCTGGAGGTACAGCGGGAGCAGGAAGAGCAGGCCGAACTCGCCGAGCGCGACCACGAGCACGGCGATCGAGCCGCCCCGGAAGGACGGGATGCGCAGCAGCGACAGGTCTACCAGGGTTGGCCGCGACCGCCGCTGGCGAAGTGCCTCCGCGGTGATGAATCCGGCCAGCGCGATGACGCATCCGGCCAGCGACCAGAAGGCGATCGAGACCCGGCCGTCGGCCGGCCAGTGCAGCGGCCCGATGTCGGTCGGCCTGATGGCCCGGAACCAGCCGCTCCGCGGCGCCTCGACCAGCCCGAAGACCAGCAGGACCAGGCCGATCAGCAGCAGCACCTGGCCGAGCGGGTCCGGGCCGTCGGAGCGGCGGCCCTTGATCGCGGGGATCGTGACCAGCGCACCGGCGATGGCGATCACCGCGAGCGGCAGGTTGACCAGGAAGGCGGCCTGCCAGCCGAAGGCGTCGACCAGCGCGGATCCGGCCAGTGGGCCGAGCGCGGCCGCGACCGCGATGGTGACGCCGTAGACGGCGAAGGCCACGCCGAGCGCCGGACCCCGGAAGGTGGAGTTGATGATGCTCAGCACGGCGGGCAGGATGGCCGCCGCGCCGGCGCCCTGCACCAGCCTGGCGCCGACCAGGAAGGCGCCGGACGGCGCGAGCGCGCAGGCGAGGCTGGCGCCGGCGAAGACGACGATTCCGGCGATCAGCAGCCGCCGCTGGCCGAACCGGTCGGCGAGGCGGCCGAAGCTGATCAGCAGCGCGGCGAGGGTGACGCCGTAGCCGGACACTACCCATTCACCCGCGGCCAGGCTGAGCCCGAGCGCGCGGCTGATCGGGGGCAGCGCCACGTTGACGATGGTCGCGTCGATGATCGCGAGGGTGGTGGCCAGCCCGAGGAAGACCAGCGCGATCTTGCCGGCGCTGGCGGGAGCGGCGGCCGGCCCGCTGGCGCCGCCGGACTGGCCGCCCGGTGGTGGGTAAGCGAGTTCTGCCTCCGAGGACATGGCCTGCTCCATTTCGACAATAAGCTAGTTAATCAAGTCACTAGTTTATCTAGTTACTGTGCAGGCTAGCATAGTGTCCGTGAGCACACAGCCGGGCACACAGCCGGGCGCCGGTCAGGCGCGGCAGGAACGGGCGGACCGGGAGCCGCAGTCCCCGGCCCGGTCCGGTGCGGCCGGGGTCGCGGGTCCGGCCGCTGAGGTCGCGGTGGCGCTGCGTGACGTTCAGCGGGCCGCGGCCGAGACCCGGCAGGCCCTCGCGAGGCGGCTGAACATGGGCGTGAGCGACGTCGCGGCGATGGATCAGCTGATCTTCGCGGCCGAGCCGCTCGGCCCGGTCGAGCTCGGCAACCGGCTAGGGATGCGCAGCGCATCGGCCACCGCGCTGGTGGACCGGCTGGAGCGAGCCGGGCACCTGCGGCGGGTGCCGCACCCGAGTGACCGGCGGCGGCAGACGCTGGCCCCGACCGAGCACGCGATCACCGAGGTCGCGACCGCCCTGCGGCCGCTGATCGACGCGGTCTCGGCGGCCGCGGCGGAACTGACCCCGGAGCAGGCCGCGGTGGTTACCCAGTTCCTCCGGACCGCGTCCCGGATCATGCACGACTTCGCCGCCGAGCCGCCGGATGGCGGCCGGGCTCCGCGCGGTGAGAGCCGGTGCGGTGACAGCCCGGTGCGGTGACAGCCCGGTGCGCTGAGACCTGGTCGGCGCTGGCGCGACCGTTTCCGTTACATGCCGTAATCGGCCTCACGGACCCGGCCGTCGGGGCGGCCGGATCGATCGGCCTGGCCGGCGCCGTGGGCGGACGGCAGGTCCGGCGGCGTGCCCCCGAACTCGGGGCAGATCGACTGGTGGGCGCACCAGTCGCAGAGTCGGCTCCGCTTCGGCCGCCAGTCACCCGCCGCCCGGGCCCGCTCGATCGCCAGCCACAGGGCCTCGATCTTCCGCTGGGTGGCGCGCAGGTCGCCCTCATCGGGCGCATACCGCACGATCTCGCCGTTTCCCAGATACATGAGCTGAAGCAGCCTGGGGACGACACCGCGGCTCAGCCAGAGCACCAGGGCGTAGAACCGCATCTGGAACAGCGCTCGCGCCTCGAAGTCGGCCCGCGGCGCGGTGCCGGTCTTGTAATCGACCACCCGCAGGTCGCCGGCCGGGGAGACGTCCAGTCGGTCCACGTAGCCGTGCAGCCGCAGCCCGGAGTCCAGCACGGCCTCCACCGCAAGCTCCCGGTGCGCGGGCTCCAGCCTGGTCGGGTCCTCGAGCGCGAAATACCGCTCCAGCATCGTCCGCGCCTCGGCCAGCCAGGCGGCCCGCTCGGTCTCGTCGGCGAACAGGCTGGTCAGCTCGGGTTCCGCGGCGGCGAGCCGGTCCCACTCCGGGCCGAGCAGCGCTAGCGCGGCGGCCGGGCTGCGGTCCGGGGCCGGGGCGTCGAACAGCCGCTCGAGCACGGCGTGCACCAGCGTCCCGCGGGCCGCGGCCGGGCTGGGCGGCTCAGGCAGCCGGTCGATCACGCGGAACCTGTACAGCAGCGGGCAGGTCAGGAAGTCCGCCGCACGGGACGGTGACAGCGACGGCCCGCGGGCCGGGCGGTCGCTGGCGGCCGGCTCCGCGGCCGGCTCCGCGGCCGGTTCGCCGGCCGAGCCGGTGGCCGGTACGTCGGGCGGTGCTTGGGCGACCGGGGCGGCGAAGTCGTTCACCCTTGGCAGGGTAGGGGACGCCGGGGACATTATCCGGCCGGATGCCGGCCCGAGCCGCGGACATTCCGCCGGGGACGGCAGCGGGCATTGGCGAGGCAAGAGCACGTAGCATCGTGTTGTGACAACTTCCGCACCGGATCGCGGGACCCGGGAACCGGGCCAGCAGGGCCCCGACCGGCCGCCCCGCCGTGATCCGAAGCTCGGCCTGGTCATCGCCCGGCCGTTCGGAGTTCCGGTCTACATCTCGCCGTACTGGCTGCTGTTCGCGGTCGTCCTGGTCTTCATGTACGCGAGCAGCGTCGAGGTCGGGATCGGCACCACCTTCGACAGCTACCTGGTGGCGTCCGCGTTCGTGCTGCTGCTGTACGTGTCGGTGCTGGTGCACGAACTGGCGCACTGCTGGGTGGCGCTGCGGTTCGGCCTGCCGGTCCGGCGGGTGCTGCTGTACCCGCTCGGGGGATACTCCGAGATCGAGCAGGAGCCGACCGCCCCCGGCCGGGAGGCGCTGATCGCCGCGGCCGGCCCGGTGATCTCGCTGGTTCTTGCCGGGATCGGTTACGGCGTGGCCGCGGTGATGCCCCCGGGTATTCCCGCGCTGCTGATCTACCAGCTGTTCTGGGCGAACATGATCGTCGGCGTGTTCAACCTGCTGCCCGGGCTGCCGCTGGACGGCGGCCGGATCTTCCGTGCCGGGGTCTGGAAGGTCACCGGCAAGCCGGTCACCGCCACCATCGTCGCGGCCTGGGCCGGCCGGGTGCTGGCCCTCGGTCTGGTCGCGATGGCTTTGTTCGGGCAGCGCGGACAGGGCGGTTCGGTGCTCAGCCTGGACTGGATCTGGCTGATCGTGATCGCCGGATTCGTCTGGCTGCAGTCCTCGCAGGCGATCAAGGCGGCCAAGATCCGCGAGCGGCTGCCCGCCGTTCAGGCCCGCGCCCTGGCCCGGCGGGCGATCCCGGTGGCCGCCAGCCTGCCGCTGGCCGAGGCGGTGCGCCGCGCGCAGGCCAGCGGGGCGCGGGCGCTGGTCGTGGTGGACCACCAGAACACGCCGACGGCCATCGTGAGCGAGTCCGCTGTGCAGGCGACGCCCGAGGGACGCCGGCCCTGGGTGGAGGCGGGATCGCTGGCCCGCTCGCTGGTGCCCGGCCTGGTGCTGTCGGCGGACCTGGCCGGCCTGGACCTGATCAAGGCCGTGCAGGCCACCCCGGCGACCGAGTACCTGCTGATCGAGCCGAGCGGGGCGGTGTACGGGGTGCTGGCGACGGCGGACCTGGATCAGGCCTTCGCCGGGGTGTGAGCCACGGCCGCGCCGCGCCGCGCTAGCCTGTCCGCCGTGATCAGCAAGTCCAGCGGGCCGCTGCGGCCCGGCGACCAGGTACAGCTCACCGACGAGAAGGGCCGCAGGCACCGGGTGGTGCTCGCGGCCGGCCGGCAGTTCCACACCCACCGCGGCTCGATCGCGCACGACGACCTGATCGGGCAGCCGGAGGGCTGCGTCGCCCGGTCGTCCGGCGGCACCAGCTACGTGGCGTTCCGGGTGCTGCTGGCGGACTACACGCTGTCGATGGCCCGGGGCGCCGCGGTGGTCTACCCCAAGGACGCCGCGCAGATCATCGCGATGGCCGACATCTTCCCCGGCGCCCGGGTGCTGGAGGCCGGCGCCGGGTCCGGTGCGCTGTCCTGCTGGGTGCTCCGGGCGATCGGGGAGTCGGGGACGCTGCTCTCGTATGAGCGCAGGGCCGATTTCGCCGCGATCGCCAGGGACAACGTGACCGGGTTCTTCGGCGGCGAGCATCCGGCCTGGCGGCTCGTGGTCGGTGACCTCGGCGCGCCGGACGGCGGGCCGGAGGCGGACTCCTTCGACCGGGTGATCCTGGACATGCTGAGCCCGTGGGACCTGGTGGACCAGGTGGCGCGGTGGCTGATTCCCGGGGGCGTGATCTGCGGCTACGTGGCGACCACCACCCAGCTGTCCCGGCTGGTCGAGGCGCTGCGGGCGGCCGGCGGCTTCGACGAGCCGGCCGCCTGGGAGAGCCTGGTGCGCGGCTGGCACGTGGACGGGCTCGCGGTCCGGCCCGATCACCGGATGGTCGGACACACCGGCTTCCTGGTGACCGCGCGCAGGCTCGCTCCCGGTGTCACCGCGCCGCCGCGGCGGCGCCGTCCGGCCAAGGGCGCTCACCCCGGGACTGACCAGGCGGACGATGCGGAAAATTCGTCCGGCGGATAGCCCGGCGTCGCGCCGGTCTGGACTCGCGACCGGCAATGCGTAACGATGCGACAGCGGGACAGGATGTATCGGCGGAAAAGACCAGACCGGTCGGTGCCGCGAGGTTACGGACTGACCGCGCGTAGGTAGGGTCTAGGTAAGTCCGCTCTCAGGAGGGGGTGAGGGGCATGGCCTCTCGTGACGACAGCGCCCGCGCCGCACGCCATGACGACGATGTCAAGGTCAGGGCCCTTACTGACCAGATCTCCTTCCTTGAGGAGGAGGTGGCGGCACTGCGCGGCAAGCTGGCTGAAATGCCCAGGCCGTCCAGGCTGCTCGAGGAGCGGCTCGCCCAGACCGAGTCCGCCCTGGCCAGCGTTACCGGGCAGAACGAGCGGCTGGCCGCCACGCTGCGCGAGGCACGCGACCAGATCGTCGCGCTGAAGGAGGAAGTCGACCGGCTGGCCCAGCCGCCGAACGGATTCGGGATCTTCCTCGGCGCCAACGAGGACGGCTCGGCCGACGTGTTCACCGGCGGCCGCAAGATGCGGGTGACGGTGAGCCCGAGCATCGAGATCAACGGGCTGCGCCCGGGCCAGGAACTGGTCCTGAACGAGGCGCTGAACGTGGTCGTGGCGCTCGGCTACGAGACCGTCGGCGAAGTCGTGATGCTGAAGGAACTGCTCGATGGCGGCGACCGCGCGCTGGTGATCTCGCACGCCGACGAGGAGCGGATCGTCCGACTGGCCGAGCCGCTGCTCAGCGGGACGCTGCGGGCCGGCGACGCGCTGCTGCTCGAGCCGCGGTCCGGCTACGTGTACGAGCGGATTCCGAAGTCCGAGGTCGAGGAGCTGATCCTGGAGGAGGTCCCGGACATCAGCTACTCCCAGATCGGCGGCCTCGGCCCGCAGATCGAGCAGATCAGGGACGCGATCGAGCTTCCGTACCTGCACGCCGACCTGTTCCGCGAGCACCAGTTGCGGCCGCCGAAGGGCGTGCTGCTGTACGGCCCGCCCGGCTGCGGCAAGACGCTGATCGCCAAGGCGGTCGCGAACTCCCTGGCCAAGCAGGTCGCCAGGCGCGCCGCCGCCGCCCAGCCCGGCGACGGCCAGCAGGCCAGCGAGGGGAAGAGCTTCTTCCTCAACATCAAGGGCCCCGAACTGCTGAACAAATACGTCGGGGAGACCGAGCGGCACATCCGGCTGGTGTTCCAGCGGGCCAGGGAGAAGGCCAGCGAGGGCATGCCGGTGATCGTGTTCTTCGACGAGATGGACTCGATCTTCCGTACCCGCGGCACCGGAGTCTCCAGCGACGTGGAGAACACGATCGTGCCGCAGTTGCTCAGCGAGATCGACGGCGTGGAGGGCCTGGAGAACGTCATCGTGATCGGCGCGTCCAACCGCGAGGACATGATCGACCCGGCGATCCTGCGGCCGGGCCGGCTGGACGTGAAGATCAAGATCGAGCGGCCGGACGCCGAGGCGGCGAAGGACATCTTCTCCAAGTACGTGGTCGCCGAACTGCCGCTGCACCCGGACGACGTCGCCGAGCACGGCGGCTCGGACGAGGCCACCGTGGCCGAGATGATCCAGCGGGTGGTGGAGCGGATGTACAGCGAGACCACCGAGAACAGGTTCCTCGAGGTCACCTACGCCAACGGCGACAAGGAAGTGCTCTACTTCAAGGACTTCAACTCCGGCGCGATGATCCAGAACATCGTGGACCGGGCGAAGAAGATGGCGATCAAGGAATTCCTGGAGACCGGCACCAAGGGCCTGCGCGTCTCGCATCTGCTCTCCGCCTGCGTGGACGAGTTCAGCGAGAACGAGGACCTGCCGAACACCACCAACCCCGACGACTGGGCGCGGATCTCCGGGAAGAAGGGCGAGCGGATCGTCTACATCAGGACGCTGGTCTCCGGCAAGAGCGGCAGCGAGGCCGGCCGCTCGATCGACACGGTCGCCAACACCGGCCAGTACCTGTGATGACGGCGGCCCGCGCGGGGCGCGGACCGGCCCGCTGGTCGGCATTAGGCTGGAACGTATGAGCGTTCGCCGGGTCATGGGCATCGAGACCGAGTACGGGATTTCCGTGCCCGGCCAGCCGGGTGCGAACGCGATGGTGACGTCGTCGCAGGTCGTGAACGCCTATCACGCCGCCACGTCGGCGCGGTCGCGGCGTACCCGGTGGGACTTCGAGGAGGAGAACCCGCTCCGGGACGCGCGCGGGTTCGACCTGTCCAGGGAGAGCGCGGACGCCAGCCAGCTCACCGACGAGGACCTCGGCCTGGCCAACGTGATCCTGA
>JAJYTW010000177.1 GCA_021792855.1 Actinomycetes bacterium
GCTGCGGGCCAGCCGGATCCAGACCACCGCGACCCTGGTCGCGGCGATCACGGCCGCGCGCCCGCGGCCCTCGGTTCTGCTCAGCGGCTCGGCGATCGGGTTCTACGGGGACACCGGGGACCGGGTGACCGACGAGTCCGCGCCGCCAGGAACGGGGTTCCTCGCCGACCTGGTCCGGGACTGGGAGGCCGCGGCGGCTCCGGCCGCCGACGCCGGGGTGCGGGTGGCCACGCTGCGCACCGGCGTGGTGCTCGCGGCGGGCGGCGGCATGCTCGGGCGGCTGCTGCTGCCGTTCCGGCTGGGCCTGGGCACCCAGATCGGCTCCGGCCGCCAGTACCTGAGCTGGATCAGCCTCACCGACGAGGTGCGGGCGATCGGCTTCCTGCTGGACGCGCCGGTCACCGGCCCGGTCAACCTGACCGCGCCGGCGCCGGTCACCAACGCCGAGTTCACCAGGGCGCTCGGCCACGTCCTCGGCCGCCCGACGCTGCTCCGGGTGCCCGGCGCCGCGCTGCGGGCCGGCCTCGGCGAGGTGGCTAGCGAACTGCTGGCCAGCGCCCGGATCGTGCCGGCCGCGCTGACCGGGGCAGGCTTCGCCTTCGATCATCCGGACATCGCCACCGCGCTGGCCGCCGAGCTTTCCCGGTAGGCCGCGTTCAGCCCGGGCGGCGGCGGGCGCGGGCGTCGTCCATCAGCCGGCTTAGCGGCGTCCCCGACCGGGGGCCGAGCAGCGGGATCCGGCGCAGCGGCGGCGGGGGGCCCTGCTGGCCCTCGTAGCGCAGCATCTGCCCGGCGGTCAGCCGGAGCAGCCGGCGGGCCATCGCGGCGGCCAGCACCGCGAGCGGCAGTTCGACCAGCAGGGCCGACGCCACGCTGGCCCAGAAGTCGGCGGTCCTGGTGTCCAGCACCACGTCGAACCAGGCGTCGCAGAACAGCAGCGTGGAGAGCACGATCAGGCTGATCACCAGCACCTGGCGGCGCCGCCAGGCCGCCCACCCGGTCACCACGAAGGCGGCAAGCAGGGCGATGTCGAACCCCACCCACGCGCCCCGCCAGCTACCGGTCCGGTAGAAGTGCGGCAGCGTGGCGGCCAGAAAGCCGATCCAGCCGGCCAGCACCACGCAGCAGACCACGATGACCACCAGGGCGGCGTCCCACTTCCAGCCGCCCGCCGGATCGGGGGCGTTCTCCCGCTCGATCTCGACCAGCGTGCGCAGCAGCCGCCGGCGGTCGGCCTCGGGCAGGCTCCGCAACCGCTCGGCATCGATGTTCGCGTCCATCCCCGCAGCAGGGTAGCCGAGCCTGGCCGGCCGGCCCAGCGCACGGCGCGCCGGGCACCGGCCGCCGGGCGGGCATACCCTGGAACCGTGAACCGCGAGCTTCTCTTCGTCCGGGCCGGCTTCGGTCCCGGCGCGCTGCCGTACCTGCCAGCCTGGGACCTCCAACGGGACCTGCACGCCCGCCGGGTGGCCGGCCAGATCCCGGACGTCTGCCTGCTCCTTGAGCACCAGCCGGTCTACACCGCGGGGCGCCGCACCGAGCCACTGGAGCGACCGCTCGGCGACCCGGGCGCGCCCGTCATCGACGTGGACCGGGGCGGCAAGATCACCTGGCACGGGCCCGGTCAGCTGGTCGGCTACCCGATCCTGGCCCTGGACGAGCCGATCGACGTGATCGCCTACGTCCGGTCCGTCGAGGAGGCCCTGATCCGCACCTGCGCCGACCTCGGCCTGGCCACCACCCGGGTGGACGGCCGCAGCGGCGTCTGGGTCCGGGACGGCGGGCCGGACCGCAAGATCGCCGCGATCGGGATCCGGGTGGCCCGCGGGGTCACCATGCACGGGTTCGCCCTGAACTGCGACAACGATCTGTCCTGGTACGACCGGATCGTGCCGTGCGGGATCTCGGATGCCTCGGTGACCACGCTGTCGGCTGAGCTTGGCCGGCCGGTCGTGATCGACGAGGTGATCGGCCAGGTGCAGGCACACCTCGCCGAGGTGCTCGGCGCGACCTCCACCCGGGAACTCGCCGGCCTGGCCGAGATCACCCCAAGTCCGGTCGGCTAGCCGGACAGCGGCACGTACTCCACGCTCCCGCTGACCAGCGCCCGGAGCGCCGCCGTGACCCGGGCCAGCACGTGCGGCGGCAGGTACCCGGGCAGGTCCTGCGGCGCGGTGAACCGGTAGTCGTCCAGTTCCTCGGCCTGCAGGGTGATCGCCGCTCCGTCATCCAGCACGCCGCAGTCGAACAGGAAGTGCATGATCGGCCGATTGTGGTCGCCGTACTGCCGGGACCAGTCCACCGCGAGCAGGCGGCCGACCGGCAGCGCGAGGCCGAGTTCCTCGGCGACCTCCCGGCCGGCGCCCTCGTGCGGTGGCTCGCCGAACTCGCAGATGCCGCCGGGAACCGACCAGTGGTCCCGGTAGTTCGGCTTGACCAGCAGGATCCGCCCGCTGCGATCCGTTATCGCTCCCCCGGCGGCAACCACGACACCCGGAAGTCCGCTGAACCAGGTCTCCGGGTCGACATAGGAGGCGTTAGGCACTCCGATCGCCGGCCCTGGCCGCCAGATAGCCGCCCACCTCGCCGGCCGGCACCTGCTGCTGCTCGCCGCTGGTCAGGTCGCGCACGGTGACCTCGCCGGTCGCCCGCTCGGCGTGGCCGTAGATCAGGCACCACCGGGCGCCGTTGTCGGAGGCCCACTTGATCTGCTTGCCGAGCTTGCCGGACCCGCCGAGGTAGACACCGGCCCGCAACCCGGCCGCCCGGCCGGCGCTGGCCAGCGCGAACGAGTCGGCGGCCAGGTCATCGCCCAGGACGGTGACGGCCACATCAAGCCTGCCGCGTCCGGCCGCCTGGTCGCCGGCCAGCAACATCAGCACTCGCTCGATCCCGATCGAGGTGCCGGTGGCAGCCACGTCCGGCCCGCCTAGCTGGGCGATCAGGTGGTCGTACCGGCCGCCCGAGCCGACCGAGCCTGGCACGCCCGCGGCGGCGAGTTCCCAGATCGGGCCGGTGTAGTAGCTCAGGCCGCGGACCATCCGCGGCGTGAACGCGATCCGGGTTGCCGGGATCTGACCGGCCACCAGCGCCAGCAGGCGGTCCACCTCGTCCACCCCGGCCTGACCGACCTCGCTGTCCTTCAGCGCGGCCCTGATCCGGTCCTCGGCATCCGTTGCGGTCATGGCGGTGACCAGGTCGTCGGCGATCGTGCCGGGCAGGCCGCGGCCGGCCAGTTCGGCGGTCACCTCGTCCGGGCTGAGCTTGTCCAGCTTGTCCAGCGAGATCAGCACGCCGGAACCGAGCTGAGGCGGCACGCCGAAGACCTCGAGCAGGCCGGAGAGCACCTGCCGGGAGTTCAGCAGGATGGTGAAGTCGGTGAGACCGAGGCCGATCATCGCGTCGTGGTGCGCGGCGAGCACCTCGGCGTCGGCCAGCGTCGAGGGGCTCCCGAGGATGTCCAGGTCGCACTGGACGAACTCGCGGAACCTGCCGCGGCCCGGCCGGTCGGCCCGCCACACCGGCCCGATCGCGTACCGCTTGTACGGCGTCGGAAGCTGGCTGCCGTACGCCGCGGCGACCCGGGCCAGCGGGACCGTCATGTCGTAGCGCAGGGCCAGGTCGGCCTCACCGGAAGCCTCATGCTCGCCCCGGCGCAGGATCTTGAACACCAGCTTGTCGGCGTCCTCGCCGTACTTGCCGAGCAGCACGTCGAGGCGCTCGAAGGCGGGGGTCTGCAGGGGCTCGAAACCATAGCTGGCGAAGACCGATCGGAGCACGCCGAAGGCCCACTCCCGCTTCTCGTACTCCGCCGCCAGGAAGTCCCGGGTTCCGGACGGGGGATCGAACTGGGTAGGCATGGCATCCATGATCCCCGACTTCGGGCCCTGGCGTGACAGCGCATCCCGATGAGATACTGTTGAATGACGATTCAAGAGGAGGCCAGATCGTGTCGGGGGCACAGGCTCCAGCGCCGGTCAGCACAATTACACCCAGCGCACCCGGGCTGCCAGCGCCACCGGCCATGGCTGCCCGCGGCCGCGGGCTGCTCGGACTGCCCCTCGGCATCGTGCTCCAGGCACTCAACTCGGTCGGCGACGGCCTCGCGATGATCGCCCTGGCCAACCGGGTGTTCCAGACCTCGCACGCGTCCTGGACCGTAGCCGCGGTGTTCCTGGCGATCAGCGTGCCGATCACCGCGCTCGCGCCGGTGGCCGGCCTGCTGCTCGACCGCCTGCCGCCGATCGGCGTGCTGGTCGCCGCCGCGGCGGCCGAGGCGGCGATCGCGCTCGCCCTGGTCTGGATGACCAGCCTGGCCGCGACCCTCGCGCTCGCCGTCGGGTTCGGCGTCTGCGCGGCGATTCTCCAGCCTGGCCTCGGCGCGATCGTGCCGAGACTGGCCGGCCGATCAGGGGTGACCAAGGCCAACAGCTACCTCCAGGCCGCCACCTGGGTCGGCTTCTCGGTCGGCCCGCTGCTGGCCGGCCTGCTGCTGGCGGTCAGCGGATCCGGGCTCGCGCTCGCGGTGAACGCGGGGATCTACGCGCTGTCCGCGGCCGGCCTGCTCGCGCTGCGGCTCGATCCGGCCCCGGCTGCCACCGCCGACGGGCAGCCGTCGGCCGCCACGTTCCGGTCGCAGATCAGCGCGGGCCTGCGGTACCTGCGCGAGGACGCCGACGCGGGACTGCTGGTGATCATCGTCGCGATCATGGTCGCCTTCGCGGACATGGCAGTCGTCGCCGAGGTCGTTTTCGCCGAGCAGATCCTGCACGCCGGCCCGACCGGGTATTCGCTGCTGGTGGCCGGGTGGACCACCGGCATGGTGGCCGGGACGCTGCTCGGCGGACGGCTGCCGGTCCGACTGCTGGTCGCGGGGTCCCTCGTCGGGACCCTGCTGACCGGCGTCGGCGTCGTGCTGGCGGGCCTCGCCCCGACGATCTGGCTGGCCGTCGCCGCCTACGCGGCCGGCGGCCTCGCGAACGGCCTCGAGACCGTGGCGACCAGGAGCTACATCGGCCACCACGCCCCGGCCGGGGTGGCCGGCCGGGTGTTCGCCGTCTACTCGGGGCTGATGTTCGGCGGCATGTCGGCTGGCATGGCGGTGGCCGCCGTGGTGCTCACCGCCATCGGCGCGCGCGGCCTGCTGGTGCTGTCCGGCGCGGGCGGGATCGTGGCGGGCGTCGTCGGCTGCCTGATCTACGCGGCCCGCCGCAGGCGCTCCCCGGCGGCGGTCACCGCCGAGCGCGGCATACCCTAGAGGCGTGGTAGTCGCACCAGGAGAAAAGCGCCTGCTCAGGATCGAGGCGCGGAACACGCAGACCCCCATCGAGCGCAAGCCGCCGTGGATCAAGACCAGGCTGCGGACCGGCCCGGAGTACTCCGAGCTATCCGCGCTGGTCCGCCGCGAGGGCCTGCACACGGTCTGTCAGGAAGCTGGCTGCCCGAATATCTTCGAGTGCTGGGAGGATCGCGAGGCGACCTTCCTGGTCGGCGGCGACCAGTGCACCCGGCGCTGCGACTTCTGCCAGATCGCCACCGGCAGGCCGCAACCGCTGGACACCGACGAGCCCCGCCGGGTGGCCGAGAGCGTGGCTGCGATGGGCCTGCGCTACGCGACCGTGACCGGCGTGGCCAGGGACGACCTGCCGGACGGCGCCGCATGGCTGTACGCCCAGGTGTGCGTGGAGATTCACCAGCAGGTGCCTGGCTGCGGCGTGGAGTTGCTGATCCCGGACTTCAATGCCTCCGCTGACCTGCTCGGCCAGGTCTTCGCCGCCCGGCCCGAGGTGCTGGCCCACAACATCGAGACGGTGCCGAGGATCTTCAAGCGGATCAGGCCGGGTTTCCGGTACGAGCGGTCCCTTGAGGTGCTGCGGGCGGCCAAGGACGCCGGGTTGATCACCAAATCCAACCTGATCCTGGGGATGGGCGAGCAGCGCGAGGAGATCAGCCAGGCGATGGCCGACCTGCGCGCGGTCGACTGCGACCTGCTCACGATCACCCAGTACCTGCGGCCGTCCGAGCGGCACCATCCGGTGGACCGCTGGGTCACCCCGGAGGAGTTCGACGAACTCGGCGCCGAGGCGACCGAACTCGGCTTCGCCGGGGTCATGTCCGGCCCGCTGGTCCGGTCCTCCTACCGGGCCGGCCGGCTGTACCGGCAGGCGATGGAGCAGCGGTCCAGGCAGGTCGCGGGCCAGCCTGAGTAGCCCGCGCCCGTCGTCGGGTGTCCTAACCTGCCGACCGGGTTTCGCGCTCCGGGCCCACTGCTCGTATCCTCACCTGCATGGCGAAGAAGGCTGACGGCGCCCCGGCGCAGTCGAAGAAGACGCGCAAGAGCGCGACCACCGATCCGGCCAGCGCCGGCCGGTTGCGGCAGATAGCTATGGTCGCCGGGGTGATCCGCAAGAGCGACCCGAAGGCGATGCCTATCATCGTCGGCAGCGGCGTCGGGGTGCTCGCCGTGGTCATCATCGTCGGCCTGCTCATCAACCAGCTTGTCGTGCTGATCCCGCTTGGTGTGCTGCTCGGCCTGCTGACCTCGATGTTGCTGTTCGGCCGGTACGCGCAGTCTGCGCAGTACAAGGCGATCGAGGGGCAGCCAGGAGCGGCCGCCGCGGTCGTGCAGTCGATGCGCGGCAACTGGGAGGTCACCCCGGCCATCGCCGGCAACCGGAACATGGACATCGTGCACCGGGTGGTCGGACGGCCCGGCGTGGTGCTCCTCGGCGAGGGCTCCCCCACCGGCCTGACCAGCCTGATCGCGGCGGAGAAGAAGAAGATCTCGCGGATCGCCTACGGCGTGCCGATCACCGACATCCAGGTCGGCGACCAGCCTGGCCAGATCCCGGTCAAGCAGTTGCAGCGCAAGCTGATGAACCTGCCCAAGGCGCTCAAGCCGTCGGACATCAACGACCTCAACGCCCGGCTCAAGGCGCTGCCGTCCTCGCTCCAGGCGCCGCGCGGGCCGATGCCGCGGTCCGGCCGGATGCCGCGGCCGCCGCGTCCCAAGGTCCGCTGAGCCCCGGGCGCTAGGTCCGGGGCCGCGGCTCAGATCCGGACGACGACGGTGTTCGACGCGCGATCGTGCAGGCCGCGGCGGTCCCGGTCCATCAGCACCGCGGGCAGCACCAGGAGCAGCAGCAGCGTGCGCAGGGCCGCCCACTGCAGCCCCACCAGGCGGCCGTCCAGTCTGACCACCCGGATGGACAGCAGGCGCTTGCCGATCGTTACGCCGGTCAGGCCGGTCAGGAGCAGGTCCTGGATCGCGAAGATCAGCAGCGTCCAGTACTCGACCTGCCACTGCGGCGGGCGGATCAGCGCCACCACGATGAGCGTGCAGAGCAGCCAGTCGACCATGATCGCGCCAAGCCGGCGTCCGGTACCGGATACCGAACCGCTGCCGGTCTCCGGCAGGCCGAGTCCCTCGCCCGGGTAACCGGGCTGGTCCAGGCCGCCGTCGCTGGTCACCGCGTCCGCCCGCTGCTGCTTGCTCACGCCACACACAGTAGCCCAGGCGGCACGGCCCGGCCGAATTCGGACGGGCTAGAGTCGAGCCAAGGACCTGCGTGCGCGACGTAACGTGGCCGAAACATCGGGGATACGGTCAGGAAACGGCCACCGGCTAGCGTCGTGCGGACTCGGCAGGTCGCCGGGGGAACAAGGGAGAGCCGATGTTCACAAGCGGTGATGAGGTCCTGCGCTATCTCGCGGACAACGATGTGCAGTTCGTCGATGTCAGGTTCTGCGACCTGCCGGGCACCATGCAGCACTTCACCGTGCCAGCCAGCGTGTTCGAGGATCGCGTCTTCACCGAGGGCCTGATGTTCGACGGATCGTCCATCCGCGGGTTCCAGGAAATTCACGAGTCGGACATGCTGCTGCTGCCCGACCCGACCACCGCGGTGCTGGACCCGTTCCGCACGCACAAGACGCTGAACCTGACCTTCTTCGTGCACGACCCGCTGACCGGCGAGCCGTACACCAGGGACCCGAGGAACATCGCCAGGAAGGCCGAGCAGTTCCTGCGCGGGAGCGGCGTCGCCGACACCGCGTTCTTCGGGCCGGAGGCGGAGTTCTACATCTTCGACTCGGCCAGGTTCGAGACCTCGCCCGCGGCCAGCTACTTCTACCTCGACTCGATCGCCGGCGCCTGGAACACCGGCCGCGACGAGCCGGGCGGCAACCTGGCCTACAAGCCGCGCTACAAGGGCGGCTACTTCCCGGTCACTCCGACCGACCACTTCGCCGACCTGCGGGCCGAGATGGCCAAGACGCTGATGGACTGCGGCATCACCGTGGAGATGCAGCACCATGAGGTCGGCAGCGGCGGCCAGTCCGAGATCAACATCAGGTTCGGGTCGCTGCTGCACATGGCCGACAGCCTGATGATGTTCAAGTACGTGATCAAGAACGTCGCCCGGGCGGCTGGCAAGACCGTCACCTTCATGCCGAAGCCGATCTTCGGCGACAACGGCTCGGGGATGCACTGCCACCAGAGCCTGTGGAAGGACGGCACGCCGCTGTTCTACGACGAGGTCGGCTACGCCGGGCTGTCGGACACCGCCCGCTACTACATCGGCGGCCTGCTGCGGCATGCGCCGTCGCTGCTGGCCTTCACCAACCCGACCGCGAACTCCTACCACCGGCTGGTGCCGGGCTTCGAGGCGCCGGTGAACCTGGTCTACAGCCAGCGGAACCGGTCGGCCTGCGTCCGGATCCCGATCACCGGGCCGAGCCCGAAGGCCAAGCGGATCGAGTTCCGGGTGCCCGACCCGTCCAGCAACCCGTATCTGGCATTCGCCGCGATGCTGATGGCCGGCCTGGACGGGATCAAGAACAAGATCGAGCCGCCGGAGCCGGTCGACAAGGACCTGTACGAACTTCCGCCGGACGAGGCGCTGGCGATCCCGCAGGTACCCGGTTCGCTGGAGAAGGTGCTGGAGAGCCTGGAGGCCGACCACGAGTACCTGCTCGACGGCGGCGTCTTCACCGACGATCTGATCTCGACCTGGATCAGCTACAAGCGGACCCACGAGATCGACCCGCTGCGGCTCCGCCCGCACCCGCACGAGTTCGAGATGTACTTCGACTGCTGACCAGGAAATAGCGGCTGACCAGGGCCGGAATCATCGGGCAACCGACTGGTTCCGGCTCTGTTCCGTCCGGCTCTTGAAGACGGCCTCCACAGTGGCCCTCGTGGACCACAGGTGACTGTACGTGTCCAGCGTGGTCTTTAGC
>JAJYTW010000178.1 GCA_021792855.1 Actinomycetes bacterium
TGCAAGGCCAAAGCGCTCTAGTCGTGTCACTAGGCTATATCGCCCTTTCCACCAACCCAGACCCTGCTGACCTGCACGTTCACCATCCGGGAGACACCGGAACCAGCCTGAGCTGCGGAACGCAGGTACAGCTTCCGCAATTCATCAACCGGATAGCCGAAGTTTCGCGCGATCCTGGACATCGCCGGGTTAGATCGCGGTGCCCGGCGGGGACTTCAGCAGCGCGGCGGCCTGCTCCGGGTAGCCGCCGCGGCCCTCGCGGAGCGCGGCGGCGGCGATCCGGATCAGGTCGATGTTGACGCCGGCCGCACCGCTCGGGTCCTGCACCCTCAGGTGCACGTCGAGGCTGACCGCGGTCTCGCCCCAGCCCTGCGCCTCGATGTTCAGGTGCGCGATCTTCTGCGACTTCAGGTGCGGCAGGTAGCCGAACGGAGCGACGGCCACCTGGCCGGAGCCCGCGGCGTTCAGCTTGGACCGCATCTTGGCGGCCCCGTTCTCGGTTAGGTTGCGGAAGTCCTCGGTGCCGCCCAGATTCACCTGATAGGAGCTGACCAGGGTCAGTCCCCGTTCACGGAGCAGGTCGAGCAGGGCGTGATGCACGACCGAGGTGCCGAACTGGCTGGCCAGATCATCACCGATCAGCGGCAGGCCGGCCCGGGCAAAGCGGCCGAGCGTCTCCGGATCCCGGGCGATCGGGTCGGAGGTGGTGTCGACGAACGCGACCCCCGCCGCCAGGGCCGCCTCCGCGTAGGCGCGGGCGCTATCCGGGTGGCCGCTGGGCGCGGAGTAGAGCAGCACCTCGGCGCCGGCCAGGGCACCCGCGACCCGGCCGATCTCGGCCGGACCGGTCAGGCCGCGCTGCACCGTCACGCCGGACGGTTGCAGGCGCTCGACAAGCCGGGGATAGTTGTTGGGCGGCAGGAAGATCGCGTCGTGCAGATCCCGGCCGATCTTGTCGTCGGAGATCGCGAAGGCGCTGGCGAACTCGACGTCGGCGATGTCGGGCCGGCGGATGCCCACGTCGCTGCCGGTGGCACGGTAGAAGGCGACGCCCTGCACCAGGGCAGACGTGTTATTACCGACTCCGACAAGGGCGACTTTTACCTTTTCGGTAATTACGACAGCTTAGGATGATTCGCATGCCGGGGTATCCGGAGATCGAGCCGTACGAGACCGGCCTGCTGGATACCGGCGACGGGAACCTCGTGTACTGGGAGACCTGCGGCAACCCCGATGGCGTGCCCGCCCTGATCGTGCACGGCGGCCCGGGCTCGGGATGCTCAGCGGGCGCCCGGAGGTCCCTGGACCCGGCGAGGTTCCGGATCGTCCTCTTCGACCAGCGCAACTGCGGGCGCAGCCGACCGCACGCCAGCGATCCCGCGGCCGACATGAGGCTGAACACGACCAGGCATCTGCTCGCGGACATGGAGCGACTGCGTGAGCACCTCGGCATCGAGAAGTGGCTGCTGCGCGGCGCGTCCTGGGGGGTGACGCTGTCCCTGGCGTACGCCGAGCGGCATCCCGGCCGGGTCGCCGGGATGCTGATGCTCAGCGTGACTTCCAGCAGGAGGCTGGAGATCGACTGGCTGTACCGGGGCGCGGGCCGGTTCTTCCCGGAGGCCTGGGCGCGGTTCGTGGGATTCGCCGGCCTGGCCGGCACCTACCGGCTGCCGACCGATACCGCGCCGCCGATCACCGGCCTGCTTGCCGCGTACTCGCAGATGATGGAGGACCCCGACATTGGCGTCCGGTCCCGGGCCGCTGCCGAGTGGCTCGCCTGGGAGGACGCGGTCATCTCGCAGGAAAGCAACGGCAGTCCGGGGGCCTACAGCGACCAGCCCGACGACGCGAAACTGGCGTTCGTGAGGATCTGCTCGCACTACTTCTCCCACGACGGCTTCCTGCCGGACGGCGTGCTGATCCGCGAGGCCGGCCGACTGGCGGGCATTCCCGGCGTGCTGATCCACGGCCGCGACGACCTTAGCGGCGGCGCCTATACCGCCTGGGAGCTTGCCCGCGCCTGGCCCGGCGCGGAACTCGTCATGATCGAGGACTCCGGCCACACCGGCAGCACCACCATGACCGAACAGATGCACGCCGCCGCCGAGCGGCTATACCAGCAGATCACCGGGTCCGGGTAGGCCGTACGGGCGGCGCGAACCAGTCGGGGATACTGAGGCGTGGCCGATGATGTGCGGGATGTTGCCGTGCGCGCCGCCGTGGCGGTGGCCGCCCGGCTTGGCCTGCCTGCTACCGAGCCGGTCGTGCTCGCCGACGGGGCGAACGTGATCGTCCGGCTGAGCCCGTTTCCGGTGGTAGCGAAGGTCGCCGCCAGCACGGCCGTCATCCGGCCGGATGCGGCAGGCTCGCTCCAGCGTGAACTGGACGTGGCCGGGTTCCTGACCGCGGCGGGCGCGCCGGTGCTGGCGCCTGCCGCCGAGGTTCCGGCGGTGGTGCACCGGCACGCCGGGCGGGTGATGTCGTTCTGGCGGTATGTCGGCCGCTCCGATGGCCCGCCACCGGGCGAGGACGTCATCGGGACAATGCTGCGGGACCTGCATCACGTGCTGCGGGCCTACCGGGCGCCGCTGCCGACGTTGTCTCCGCTGGATGACATCCCGGCTCTCCTGGCCAGGCCGAGGACGGTTCTCAGCGACCAAGACCGGACCGCGCTGACCGCCGCATACTCGCGACTAACCGAATCACTGGCCGCGACAGCGCCCGATACTCAGATCCTGCACGGCGACGCGGGCGCCGGGAACCTGATGCGGACCGCCGCCGGCTGGATCTGGCACGACTTCGAGGATCTCTGCCGGGGCCCGGTCGCCTGGGACGTCGCCGCCGCGACTGCCAGTCCGAGGTTCAACCGTGACCTCGTCCTGGCGGCCTACGTCAACCTGGTCGACGCCAATATGCTCGATGTCTGCGAGCAGTTGCGGCGGCTGCACATGACCGTCTGGTACGTCCTCTACGCCGAGCGCCTGCCGCAGCACCGTCAGCGCGCGGCGGAACTGCTGGCCACCTGGGCACCGCCCTGACCTGTCTGCTTTCCGCTGCTACTGCGGCTTGTCACGCGCGGTTGCCGCATGTGGGCTGCCACGGACCAGACATTGCAGATCTTGTCGACGACAGGCTCCGGAAGAGCTAGCCGACGCCCTGGACGGCGACCATCCGGAACCGCGCCGCGCCCTCGCGAAGCTTCCTGGCGGCCTGGTAGGCCTCGGACTCATACCAGCGCCGCGCCGCGGCGAGGTCCTCGAACTCCAGGACCACGAGCCGGCTGGGCTGCCAGTCCCCCTCGAGCACGACATGCTCGCCGCCCCGGACGAGGAAGCGGCCGCCGCCCTCGGCGACCGCTCCCGGTGACGCGGCCATGTACTGCTGGTACTGCTCGGGATCGGTAACGCTGGTCTCGACGATGACATAGGCAGGCATAGCCGCGACTGTACGCGGGGTGCCGGGCCAGCACCGGCCCGGCACCCCGCAGCGCGGGACGAGCGCGGACTATACCCTTGCCGCCGGGATTCTCCCGGCTTCGTCGTCATGGTGGTGGTGACGGTGGCGCCGGTGATGGTGCGGTCCGACGAGATTGAAGGTGATGGCGGCGCCGGTGGTCGAGCAGGTCACCGACGTGCCGAGGTTCGCCGCATTCGGCCCGCACGACGTCGTGGTCGAAGCGCCGATCGGGTAGTAGGAGCCGTTGTAGTTGTAGGCCACGGTGCCCGGGCTCACCTGCTCCGAGGCCGTCCCGGGCGAGAACTGGCCGCACCCGAGGCTCAGGGGCGCACCGGTGGCCATGTCGTTCTTGTCAACCGGCGTGATGCTGATCGCCCCGGAGGTGCCGCTCGCGCAGGTGATGCTCCCGGTCACCGTGCTGGCCGATGGTGCGCCCGTGCGGGCGAAGGCAGCCGACGACGGCCCAAACGCGCCAATGACCGTTATGGCTGCTCCAGCGAGTACGAGCACCATCTTCCTCATAGATCCCCTCCTGCGGTTTAAGACATCTATGCGAAGTGCGGCTATTGCACCATCTACTTGCAGCCAACTGCAAGCTTCATCGCCGGAGGACGAGGCGCGGGCTAGCTCCCCGACGCCTCTCCCAGCACTCCGGCCGCGAGCCGGGCGGGTTCGGGCAGGCCGAGCAGGCAGCGCGCCAGGAGGGCGCCGAGCGACTCCAATCCGTCGCACTCGACCCAGGCCGCGAGCGCGACCCAGCCTGCCGCGACTACTGCCGCGACGATCGCCCGGCAGCTCAGATCGGCCGGGGAGACCCCCCGGCTGACCAGGGACTGCCACATCGTCCGCTCTGCCAGGTCCCGCCGCCGCTCCAGGAACGGCCGGCAATCAGGGTCGGTCAGCATCAGCCGCAGGCTGGTCAGTCCGAGGTCCCGGTCGGTCGCGATCACCGTCTCTATCAGGCGGAACAGTTCGATCGATGCGACGGTAACGGAGCGAACCGGGTCCTCTCCGGCCGGGCGCGCGCCGATCGACGCGGCGAGAACGCCGGCCAGAGGCTGCTCGGGCAGGAAGAACAGCGCCTCCTTGGCGGCGAAGTAATTGAAGAAGGTCCGCGGGGAGACCCCCGCGGCCCGCGCGATGTCGTCGGTGCTGGTGGCCGCGTATCCGCGCTCAGCGAAGAGTATGAACGCGGCCCGCCGCAGGGCCAGGTCAGTCGCCAGCCGGTGATCGGCGCGGCGCCCAGAGGATGAGCCACTCAAGCCGCTGCCTCATTCCGCTACTAAGTCTTCAGCTCACTGCAACTTTATTACCACCGGAGCTCGGATGGCGCTGCCGCTGTCGCGCACCCGGCCCCTTGTCAACCTTCGGGTGCCAGCAGCCCGGCCAGGTCGCCGACAGGTCCGAGGTGGCCGAGTTTCGCGGGGTTGATCTGGTTATAGATGGCGGCGATCTGGCCGTCGCGGAGGTCCAGTGCGAGCACGGCAAGCACGCCGCCGTCGGGCGCGGACACGCGGGCGCCGGGACGGCCGTTGACCGAGGCCGGCTCCAGCAGGAAGCCGCCGCGGCCGGCCTGGCCGGCGAGTCCCAGCAGGAACCGCCCGACCCGCACCGGCCCGGACACCGGCTTGCGGACCGCGGGAGCCTCGCCGCCACCGTCGCCGTAGAACACGACATCGGCGGCGAGCACGTCCTCCAGACCGGCCAGGTCGCCGTCCCGGATGGCGGCGAAGAACCGCCCGGCCAGCCGGTCCCGCTCCGCGGCGGACGCCTCGAACCTGGGCCTGCCGTCGGCGATGCGCTGGCGGGCCCGGTGGAGGGCCTGCCGGCACGCTGCCTCGGTCCGGCCGGTAACGACCGCGACCTCGGCGTAGGAGTAGCCGAGCGCCTCGCGGAGCACGAACACCGCCCGCTCTACCGGCGACAGCCGCTCCAGCAGCACCAGGAAGGCCACCGAGACGGTCTCGTCCATCTCGAAGCGCCGCGCTGGGTCGGCTTGCCCGGAGTCGATCAGCGGCTCGGGCAGCCACGGGCCGACGTACTGCTCGCGGCGGCGGCGCGCCGCTCGCAGCGCGTCGATCGCGAGCCGGGTGGTGACGGTCACCGCGTAGGCCGCGGGCGAGCGCAGGTCTGCGGGAGCGCTGACATGCATGCGCAGGAAGGCATCCTGGACGACGTCCTCGGCCTCGGTGACGCTGCCCAGCATCCGGTAGGCGACCGAGAACATCAGCGGCCGCAGGCCGCCGTCCGCCGGACCGGGATCGGTCATGTCCCGATGCAACCACGCCACGGCCGTCACAGCCAGGCCCGGTATCTCGTCGTAGGTGGTGACACCGACACCAGACCAGGAGGGAAGGACTAGTGGAGACCGTCAGCACCCCAGACCGGCCATCACCAGAGCTGCGGCCGTTCGCCCGGCAGGGCACGGTCCTGCTGCACACCAGGCGGCGCGACGGCGCCTGGGTACCCACGCCGGTGAGCATCGCCGTGCGCGGCGACCGCGGCTACATCCGCAGCTACGCCAAGGCGGGCAAGAGCAAGCGGCTGCGCAACTTCCCCGAGGTCCGGTTCTGCCCGTCGACCTTCCGCGGCACGCCGACCGGGGCCATGGTGCGGGCCAGGGCCCGGCTTCTCGGCGGCACGGAGGCGCGCCAGGCGGCGCGATTGCTTTCCCGCAAGTACCCGCTGCTGCACGGCCTCGTCGTTCCGCTGGCCCACCGGCTCATGCGGACCCGGACCCTGCACTACGAACTCAGCGACGTCCGGCCCGATCGATAGACCCACGTCGGGACGTTGGGCACTGCCACGCCCGCGCTATCGCGGCGAGTGTGGGAGGCGGACGAAAACACGCTGCTCAGGCGTTGTCCTGACGGAGGTACAAGCGTGTCAGTAACCGATGTGTCCGAGTTGAGCGGTGATCTGTCCCGGGCGCGGGACAGGGTCCGGCGGGCCGCGGTCCTTGGCACGGGCGTTGTGGTCGCCGCACTCGTCCTGCTGAACCTCACCGAGCACTACCTGCCACGGGACGGCCTGTGGATCGCCCCCGTCGCCGCGCTTGCCCTGCTCGGGTTCGCCCGCTACCGCGGGCTGACCTGGGCGCAACTGGGCCTCGGCCGCGACCGGCTCCGCTCCGGCCTGCTGTGGGGCGGCGGCGCCATCGCCGTCGTCGCCGGGATCTACCTGGCCGGCATCCTGCTGCCGCTGAGCCGCCCCGCGTTCCTGGACAGCCGTTATCACCTGGGCCTGTCCGGGGCGCTGCTGACCGCGTTCGTGATCATCCCGGTGGGCACGGTCCTGATCGAGGAGGTCGCCTTCCGGTCGGTGCTGTGGGGCATGCTGTCGCGCCACATGAAGGTGTGGCGGGTACTCATCACCTCGTCGCTGCTGTTCGGCCTGTGGCATGTGCTGCCGTCGCTGCACCTGGACTCGGCCAATCGCGGGGTGAACGACGTGATGAGCCACGCCGGAACCGCCGCCGGAGTGATCACCATCGCGGCCACCGTCGCGTTCACCGCACTCGGCGGAGTGGTGGCCGGCGAACTGCGACGGCGCAGCGGCAGCCTGCTGGCGAGCGCGGGCATGCACTGGGCAACCAACGCGCTCGGGGTGCTCTTCGGGGTGCTGGCATGGAAGCTGATCGGGTAGCTGACCAGGCGCGCCACGGCTCAGCGGCAAGCCACCGGCTGGCCGGCGTCCGGCACTGGCTGCGGCACTACGCGCGGCATCTGAGTTTCCCCGGGGTGGCGCTGGGGTGGCTGCTCGTGATCGTCTCGCTCACACCGTCGCTGCTGCCCAGGTCCTGGATCGTGCAGGGCATCGTCTCCGGCATCGCGCTGGCCCAGGGCTACGGCCTTGGCGTGGCCATCGCGTGGCTGGCCCGCCATGCCGGGATCCCGCGCCCCGGCCCGCGGATGCGGCAGCGCGCCTGGTACACCCTTGCGGCGCTGTCCGCGATCAGCGTTCCGCTGGTGACGGTTCTCAGTTCGCGCTGGGAGGCCCCGATCCGCCGGGCGGTGGGGGTCGCCGCGCCCAGTCCGCCCGCGTACCCAGCCGAGCTTGCGGTCGCGGTGCTCATGGCGGCCGGGATTGTCGGCGCCGCACGGCTGATCCATGACGCGCACGGGTCGCTGGCCGGGCGGTTGCGGCGCTACCTGCCCGTCCCCGCGGCGCGGCTGATTTCCGTGGGCGTGGTCTCCGCGGCCGTGCTCGGCCTGGCGGCCCTGGTCACCAACCAGGTACTGCTCCGCGCGGTCGATGTGGGCTATTCGGCCACGAACGGGGGCAGCCTGCCCGGACTGGCCCGCCCGGTGTCCCCGTTGCGATCCGGAAGCCCTTCATCCCTGGTGAACTGGTCCTCGCTGGGCATGGAGGGACGCGCCTTCGTCGCCAGCGGGCCGACCCCGGCGCAGATCGAGCGGGTGACCCGCCGCCATGCGGTGGAGCCGATCCGCGTCTACGTCGGACTCGCCTCGGCGCCAACAATCCGGGCGGAGGCCTCGTTGGCGCTCCGGGAACTTAAGCGGACGGGTGCCTTCCGCCGGGCGCTGCTCGCGATCGCGGTGCCCACCGGCCGGGGGTCGGTCTATGACTCGCTGGCCGACCCGCTGGAGTACATGTACGGCGGGGACACGGCGATCGCCGCCGTCCAGTACTCATACCTGCCAAGCTGGATCGCGTTCGCGGCGCAGCGCCCCCAGGCCCGGCAGGCCGGGCGGGCGCTGTTCGACACCGTCTACGGCTACTGGTCCACGCTGCCCCGCGAGCACCGCCCCAGGCTCGTGATCTTCGGCGAGAGCCTGGGCGCCTACGGCGCGGAAGCGGCGTTCTCCGGCGTGGCCGACATGACGGCCCGCACCAGCGGTGCGCTGTTCGTCGGCGCGCCGAACAGCACCGAGGTCCGGCAGGAACTCACCGCCGGCCGCGTCCCGGGCAGCCCCGAGCGACTGCCCGTGTACGGAAACGGCCGGGTTGTCCGGTTCGCCGGCTCGCCCGGCGACCTGCGCCTGCCGGGCGGCGGCCTGAGCCACCCGGCGGTCGTCTACCTGCAGCACGCCTCGGACCCCGTCGTCTGGTGGTCGCCCGCCCTGCTCTGGCACAAGCCGGACTGGCTCGCCGAACCGCGCGGCCCCGGCGTGCCCTCGACGATGCAGTGGTACCCGTTCGTCACCTTCTGGCAGATCTCGGCCGACCTGATCGTCAGCAGCACGACACCGGGATACGGCCACTACTACGGCCCCGAGATCCCGACCGCCTGGGCCGCGATCCTGCATCCGCCGGGGTGGACCAGCGCGGACGCCGCGCGGATGCCGAGAGTCAGCGGTCCGCCGTAGGCACGTCATCGCAGCGATGATCGCGAATCGACGTCAGCGCATCGTGCCTGGTCAGATGAGCGGAGGATGCGAGATGCGAACGTGACCTGCGCTGATCGGCTCAGCGCGTCCGTCCGTGTGGTGAGCCGGGATTGGTCACAGTTTCGGCAGCGGAGCGATCCAGCGTTCACTTCCGGCTGGCCCGTCTGGATGGTCGCGAAGTAGGTAATCGATCGCGGCAGCGACACCTGCGTTCCGCAGCTCAGGCTGGTTCCGGTGTCTCCCGGATGGTGAACGTGCAGGTCAGCAGGGTCTGGGTTGGTGGAAAGGGCGATATAGCCTAGTGACACGACTAGAGCGCTTTGGCCTTGC
>JAJYTW010000179.1 GCA_021792855.1 Actinomycetes bacterium
GCTCTGAGACCACGATCTGTTCCGGCGCGCCCGCTCGCCGGACTCGCCGCGCTGCTCGGGCTGCGGCAGCCGGGCGGCCCGGAGGCGTCCCCCGCGGTGCCCGGTGACCTGCTGGGCCTGACCGGTGTCACGCATGACTCCCACGGTGTCCTGCCCGGTGACCTGTACGTGGCGCTGCCGGGCAGCAGGCATCACGGCGCCGAATTCTGCGCCGACGCCGCGGCCGCGGGCGCGGCGGCGGTGCTCACCGACCCGGCCGGGCGGGATCGCGCGATCGCCTCGGGACTGCCCGTCTTCGTGGTCTCCGATCCCCGGGCCAGGCTGGGCGAGGTCGCCTCCTGGATCTACGGCGATCCGTCCGGCAGCCTGCTGCTCGCGGGGGTCACCGGGACCAGCGGCAAGACCAGCACCAGCTACCTGATCGAGTCCGGGCTGCGGATGGCCGGGCACCGCACCGGCCTGATCGGCGGCGTGCAGACCAAGGTGGGCGACCGCACCCAGGATGGCGGCCTGACCACGCCGGAGGCGACCGACCTGCAGGGCCTGCTCGCGCTGATGGTGGCCGAGCACGTCACCGCCGCGGCGATGGAGGTATCCAGCCACGCCCTGGCACTCGGCCGGGTGGCCGGCACCTCGTTCGACGTGGCGGTCTTCACCAACCTGTCCCAGGACCACCTGGACTTCCACGGCGACATGGAGTCCTACTTCACCGCCAAGGCGCAGCTGTTCACCCCCCGGTACGCGCGCGCGGGCGTGGTGAACGCCGACGACCCGTATGGCCGGCGACTGGCCGCCCAGGCCCCGATCCCGGTGACCACCTACTCGGCCGACGGCCGGGCCGACGCGGACTGGCGGGCGGTCGCCGTCCGGTGCGGCGCCGACGGCTCCACCTTCCAGGTCATCGGGCCCGGCGGGGTGCAGTCCGACGTGTGCATCGCGCTGCCCGGACCGTTCAACGTGGCGAACGCGCTGGCAGCGATCGTGGCGCTGGTCGAGGCCGGCATCGACCTGCCGGCGGCGGTGGCCGGGGTATCCGCCTGCCCGGGCGTACCCGGCCGGCTGGAACGGGTAGAGGCCGGCCAGGATTTCACCGTGCTGGTGGACTACTCCCATAAGCCTGGCGCGGTGCGGGCGGTGCTGGCCGCGCTGCGTCCGGTGACCGGCGGCAGCCTGCGGATCGTGCTCGGCTGCGGTGGTGACCGGGATACCGCGAAGCGGCCGATGATGGGCGAGTCCGCCGCCGAGCTTGCCGACGTAGCGATCTTCACCAGCGACAACCCTCGATCGGAGGATCCGCTTGCCATCTTGTCCGCCATGCTGACCGGCGCCCTGCAGGTCCCGCGCGAAGACCGGGCCCACGTGATAATCGAGCCCGACCGGGCCCGAGCCATCGGGCTGGCGATCGGCGGCGCGGCCAAGGGCGACGTCGTGCTGATCGCCGGCAAGGGGCACGAGCGCGGCCAGTACGTCGGCGATCAGGTGATCCCGTTCGACGACCGCGAGGTCGCGGCGCGCACGATCGCCGCCCGACTGGCCGGGGAGGCGCGATGATCCCGCTGACCGTCGCCAGGATCGCGGCGATCACCGGCGCGGCGCTCGACGGCCCGGTCGATCCGGACGCGCTGGTCACCGGACCGGTCGTGATCGACTCGCGGCAGGCGGCCCCCGGCGCACTGTTCGCGGCGCTGCCGGGCAGCCGCGTCGACGGGCACGACTTCGCCGCCGCCGCCGTTGCGGCCGGAGCGGTGGCGACCCTCGGATCCCGGCCCACTGGCGGGCCGGCCCTGATCGTCCCGGACGTGCCCGCGGCCCTGGCCGCCCTGGCAAGGGCGGTCGTGGACCTGCTGCCCGACCTCGTCGTCGTCGGGATCACCGGATCGGCGGGCAAGACCACCACCAAGGACCTGACCGCGCATCTGCTGGCCACGCTCGGTCCGACGGTGGCGCCGCCGAACTCGTTCAACAACGAGATCGGTCACCCGCTGACGGTGCTGCGCGCCGACGCCGGCACCAGGTACCTGATCTCAGAGCTATCCGCGCGCGGCCCGGGGCACATCGCCGCGCTGTGCCGGATAGCGCCGCCCCGACTGGGCGCGGTGCTCTGCGTCGGCAACGCGCACGCGGGCGAGTTCGGCGGCCAGCAGGGGATCGCCGCGGCCAAGTCCGAGCTTCCCGCCGCGCTGCCGGCCGACGGCGTGGCGCTGCTGAACGCCGACGACCCGCTAGTCGCGGCGATGGCGGCGCGAACCGCCGCCCGGGTGGTCACCTTCGGCCGGTCGGCCGGAGCCGATCTGCGAGCACAGGACGTCAGCCTGGACCGGCTGAGCCGGCCGCGGTTCCGGCTGGTCACTACGCGGGGGTCGGCGCAGGTGGAGCTGCGACTGCACGGCGAGCACAACGTCACCAACGCGCTGGCCGCCGCCGGCCTCGCCGCTGAACTCGGCATGGACCTGCCGGAGATCGCCGCCAGGCTGTCGGAGGCCACCGCCGGGAGCAAGTGGCGGATGGAGGTCACCCAGCGGCCGGACGGCGTGGTGGTCGTCAACGACGCCTACAACGCCAGCCCGGAGGCGATGACCGCGGCGCTGACCGCGCTGGGCGTGATGGCGGCCGGCGGCCGCGCCTACGCCGTGCTCGGCCCGATGACCGAGCTTGGCGAGCGGTCGGCGGAGTTCCACGAGCAGGCCGGGGTGGTGGCCGCGCGGACCGGGCTGACCGGGATCATCGCGGTGGGCGAGGCCGCCGCGCCGATCCTGACCGGCGCCAAGTCGGTGCCCGGCTACGCCGGCGAACTGCTTGCGGTGCCCGATGCCGACGCGGCCGTCGCGGCGGTGACCGAGCGGCTGCGGCCGGGTGACATCGTGCTGGTCAAGGCATCCCGCGTGATCGGGCTAGAGACCGTCGCGCTGGCGCTGGCCAGGCCGGGAGACGCCTCGTGAAGACGGTCATCGTGGCGGCGACGATCTCGCTGCTGCTCGCCCTGTTCGGGACGCCGCTGGCAATCCGGCTGTTCCGGCGCCGCGGCTACGGCCAGCCGATCAGGGAGGAGGGGCCGGCCACCCACCAGACCAAGCGCGGCACTCCGACCATGGGCGGCACCGTGATCGTGATCGCGTCGCTGATCGGCTACTTCGCCGCCAACCTGATCACCAAGCAACCGGTCACCGTCTCCGGCCTGCTGGTGCTCGGCCTGATGACCGGGCTTGGGCTGGTCGGCTTCATCGACGACTTCATCAAGATCTACCGGCAGACCAGCCTGGGCCTGCGCAGCGGCGCGAAGCTGGCGGGCCAGGCGGTGGTCGGCGCGATCTTCGCGGTTGAGGTGCTCGGGCACCCCGACGCGTACGGGCTGACCCCGGCCGATCCCCAGCTGTCGTTCGTGCGGGACTTCGGCCCCGCCATCGGCGTGCTGCCGTTCGTGCTGTGGATCGTGATCATGATCGCCGGCACCTCGAACGCGGTGAACCTGACCGACGGTCTGGACGGACTGGCCACCGGGCCAGCCATCCTGGTGCTGGCCGCCTACGTGCTGATCGCGAACTGGCAGGTGCGCAACGACTGCACGTCCCTGCTGAGCAACAGCTGCTACCCGATCCGGGATCCGCAGGACATCGCGGTGGTGGCCGCCGCCGTGCTCGGGGCCTGCTTCGGGTTCCTGTGGTGGAACGCGCCGCCGGCCAAGATCTTCATGGGCGACACCGGCTCACTGGCGCTGGGCGGCGTGCTGGCCGGCCTCGCCGTGGTGACCAAGACCCAGCTGCTGCTGATCATCCTCGGCGGGCTGTTCGTGGTCGTCGCCCTGTCGGTGATCATCCAGGTGGGCTCGTTCAAGCTGACCGGTAAACGGGTGTTCCGGATGGCGCCGCTACAGCATCATTTCGAGTTGCTCGGCTGGGCCGACACCACGATCGTGATCAGGTTCTGGCTGATCGCCGGCCTGTTCGTGGGCCTCGGCCTCGGGATCTTCTACATCGAATGGCTGCAATGGGTGTCGGCATAGCGGGGGATTTCGCCGCGTCGCTTGCGGGCCTGCGGGTGTGCGTGGCCGGACTCGGGGTGTCCGGTCCGCCCACGGCCCGGGCGCTGGCCGCGCGCGGCGCGGAGGTCACCGCCGTGGACGCGGGAGACGATGACGCCCGGCGGTCCCTGGCGCGCGAGCTAGCCGGAACCGGAGTCCGGGCACTGCTCGGCCCGGACGCGACCCGGGCCGTGCCGCCGGGGACCGGCTTGGTCGTCACCTCGCCTGGCTGGCGCCCCGATCAGCCGCTGCTCGCCGCGGCGACCGCCGCCGGAATCGAGGTGATCGGCGACGTGGAGCTTGCCTGGCGGCTCCGGCCGGTCCGGCCGGACGGGACCCGGCAGCCGTGGCTGGCGGTGACCGGCACCAACGGCAAAACCACCACCGTCCGGATGCTGGCGGCGATGCTCCGGGCGGCCGGGCTGCGGGCGGCCGAGGCGGGCAACGTGGGTACCCCGGTGATCGACCTGGTCGGCGCCGCCGATCCGCCCGAGGTGCTCGCCGTCGAGCTGTCCAGCTTTCAGCTGCACTGGTCGTCCACGCTGCGCCCGGCCGCGGCGGCGATTCTCAACATCGCCGCCCACCACCTGGACTGGCACGGTGACATCGACGCCTACGCGGCGGACAAGGCGAAGATCTTCGCGCCTGGCACGATCGCGATCGGCAACGCCGACGACCCGAGGTCCTCGGCGCTGGCACAGGCGGCGCCGGGGACCCGGCGGGTGGTGCGGTTCCGGCTCGGCGAGCCGGAACCGGGCGAGCTTGGCGTGTCCGGTGGGTACCTGGTCGACCGGGCATTCGGTGACGGCGCCGTCCGGCTTGCCGCGGTGACCGGGATCGGTGCTGAGCCACCGGCCCCGCACGTGATCGCGAACGCCCTCGCCGCAGCGGCTCTGGCCAGGGCCTACGGCGTCGGGGCGGCCGCGGTGGCCAGCGCGCTGGCCGGGTTCCGGCCCGATCCACATCGGATCGCCCTGGTCGGCACGGTCGGCGGGGTGGATTTCGTTGACGACTCCAAGGCGAGCAACCCGCACGCGGCGGCGGCGTCGCTGGCCGCGTTCGACTCAGTGGTCTGGATCGCCGGGGGGCAGTTCAAGGGTGCCGACGCCGACCTCGACGCGCTGGTCACCCGGGCCGCGCCGCGGCTGCGCGGGGTGGTGCTGCTTGGCGCGGACCGGGACCGGATCGCCCGGGCTCTGGCGCGACACGCCCCGCAGGTCCCGGTGGTTGAGGCCACCGGGACCGACACTGGAGTCATGGACATCGTGGTCGCGAAGGCGGCGGGGCTCGCGGTCCCCGGTGACACGGTGCTGCTCGCACCGGCCGCGCAGTCGTTTGACATCTTCCGCGATTACCCCGCGCGGGGCGAGGCGTTCGCGGCGGCCGTCGGGCGGCTGGCGGCGGGGCGGTGAGCCGCGCGGCGAGCGGCGTCTTCGAGGTGGTCCCCGATAATCCGGCGGGCCAGCCGCGGACCGGGCTGCGTGGTCGGCTGGCCGCCCTGGACCGCCCGCTGACGTCGTATTACCTGCTGCTCGGCTGCACCGGGATGCTGCTGGCGATCGGTCTGGTGATGGTGCTGTCGACCTCGTCGGCCGCGCAGTTGTACGTGGGGCAGTCACCGTACTCGGTCTTCATCAAGCAGCTACTCGGCGCGCTGCTCGGCCTGGCCGCGATGTGGGTGCTGTCGAAGGCGCCGGCCAGGCTGTTCCGCGCCCTGGCCACGCCGATGCTGATCGCGGCGATCGGCGGGCTGCTCGTGGTGCTGGCGTTCGGGCCGACCGTGGCCGGCGCCAAGCGGTGGATCGTGGTGGCCGGCCTGACCATCCAGCCGTCGGAGTTCGCCAAGCTCGCGTTCCTGCTCTGGGGGGCGAACCTGCTCGCCAACCGGGCCAGGCTGGGCCAGCTGACCGATCCGCGCAAGCTGCTGATGCCCCTGCTGCCGGGGGCCGCGTTCGTCGCGATGCTGGTGATGCTCGGGGACGACCTGGGCACCACCTTCCTGCTGCTGGTGATCCTGCTCTCGCTGCTGTGGGTGATCGGCACCCCGGGCCGCGTCTTTACCGGCATTCTCGGCCTGATCGTGTTCGCCCTGCTGGTGATGATCGTCGTCGCCCCCTACCGGTTCCAGCGGCTCACCGGTTACCTCGGCCCGGCCGGCAACCCGCTCGGCGCCAACATGCAGGGCATCCAGGGCAAGTGGGCAATCGGGTCGGGTGGCGTGTTCGGCGTGGGACTCGGCGAGAGCCGGCAGAAGTGGGGCTGGGTGCCGAACGCGAGCACCGACTTCATCTTCGCCATCCTGGGTGAGGAACTCGGGCTGGTCGGGACCGTGAGCGTGGTGCTGCTCTACGGTGGCTTCGCCTACGCCGGCCTCCGGGTGGCCCGGCGGATGGCCGATCCGTTCATGCGGCTGGCCGCTGCCGCCGCCACCGCCTGGATCGTGGTGCAGGCGATGGTGAACATCGGCGCGGTGATCGGCCTGCTGCCGATCACCGGGGTGCCGCTGCCGCTAATCTCGCAGGGGCTGTCGTCGCTGATCGCCTCGCTGACGGCGATCGGCATGCTGCTCTCGTTCGCCCGGCGCGAGCCAGGCGCCAGGGAGGCGCTCGCGGCCGCCGGGCCGAGCATCGGGGCCAGGATCGCCGGCGCGGTCGGCCTCGGCTGGCTGGGCGCCCGGCTGGAGAGCTGGGGTGCGTCCGAGCCCGCCGTCAGCGGGATCTGGGGACTCGGCGCGCTTAGCGGGCGGGATCGGCCAGCCGGCGCTCGGCCAGCCCGGGGTCGGCCAGCCCGGGGTCGGCCAGCCCGGGGTCGGCCTGCTCCGGGGTCGCGCCGGCCGGATCCGTACCGATCCGACCCGTACCGCTCCGACCCGTACCGCTCCGACCTGTACCGCTCCGACCCGGGCCGGGCCGGGCCTGGTGAGCCGCCGCGGGTGCCGCGACCGCGGCCCGGTCCCGCGGCGGCCGGAACCACGCCCCGTGACCGGCTTCCTGGCCGATCAGTTCCGCATCCGGCCGCTCCGCGCCGTACAGTTCCAGGCGAGGCTCCCGGCCAGCAGGCGCAGCGCCGTGGCCGGCCGGGCCCCCGGGAGGCTGGCGGGCGCCCCGGCCAGGCCATGGGGCCGGATCGGCTGAAAGAGGTGTGACAGTGCCAAGCGTGGTCATCGCCGGCGGCGGGACGGGCGGCCACATCGAGCCCGCGATGGCGCTCGCCGACGCGCTCCGCCGTGCCGATCCGCGGATCGCGATCACCTGCCTGGGAACCGAGCGCGGACTGGAGACCAGGGTCATCCCGGCTCGTGGTTACGCCCTTGAGTTGATCCCCGCGGTGCCGCTCCCGCGCTCGCTGTCGACGTCGATGCTGTCCGTACCCGGCCGGATGGCCGGCGCGGTCGGTGCCGCCGCCGAGATCCTGGACCGGGTCAGGGCGGATGTGCTGGTCGGGTTCGGCGGCTACGTGGCCACACCCGGGTACCTGGCGGCCAGGCGGCGCGGCGTCCCGATCGTGGTGCACGAGGCCAACGCCCGGCCGGGGCTGGCCAACCGGCTTGGTGCGCGGATGACCCGCCAGGTGTTCACCGGCCAGCCAGGCACCGCGCTGCCCCACGCCAGGCACATCGGCATCCCGATCCGTCGGCAGATCGCCAGCCTGGACCGGCTGGCGCAGAGCGAGAAGGCCAGGGCGCACTTCGGCCTCCGGCCGGACCTGCCGGTGCTGCTGGTGACCGGCGGATCGCAGGGCGCGGCGTCGCTGAACCGGGCCGTGGCCGGCGCCCTGGACACGCTGCTCGGCGTCGGCATCCAGGTGCTGCACATCGTCGGGCCCCGGACCGGGTCGGCCGTGCCCACGCCGGGCGCGGACGTGCCCTACGTGGCGCTGGAATACCTGGACCGGATGGACCTCGGCTACGCGGCGGCGGATTTCGCGCTCTGCCGCGCCGGGGCGATGACCTGCGCGGAACTCACCGCGGTGGGACTGCCTGCGG
Source organism: Actinomycetes bacterium (assembly GCA_021792855.1). Taxonomy (GTDB): domain Bacteria; phylum Actinomycetota; class Actinomycetes; order Streptosporangiales; family Streptosporangiaceae; genus Chersky-822. The sequence continues at coordinate 8,004 of JAJYTW010000179.1, forward strand.
TGTACGTGCCGCTCCCGCACGGGAACGGCGAGCAGCGCCTGAACGCGCTGCCGATCGAGCGCGCCGGGGGCGGGATCGTGCTGGACGACGCCAGCCTGACCGCGGACTGGATCCGGGAGGTGCTGATCGGCGTGCTGCTCGACCACGAGCGGGTCGCCGCGATGTCGCGGGCCGCCGCGGGCGTCGGCAACCGGGACGCCGACGTGGTGCTCGCCGAGCAGGTGCTGTCGATGATCGACGCCCGGACGGGTGCCGGGGCGCGGCGCCCGGGCAGCCACCGTGGCGGCTAGGACGGAAGGACTTCGGCAATGGGCCTGGTAACCCCGACGGCGCCGGTGCCGTTCGAGCGTCTCGGCCGAGTTCACTTCGCCGCGATCGGCGGCGCGGGCATGTCCGGGATCGCGCGGATCATGCTGGCCAGGGGCGTGCCGGTGTCCGGCTGCGACTCCGTGCCATCGGACCTGCTCGATCAGCTTGCGGCGCTCGGCGCGCGGGTCTGGGTCGGGCACAGTGCCGAGCATCTGGACAGCGCGGACACGCTGGTCGTCTCGAGCGCGATCCGCCCGGATAACCCCGAGCTTGTCCGGGCCGCGCAGCGCGGCATTCCGGTGCTGCACCGGGCGGCGGCGCTGGCCTCGGTGATGCGGGGCAGGCAGGGAATCGCGGTGGCCGGCACCCACGGCAAGACCACCACGACCTCGATGATCACCAGCGTGCTGCGCCGGTGCGGTGCTGATCCGGCCTACGTGATCGGCGGCGTCCTGGCCGAGACCGGCCTGGGCGCGGCGGACGGCGGCGGCGACGTGTTCGTGGCCGAGGCCGACGAGAGCGACGGCTCGTTCCTGATGCTCGCGCCCGACGCGGCGGTGGTGACCTGCGTCGAGGCCGACCACCTGGACAACTACGGCAGCCTGGACCGGATCGAGGCGGCCTTCGCCGACTTCGCCGACCGGATCGCGCCCGGTGGTTCGCTGCTCACCTGTGCCGACGACCCTGGCGCCAGGCGACTAGCCCGGCTGGTCGGCGACCGGGGGAGCGGCGGGAGTTCTGCCCCCCGGCTGGTGAGCTACGGCGAGGCGGACGAGGCGGACTACCAG
>JAJYTW010000180.1 GCA_021792855.1 Actinomycetes bacterium
GCTGTAGAGGTACTCGCGCGGGCTGTGCACCGGGTTGTGCGGCTCGGACTCCAGGTCGCCACCCGGCCGGTTGTGACCAAGTTCCGACAGGTCGGAGAAGACCGTCATCAGGTCCACCTCGCCCGCTAGCGGGCGGTCGCCAAGCTCGGCCCGGGCCGCCAGGTAGCCCGCGAGCACCCGGTGGCCGTCCTCCGGGTCCGGGTCGAAGCCGAGCAGCAGGCTCCGCAGGTCCCGCAGTCCGCGCTCGGCCCGTTCGCGCGCGGACAGGTCCGGCGCGGCCGGCAGGTCCACCGCGACCGCCTGGCCAGCGGCGGCCTGCTCGCCGTCCGCGCCGGGATCGCCGAGCGGCTCAAGCCGCAGCAGCGGGGCGCCGGTGCCGACCTGGCTGCCCACCGACACCGGGCATTCGCGCACCCGGGCCCGGAACGGCGCGCGCAGCACCGTCTCCATCTTCATGCTCTCCAGCACCAGGATCGGCGCGCCCGGCTCGACCTCGTCACCCACGGCCAGCGGCGTCGCCACCACCAGAGCCGGGGCGGGGGAGCGGACCACGCCGCCCTCGTCCCGGCTGATCCGGTGCATCACGCCGTCCACCTCGACCAGGTGGATCGGGCCGTAGATGTCGGAGACCAGCCGGAACCGGCGGCCGTTGACCACGATCTGGCCGCTGTGCTCGTCGAACCGGTCAAGCTCGACGTCCGCCCAGTGCGTCTGCTGGCCGGCCGAGACGGCGACCCGGAACCGGTTCGGGCCGGTGCGGGAGGCACGGACCCGGTACCCCGCCCCGCGCAGCTTGAGGTCCAGCGGCCGGCCTGGCTCGTGGTGCACCTGCGGGCGTCCGCCGTGCGCGGTCGACAGCAGTTGCCGCCGGCTCACGTCCTCCTCGTCCTGGTACGCCTCGATCGCGGCGGCGGCCAGGGCGATCGCCGAGTGCCGGTGGTTGACCAGGCGGCCGGCCGCGCGGGCCCGGTCGATCCAGCCGGTGTCGGCGGTCGCGCCGGTCACCTCCGGCGCGTCCAGCAGGTCGAGCACGAAGCTCTTGTTGGTCGCGCCGCCCTCGATCACCACGGTCGTCTCGGCCATCGCCCGGCGCAACCGGGCCAGCGCCTGCTCCCGGTCCCGGCCATAGGCGATGATCTTGGCGATCATCGAGTCGAAGTCTCCCGGGATGGTGTCGCCCTCGCTGACCCCGGTGTCCACCCGGACGCCGGGCCCGGCGGGCAGCACCAGGCGGGCGATGCGGCCCGGGGCCGGCGCGAACTCGCGGTCCGGGTCCTCGGCGTTCAGCCTGGCCTCGATGGCGTGACCGGTCTCACCCGGCCGGTCGCCGTCGAGCCTGCCGCCGCCGGCCACGTGCAGTTGCAGCCGGACCAGGTCCGTCCCGGTGGTGATCTCGGTGACCGGATGCTCGACCTGGAGCCGGGTGTTCACCTCAAGGAAGGCGAAGAACCGCTCGCCCGGGTGGTACAGGAACTCCACGGTGCACGCGCCGCAGTAGCCGACGGCCACCGCGAGCCGCTCGGCCGACGCCTTCAGGTCGGCCGCCTGCGCCGGGCTCAGCACGGGCGAGGCGGACTCCTCGATGATCTTCTGGTTGCGCCGCTGCACCGAGCAGTCCCGGACGCCGAGCGCCCAGGCCGTGCCGTGGCCATCGGCGATCACCTGCACCTCGACATGCCTGGCGCCGGTCACCAGGCGCTCGAGGAATACGACGGGCGAGCCGAAGGAACGGTGCGCCTCGGCCCGGGTGCGCTCGTAGGCGTCGGCCAGGTCCTCCGGCGAGGCCACCATCCGGATGCCGCGGCCGCCGCCGCCGGCCGTCGCCTTCAGCATCAGCGGGTAGCCGATCCGCTCGCCGATCGTGAGCGCCTCCTCGACGGTGGCGACCTCGCCCCGGCTCCACGGCGCGACCGGCACGCCGACCTCCTCGGCGATCAGCTTCGCGCCGATCTTGTCGCCGAGCCTGCGCATCGCGTCCGCGCTCGGGCCGATGAAGGTCACGCCGATCTTGTCGCACAACTCGGCGAAAGCCGGATCCTCCGCGACGAAGCCCCAGCCGACCCAGGCGGCGTCGGCGCCGGTCTCGGTCAGCGCCCGGGCCAGCACCGCGTGGTCGAGGTACGGGCGGGCGGACGCGGGTCCGAGCGGATAGGCGTCGTCGGCCGCCCGGACGAAGGTCGCGTCCTTGTCGGAGTCGGTGTACAGAGCGACCGTCTCGATCCGCTCGCCGGTCTCTGCGGCTAGGTCCCGGGCGGCGTGAATGAGCCGCATCGCAGCCTCACCCCGGTTGACGATGGCGATGCGACCGAACACCCGTTGAGCCTCCTTGCTCCGCGCGCAGCAGGCGACGTCCGGATTCCGGAGCGCCGCCTGTGCCTGTTACTACCCTGCTCGTTCACCGCACGTTATCCAATGCCGGGCAGCACGCAGCCTGGGCGCCCGTTCTTGTAGGAAACGCACAAGCGGTACGGCGGGCCGGCTGGCGCCCGGGCCCGCGCGGCCGCCGGGTTCGTGGTGCTTGCGATGGTGCCGCCCGGCGGTAAGGGCGGCGCTCTCGAAGGGCCGCGGGAAGGGTCGTCTAAGGCCCCGGCGAGTTATGATCCGGGCAGTAGCCGAGCAAGGAGGCGGAACGATGCGTGAGCGCACATCGGGGGACGCCGTGCTGACGGACCCGGGCGCGCCGTCGGCGCCGCCGATGCCGCAGGTTGCGGTCGGCCGGCTCAGCCGCGACGCGCCGCGCCTGATCCTGGAAGGTGGCAGGCGGTACAGCCTCGGCTGGATGGATCACCGCACCTCAGGGCCGAGTTTCGTGCTAGCCCGGCTCCGCTGGACCGGCGCGATCAAGATCCGGGAGCGATTCCCGCTGACCGAGCAGGGCTGGCAGGGCGCCTGGCAGGCGCTATACGCGGCCGATCCCGATACGGCGGCGCTCACCACGGTGGAGTTGCGCGCTCGCGAGGCGCGTCTGAAGGCGGCGGCGGACCAGGCCGCGCGGGAAGCGGAGTCGCTGCTGCACCTCCGCTTGGTGGTCTTCACCGGCGGGTACGGCGGCGGCCTGCCGCCCCAAGGGCAGGCCTGTGACCTGCGGTTCCTCGCTGACCGTGTGCTTGTGTCGCCGCGGAGCAGCAATGACTCGCTGGCCGAGTTGGCCTATCGCGACGTGCAGGACGTGGAGGTCGGCGGACCCGGCCGGGTCGCCCGCCCGGCGGCTGAGGTGGCCCTGGCCACGGTCGGCTTCGGCGCCCTGGGCGCCGTGATCGGTCTGCTCATCTTCGGTCGTCTGATCGGGCTGATCCTGGGCGGCCTGCTGCTGGCCTTCATCGGGGCGCTGATCGTCAACGCCTCGACCCGGACCGAGACGACCGTGCGGATTCGGCTGGCGGATCGGGAGATGTACTTCACGGACAACACTCGGTCTCCGGAGCAGTTGCGGGTGGAGATGTCCGGCGTCCGGCGGGCGATTGAGGCAGCACGGATCGGGGTGCCCGGTGGCCCGGTCACCGGCAGCGGGGATGCCGCCGCCGGCGAAGACGGCATCGCAGGCGGGACGGTGGTCCCGGGTCAGGAAGATGCGGGCGACGCGGTCGCGGCTGGGTCGGCCGAGGCGACAATCGCGGACCAGCTCGCCAAGCTGGCCGGCCTGCTCCAGCAGGGTCTGCTCACCCGGGAGGAGTTCGATCGGCTGAAGGCGCGGCTGATTTCATGATCGCGGAAAGTTTGGTGCCTATTCGACACCAAACTTTCCGCGCTCTTGCCTGAGCCCCGGACCGGTGACGAGCATGGCACCGGCAGCCGGCCGAACCGCTGGCTAAATGACTTGCCGCTGGCCCGGGGGAGCCGCGATTCTGGGCCGATGACGAATCCGCCAGACTCACTGAGCCACGGTCAGGTCAGTCTCCGGCGCTGGCAGCCGGAGGACGCGGCGGCGCTGCTCGCCGCCGTGACCGAGTCGCTGGAAGAGTTGCGGCAATGGATGCCGTGGGCGGATGGCTACGACGCGGATCGTGCGACCGGCTACCTGACCGACTGCGAGGCGCAGTGGGAGGCCGGCCGTGCCTACAACTACGCGATCACGGTCGGCGAGACCATCGTTGGCAGCGCTGGCCTGCACCGGCGGATCGGCGAGGGCGGCCTGGAAATCGGCTACTGGGTGCACAGTGACTGGACCGGCCGGGGGATCGCCACCGACGCGGCCGCGGCCCTGACCAGGGCGGCGCTGAGCCTGCCGGAGATCACCCGGGTGGAGATCTACCACGACGCGGCAAACGCGGCCAGCGGGCGGATCCCGGCGAAGCTCGGCTACACCAGGCTCGGTGAACGGCCGACCCGCGATCTATGGCCTTCGGCGCCGTCCGAGACCGGCACCGACGTGGTCTGGCAGATCACCCGCTAGCGGCCCGGGGCCTCGGACCGCCGATGACACGGCAATAGGGCACCCGGGCAGCCAGGCACCCGGGCAGCCAGGCACCGGGCGGCCAGGCACCGGGCGGCTAGTGCCTGAGCAGCAGCAGATGCCTGCCACGGGACTGACGACGCTGGGCGCGGCGGGTCTGAGCCAGGATCTGCAATTGCGCCTGGATCGCCTGTTCCTGGGCGGTCAGGGCGGCGAAGGACATCATCGTGCCGGGAAGGTGGATGCCCGGGATGACGGCGGCGGCGCGACCAGACGACCGGGGGGAGTCGGTCACGACGGGACCTCTCGCAGGAAGATCCAGCGCTCGCGGACGGGAATGCCAGCCTCGGGCCAGCCATAGCCGGTAGGGGCAATGGTCGAGTCGAGCACGTTGGACGTGACCAGTTTCCAGCCGTCCCGGCCGAGTTCGGTGAACAGAGCGGTCATGGTCGTATCGTCGGATCGCCATTCAGCCTCGGTGGCATTGGGCCACCACAGTTCCCAGCTGATCTCATATTCCACCTCGGGGCGCTCGGATGGCGGAAAACTCGCGATCTCGCCCCAGTTTGTCTCTATGGAGCGAACCACGGCCATGTACTCGTAGATCACCTAGGTCGTCTCTCTCAACTACGCACATAACCAGGAATGGCTGAACGCTTGCTGCCTTAATCAGCGGACATATACGACTGATAGCCCGATGTCACATGCTAGCGGGCTGACCCGGCGCGTAGTGGCGAAACCGCATCGTAGCGGCGTGCCGAGCTATTTGCCGCCCGCAGAGACCGCGGATCCGGGCGGCCGATGCCCTAGGGCCGCCGCCTACCGGGCACCGGCTACGTGGCAGCGTAGCGGTAGGCGTCCTTGGTCTCGCGCAAGATGGTGACCACATCCAGGCTGTCGACGCCGGGAATCGCGCGGATCCGCTCGGTGACGAGTTCGGCCACGGCCTCCTCATCGAGGCAGGCTGCCATCAGGACCAGGTCGTAGCTGCCGGTGGTCACGCCGACGTAGTCGACCTCCGGCAGCACCCGCAACTGCCCTTCGACGTCGGTCAGGGTGCGGCCGCGGACCCGGACGCCGATCAGCACCCGCCGCAGGCCGAGGCGCAGCGGGGCGACGACCGCCACGACCTGGATGACGCCCTTGCGCTCGAGTCGGCGGATCCGCTGGCGGACGGTCGCCTCGGCGAGGCCCACGGTCCGGGCGATCTCGGTGTACGGCCGGCGCCCGTCAGCCTGGAGTTCGGCGATGATGGCCCGGTCGATGTCGTCGACCGAGGCGTCCCCGGGCACCTACCTGGCCTCCTCCGCCACCGACTCAAGCACGCTGCCGCGCTCGGTCGGCGGATTCGCCGCGACCTCGGCGATCGCGTCCCTGAGCCGGTCGCAGGTGTCGCGGAAGACCTCCGGCGGCATGGTCAGCGCGGGCTGGAGCCGGTAGTGCCACTTGCCGCGCTGGGTGATGCCGAGGACGCCCCGGCGCAGTGCGGCCTGGTGCACGGCGACCTGGAAGCGGGGCGCGGGCCGGATCGTGTCCCGGTCCCGGACGAACTCGATCGCTGCCAGCGCACCGGCCGCCCGGACGTCGCCGACCTGCTCGAACTCGGCCAGGCTGGGCGCGAGTTCGGTCAGGAAGATCTGCTCAAGCGCGCGCGCGTTGTCGAGTACACCGCCGGCCTCGATCCGGTCGATTCCGGCGAGCGCCGCGGCGCAGGCGGCCGGGGTGAATCCGTAGGTGCTGCCCAGATGCAGTTCGGAGTCGCCCATCACCTCGTCGGTGCCGAGCAGGGCGGCGATCGGCTGGCCGCCGGCCGAGAACGCCTTGCCGAGCAGGATCAGGTCGGGGTCGATGCCGGTCCAGCGCTGCATCGCGAACATCTCGCCGCACCTGCCCATGCAGGTCTGCACCTCGTCCAGGCAGATCAGCCAGCCCCAGCGCCTGGCCAGCGCGCCGAGCCGGTCCCAGAACGCCTGGGACGGCAGGTGCACGCCGCCCTCGCCGAGCACCGGTTCGATCAGCAGGCCAGCGATCTGCTCCGGGTGGATCTGCTGGACCAGGACGTAGTTCTCCAGGTAGTCCAGTACCGCGGTGTCGTCGAACGGCCCGGGGCCAGGCTGGAACGGCGACCGGAACCGGTTGGGGTACGGGATCGTGAGCACGCCAGCGACGTACTGCGCCCGCATGGACGTGACGTTGGACAGGTCGCTGGACACGCCCGCGGTGAGATATGTCGACTCGCCGTGGTACTGCCCGCCGAAGGTGATCACCAGCGGCCGCCCGGACGCCTCGCGCATGAACTTCACCGCGCCCTCGACCGCCAGCGTGCCGGTGACCGAGTACTCCACCCGGCTGAGCCGGCCGGGCGCGATCGCGGCGAGGCGCTCGGCCAGTTCCAGCGCCGGGATGTTCTGCACCCAGCCGCTGATCTGCATGCCGTGCCGGTCCCAGGCAGTGTTCATGGCCTCGCGCACATCGGCGGGGGTGGCGCCGAACGGCGAGGATCCCCAGGCGGACATGTGGTCGGCGAAGGTGTTCCCGTCCACGTCCTCGATCAGGTAGCCGCGCTTGGCCGCCTCCACGAACGGCACCAGCGTGTGGTCGGCCATCGCCCCGGTCAGGTGCGGGTCGGCCCGGTCGAACCAGGCCTGGCTGCGCGGCCCCGGCAGCGGCGTGCGCACGCTGGGCAGTTCGAGGTCGGGATCCGCGCCCGAACTGGCAGGTGGGGCCAGGGTGGTGGCGCTGGTCGGCGACGGATCAGGCGACATCGGAGAACTCCCTTCGACTCTTCCACGATATCCGCTTCCGCAACGGAGCTTAGCGACGAATCAGGACACTATAAGTCGGTGAATTTGCCGGAAATCGTAGCTCGCCTCGGGCGAGGATGGCCGCCGCGTCCGTCGGCACTCACGCGGCCGACCGCCTGTCTCAGGCCACCTGGCCGCCGCAGTTGGCGTGCCGGGGCAGCGACCGCGCCTCGCCATCTCAGGAACGTCTGGGTCAACAAGAGACCGGTGAGTCTGCTGGGACTGAAGGTAATGGCGAGGCCAGATTGGCGCATCAGGATCTTGACAGGTTGCCTTACAAGTAGCAGTCTGCTAGCTAATAAATGGCGACACCGGGTCTGTACCGACATAGCCGGGAACGCGGGAGAAGCAAGTGATCGGTAGCGAAGCGGGGAACGAGTTCCCGGCTATAGCACGGTCGCTCCCGGTCTATGTTCAGATCGCGAATAATCTCATCGCGGCGATTGAGAGCGGTCGCTATCCGGTCGGCTCGTATCTGCCGGCTGAGCAGCAGCTTGCGGCCCGATTTGGCGTTAGCCGGCCATCGATCAGGGAGGCCCTGAGCTGCTTGCATTTCGCGGGCTACGTTGCGCCCAGGCAGGGCCGGAGAACTGTGGTGACATCGGCGGTCGCGCGCAGCGCCAATCACGAACGTCTGCCGGCGGACGTGACCTGCACGCAGGCAGACCTGTTCGAGGCGAGGCTCATCCTTGAGCCTGAGGTGCTGGCCCTCGCGGCGGCCGAACCGGATCCGGACGCTCTGCCGGCCGTTCGTCAGATCCTGGCGGGAATGAAACTGGCCCTGTCAGAGCCGGATCTCTCCCCGCGCACGGACTTCGAGGTGCACGCCACCCTGGTTCGCGTCTGCCGGAACAGCCTGCTCGTGCAGGCGACCGAACGACTGCTGCATTCCGGGCAGAACGACCCGGCGCGGCGTGCCCGCGAGCAGATCTGGGACGAGCGATCCCTGCCGTGGAAGTGGCTCGAGCACCACGAGGCGATGGCGCAGGCGGTCATGAGCCGTGACCCGCGCCGGGCAGCGCAGGCGTGCAGGCTGCATCTGGCCTCGGTGATGACCGGAATTGCCGATTCTCCGGGCACGGACGAAGTCGAACGCAAGCGACTGCGATCCCTGATCGCCCGGGCAGAATGCGGCACCGAGGACAGTAGCTGACAGACGAAGCGCGTAGCAGCACTATTCATTGGAGGAATCTGCGGAATGGGATCGTCCGGGCGGGAGCAGAGATTCAGCTATCTGAGCTTCCTTGAATGCAGCCGGTGTCAGGAAAAATATGACGCCCACGTGCCGCAGTCGGTGTGCACGTGCGGAACACCGCTTCTTGCCCGCTACGACCTGCCGGGAATAGCGCAGAACGTCGATCGGCAGGTATTCCGGGATCGTGAGCCCACGCTGTGGCGCTATCACGAACTGCTCCCGGTCCAGAGCCCGGAGATGGTGGTCTCACTCGGTGAGGGTATGACGCCTCTGCTGCGACTGCCGCGCATGGGGGCCGCCATGGGCCTGCGGAACCTGCTGATGAAGGATGAGGGCCTGCTGCCGACTGGCACCTTCAAGGCCCGGGGTGCCGCAGTCGGGGTCTCGCGCGCGAACGAACTCGGCATACCCGCCATCGCGATGCCGACCAACGGGAATGCGGGCGCGGCCTGGGCGATCTATGCGGCGCGGGCGGGAATGCAGGCGACCATCGTGATGCCGGTGGACGCCCCCGAGATCACCCGCGCCGAGTGTGCCATCTCCGGTGCCCGGCTGTATCTGGTCGACGGACTGATCCCTGCGTTCCGCAGCTCAGGCTGGTTCCGGTGTCTCCCGGATGGTGAACGTGCAGGTCAGCAGGGTCTGGGTTGGTGGAAAGGGCGATATAGCCTAGTGACACGACTAGAGCGCTTTGGCCTTGCA